>JBIIGE010000026.1:0-22728 GCA_044236555.1 Aquirufa sp.
AATTACAAGGTCGTGTAGCCGGTGTTACTTTAATCACAAACGGACAACCAGGTACGAACAGTATCATCCGTGTACGTGGTTTCGGTGCATTTGGTGGTAATGAGCCATTGTACGTTGTGGATGGAGTTCCAGTAGGATCTACTGATTTCTTATCTCCAGACGATATCGAGTCATCTACTGTATTGAAGGATGCGGCAGCAGCTTCTATCTATGGTGCTCGTGCAGCGAATGGTGTAATCGTTTACACAACTAAGACTGGTTCTCGTAATAAAGGACTTACTGTTACTTATGATGGATTGTACGGTGGTACTGACCCTAACGTAGGTGGTGCTCCTAAGATGTTGACTCCACAAGAGCAAGCAGACTGGACTCACGTTGCATACCGTAACAATGCGGCAGCTAACGGAACAGCAGTAGCTTATACTCACCCTCAATATGGTTCTTCTGCTCAAGCAGTTTTACCTACTTATTTGCACTTCAATGGCGCGAATGGTGTGAACACTGGTGATATGGCAGCAGCTCAAGCAGCTTTTGCAGCTAATCCATTGAATACTTTCGTAATTAGAACAAACAGAGCTGGTACCAACTGGTATGATGAAATTACTCGTTTCGGTAGCACAATGCGTCACTCATTAGGTATCCAAGGTGGTACAGACAGAGGTCGTTTCTATTTAGGTTTATCTGGCCAAGAGCAACAAGGTATCTTGTTAGAGAACGATTTCAAGCGTTATTCAGGTCGTTTCAACTCTGAGTGGGATTTAGGAAAGAAAGTACGTATTGGTGAAAACTTACAATTTACGTATCGTTCAGTTCGTGGACAAGCAGGTGGTAATGGTGGTTTAGGTATTGCTGGTGATGAGTCAGTAATCTTATCTGCTTACCGTATGCCTACAGCTATTCCAGTATTCGATGATTTCGGTAGCTATGCTTCTACAAAAGCAGGTGGTTTTAACAACCCACGTAACCCAGTTCGTCAAATCATGCGTAACAACTTAAATGACAATAACTACAATGCAAATGCATTCGGTAACATTTATGTTGAGTATGAGCCAATGAAGGATTTAATTGTTAGATCATCTTTAGGTGGTCAGTTTAACAATTCAGCATTCAAAAACTACAACTACAGATACTTAGGCGATTCTGAGCCAGAAGCATCTGATTCATTCTCTGAAGGATCTAACTATGTATTCTCTTACGTGTTAACTAACACAGTAGCATACAAATACAAGTGGAGAAAGCATGGTGTGAATGTATTAGCTGGTATGGAGGCATTGAATACAGGTGCTGGTCGTAGTATTTCAGGTTCAGGTATCAATCCATTCTCTATGGACTTAGATTTCGTAACTTTAAATGCGGTACAATCACCAGTAGTTAACTCTAACTTATTC
Source organism: Aquirufa sp. (assembly GCA_044236555.1). Lineage (GTDB taxonomy): Bacteria > Bacteroidota > Bacteroidia > Cytophagales > Spirosomataceae > Aquirufa. Next base: position 1,389 of record JBIIGE010000026.1, read on the forward strand.
TCTGGAGTTAATTTCTACTCTTTATTCTCTAAGTTAGATTATAACTTTGATGAGAAGTATTACTTAACTGGGGTTGTTCGTCGTGACGGATCATCTCGTTTCGGTTCTGAAAATCGTTATGGTATCTTCCCTGCGGTTTCTGCAGCGTGGAGAATTACGTCTGAGGAATTCATGAAAGACCTTCCGGCAATTTCTGATTTGAAATTACGTCTTGGATGGGGTTTAATGGGTAACTCGAATAACGTAAACCCAGCTAACCAATTCTCATTATTTGCTGCTGATCGCGGTAACTCATTCTATCCAATTGATGGTCAATCATCAGGCGCTAACGAAGGCTACTTCCGTTCACGTATCGGAAACCCTGCTGCTAAGTGGGAGACGTCAGAAACTGCTAACATTGGTATGGATGCAACACTCCTAAATGGTAAGTGGGAAATTGCTTTAGACGTTTGGAGAAAAGATACGCGTGATTTGTTATTCAACGTACCTCTTCCTGCGGTTGTGGGTAACTCAGCTGCAGCTCCTGCGGTTAACGTAGCGAAGATGCGTAACCAAGGTATCGACTTACAAGTTATTAACCGTGGAAATCTTACATCTGACTTGAAGTATGAGTTAACAGTTAACAACTCATTCTTAAAGAATGAAATCGTTTCATTCGCTCCAGGTATCACGAACTTATTAGGTGGATCTTTCCGTGGAATCGTTCCAGTTCGTATGGAAGTAGGTCGTTCATTATCAGCTTTCTATGGTTACCAAGTAATTGGTTACTTCAACTCAGCTGCTGAAGTAGCGTCTGCTCCTGAGCAATCAGGTAAAGGTGTAGGTCGTTTCCGTTATGCGGATATCAATGGTGATGGTAAAATCACTCCTGCTGACCGTACTTATTTAGGTTCTCCAGTTCCTACTTACACAGGTGGTATCAACATCGGATTAACCTACAAAGATTTTGAATTTGCGACGTATTTATATGCATCTGCAGGAAACAAGATTTGGAACCAGTCTAAGTGGTTTACTGACTTCCACGGAACGTTTGAAGGTTCAGGAAAAGGTGAGCGCGCTAAGCAATCATGGACTCCAGCTTTAGGAAATAATGCAGAGGCACCTATTTGGGAATCAGCATCTAACATTTCTACCTCAGCTGCTGAGAACTCTTGGTATGTAGAGAATGGTGATTACATGCGTATTCAAAACATCTCATTAGGATACAACATTCCGAAGTCATATACTTCTAAATTAGGTATCAAGCGTGCGAAGTTTACTTTATCAGCTAACAACATTTTGACCTTTACTAAGTACAAAGGTTTAGATCCAGGTGTAGGTGGTGCAGCGGATACAGGTTTTGGTATTGATGTGGGTAACTACCCAGTGACTCGTTCATTCAATGCATCTATCAACTTGACTTTCTAAAACATAAAGTCCACGCTGTTAGTTATATAACTTAATTAATAAATAAGAAAAATGAAAAATAATCAGATTTTTAAGCGAATCGCTTTAGTGAGTGTGTCAGCTCTTACGTTGACCTTCGCGTGTAAAGATCAGTTTTTAGAAGTTCCGCCTACAGGTTCATTAGCTGAAGCGCAACTATCATCTAAGGCTGGTGTGGAAGGTGCCTTAATTGGTGCTTATGCTCAATTAGCTGGTAAAGGCTATTCTCGTCTTGCAGCTGGTAATAACTGGGTTTGGGGTTCTATCCGTGGTGGAGAGAGCAATAAAGGTACTGACCCAGGTGATTACTCGAATATCAACCTTATGCAACGTTATGAGATTCCAGCAAATGATGGAGACTTAAATAGCACGTGGCAGGGGAAATACGAGGGTATTGCTCGTTGTAATGCGGTTATTAACCTAGCGAATGGCTCTAAGGCTCTATCTGCTGCGGATAAGACGCGTATTGTAGCAGAAGCTCGTTTCTTACGTGGTCACTTCTACTTCGAATTGAAGAAGTTATTTAACTCTGTTCCTTACGTAGATGAGACAATCGGATACGGTAAAGGAATTGAGAAAGTGGCTAACACCGAAGCGTTCTGGGACAAAATCGAAGCTGACTTTAATTTTGCTGTAACTAATTTGCCAGCTACGTCTTCTTCAGCAGGTCGTGCGAACAAATGGGCTGCACAGGCTTACTTAGGAAAGGCTTTATTGTACCAAGGAAAGTTTGCTGATGCAAGAGCTAAGTTTACAGATGTTATCGCGAATGGTGTAACAACAAACGGTAAGAAATACGGTTTGGTTCCTAAGTTTGCTGAAATCTTCAATGCTGCGAACGATAACAATGAGGAAGCTGTATTTGCGATTCAATCGTCTATGAATACAGGTAACGTGAATAACTCTAACGCATTTGATGACTTGAACTACCCATACAATACGGGTGCTGATGGTCCAGGTAACTGCTGCGGATTCTTCCAGCCATCTTTCTCTATGGCAAATGCTTACCGTACAGTAGGTGGCTTACCTATCTTAACTGAGACGGCAGGTGCTCCAGATTATAACTCAACTGCAAATGCAGTTAAGCATGATTTTGGTGTTGCTTCTAGTGCAGCGTTTACAGAAGATGCGGGTCCATTGGATCCACGTATTGACCACACTATCGGTCGTCGTGGTATTCAATATTTAGACTGGATCGAACACCCAGGTCAAGCTTGGATTCGTGCTCAATCGTATGCTGGTCCTTACTCACCTAAGAAATACATCTACTACAAGTCTCAAGAGAATACGTTAACAGATGGTTCTTCTTGGACACGTGGTTATGCAACGATGAACTACAACATCATTCGTTTTGCTGACGTATTGTTAATGGCTGCAGAGGCTGAAATCGAAGCTGGTTCATTAACTACAGCATTAGGTTACATCAACCAAGTTCGTAACCGTGCAGCTAACCCTGCAGGTTTTGTAACGAAAGGTGGAGTTGCTGAAGCTAACTACGTAATCTCTCCTTATACAGCTTTTGCTGATAAGACTGCTGCACAAAGAGCAGTTCGTATGGAGCGTTTATTAGAATTAGCAACTGAAGGTCACCGTTTCTTCGACTTAGTTCGTTGGGGAATTGACGTACCTACTTTAAATGCTTACTTAGCTTATGAGTCTAAATTATTGGTAACTAAATTTGGTGGTGCTTCTTACACTGCTACTGATAAGTATTTACCAATTCCTCAGCAGCAAATTGATATTCAAGGAACTTCAGTATTGAAGCAAAATCCAGGGTATTAATTTTTAGTAATTTTCCTTAAAAAAGGTGGGATATTTATCCCACCTTTTTTATTTTCGCTTAAGTTTAAAATTGCCCTATGAAGCCTATTTATACCTTTATTTTTATTGCCTTTTCTTTATTAGTTTTCTCTTGTAAAAACGCTACTACTTTTGAGCTTTTATCCGGTGATGATACCGGTATTCATTTTTCAAACAAGATCGTGGAGAACGATACGTTAACAATTTTGAAGTATGAATACCTATATAACGGAAGTGGAGTAGGGATGGGGGATTTTAATAATGATGGGCTATTAGATATTGTTTTCTCTGGTTCTCAGGCGAATGCTACCCTGTATTTGAATAAGGGGGAAATGAAGTTCGAGGAGTTAGGGAAGTCAGCTGGTATAGACACGAAGAATCGTTGGTGTTCAGGGGTAAGTATTGTAGATATCAATGGGGATGGTTTATTAGATGTTTATGTGTCTGCGACAATGAAAAATGCAGAGCAAGATCGCCAGAATATGCTCTTCGTTAACCAAGGAATTAAAGACGGCAAACCGAGTTTTAAAGAATTGGCCACTGAATACGGTATTAATGATAGCGGTCATAGTGAGCATGCTGCCTTTTTTGATTATGATCGGGATGGAGATTTGGACTTATATGTTTTGACCGATGTGATAGATCAAGTTCCGTCCTTGTACCGTCCTAAAGTAACCGATGGATCTTATCCGAATACGGATCGTTTGTACCGCAATGAGTGGTCAAAGGAAAAGAACCATCCGGTGTTCACGAATGTCTCTAAAGAGGCTGGCATCACGATAGAGGGATATGGTTTAGGCATTAATATCTGTGATATTAACCAAGATAACTGGCCGGATATTTATGTGACGAATGATTATGTTTCTGATGATATTCTCTATATCAATAACCACGACGGTACGTTTACAGATCAGGCTAAGGCCTATTTTAAGCATACGAGTTTGTCTGCCATGGGGAACGATGTGGCGGATATAAATAATGATGGTCGTCCCGATATCGTTGCATTAGATATGTTGCCTAAGGACAACGAACGCAAGAAGCAATTAGCGCCGCCTAATAGCTACCAAACGTATCAGAATAGTGATTTGCATGGGTATACCTACCAGTACATGCGAAATACGTTACAATTAAATTCAGGTAAGAAGGCAGATGGTTCACCTGCCCCTTTTCAAGAGATTAGCTTGTTAGCCGGAGTGGCGGAGACAGAGTGGAGCTGGTGCCCGTCATTAGCGGATTTTGATAATGATGGTTTTAGGGATTTGATGATTACTAATGGTTTCCCGCGGGATGTAACGGATCGAGACTTTATGCTATACCGTGCAAATTCTTCACGCTTAGCTTCAGATGCCATTCTTTTAGAGCAAATGCCTATCATTAAAGTGAATAACTATGCCTTTAGAAATAAGGGAGGAATGCACTTTGATGATGTGAGTGCAGCTTGGGGGATTCAGCGTCCGTCTTTCTCTAATGGCGCTTCATATGGCGATCTAGATAATGATGGCGATTTAGATTATGTAGTGAATAATATCAATGATGAGGCCTTTGTTTACCAAAATAACACAGTGGAGACGAATGCGGATAAGAGCCATTTTTTACGCGTAAAGTTCGAAGGTAAAGGTCAAAATTCGCAAGGGATTGGAACACGTATTGAAGGTGTTTATGCCGATGGAACCTATTTTTATTATGAGAATTCCCCTTACAGAGGGTATTTATCCAGTGTAGAGGCAGTGGCACATATTGGGTTGGGTACAAAACAAAAGATCAAGGAATTACGGGTGATTTGGCCGAATGATTCAATGCAGGTCATTTCAAAACCGGGGATAGATCAAATTTTAACTGTAAAAATCTCCGATGCAAAGAAGCCGTATGTCTCCTTGTATCAAGAGCAGAAACCATTATTGCAGGATGTGACGGATCAGATGCAATTAACGGATGTTCACAAGGAAATGGATTTTATTGATTTTAATTTCCAAAGTTTAATTCCGTTCAAAATGTCGCAATTAGGGCCTGGTGCTTCGGTGGGCGATGTGAACGGCGATGGTTTAGAGGACTTCTTCGTGGGAGGAGCTAAGTTTTATTCTGGAATATTCTATTTACAACAGCCTACCGGAAAGTTTACGGCTAAATTCCTCGAAGGAGTATTGGAAAGAAAAGAGAAATTAGGGGAGGATTTAGGGTCGCTATTAATCGATATGGACCGCGATGGGGATTTGGATTTATACATAGCTAGAGGAGGAACGGAAGGACAAATAGGTGCGACTAGTTTCCAAGATGTAGTATATGCGAATGATGGTAAAGGTAATTTTAGTTTAGCTCCATCTGCCTTACCTAGTTTCACTGAAAGTAATGCGGCTGTGAGAGCCGTTGACTTTGATAAGGATGGTGATTTAGATCTCTTTGTAAGTGGGCGTAATGTACCGTTCTCTTATCCTCAAGGTACTCCATCCCGCCTTTTACGCAATGATTCGAAAGCAGGCGTCATTAAGTACACCGATGCTACCGCTCAGTGGGCACCTGATTTGTTGAAACCGGCGCTAGCTTGTGATGCAGTATGGACTGATTTAAATAACGATGGTTGGGTAGATTTAGTGGTGGCTGGGGAGTTTATGCCGATTCAAATTTACCAGAATGAAAAAGGCCGTTTGGTCCATTTGAGTAAAACTGGGTTAGAAGAGTTGACAGGTCTTTGGGGGTCTATTGCCGCCGCGGATTTTGATCAAGATGGTGACCTGGATTTAGTAGCGGGTAATATGGGTAAAAATACCATACTACGTGCAAATGCAAAACAGCCAGTGGATGTGTTGCATGGGGATGTAGATGGAAATGGAGTTTACGATGTGTTCCCGTTTGTCTATTTCCAAAGCGCAGCTGGAGTTTCTTTTTCTGCTCCTTTATTTGGTAAAGATGATGTGCATAAGCAGTTGAATTCAACACGTCAACGCTGGATATATTACAAGGATTATGGCAAGGTTACCCAGGAAGATTTCTTGACCGAGAAAGAAAAACCCAAAGCGACTAAGCTATCCATTACTGAGAATGCGTCTATGTACATCGAGAATCTAGGTGGGGGTAAATTTAAACCGAAAGCTTTACCAGACATGGCGCAATTGTCGTCCATGAATGGAATGCAAATCTTAGATGTAAACGCAGATGGCTATTTAGATATCATTTATATTGGTAATAATTTTGCCAATGAAGTGGCCATGGGTCGCTATGACGCTTCAAATGGAGGTGTATTGTTAGGTAATGGGAAAGGATTCACCTATGCACAAAATTCAGGATTGTTAGTGCCGGCTGATGCGAAGTCACTAGTGGGCATTCAGGTAGGTTCCGAGCTGGCTTTTGTGGCCTTGCAAAATAGAGGTCCGATGAAAGTATTTAAACCTCAAGGTTCCTTTGTGAAGGCGGCTGTTAAGCCTGGGACTTCATTTAGTTATACCTTGAATGGACACAAACAGAAGATCGATTGGAACTATGGTTCGTCTTATTTAAGCCAAAGTGCTAATGCCCAAGCTTTCCTTCCCAAGGGAGCCAAACTTCACTAGCGAATCGAATTACGTAAGAATCTAATCTGAAGGCCAGGTGTTAGTTTAACGCCTTGCTTTGATTTTCCAAATTGAAAATTGCCTAATAGTAAGTCGATATCTCCATCTTTGTCAAAATCCCCGGCATCCATTGCCATGTACCTGGCATCATCTGGAAGATTCAGATTACTTACTTTAAATTGTAACTTTCCTTGGTTTTGGAAGTATAAAAAGGATTCATTTTTACCGTGATCATTCTCTGAAAAGAAGGCAATCATAGCCAAATCCATATCCCCGTCTGCATCAAAATCTCGGGCAAGGGTTTTCGTAGCACCATAGGCGGGATAGAAATAGGCTTCCTTGAAATTGTTTTTTTGGTCGTTCATAAATAGATGAACTCCATGGTAGGCTTTTTTCGAAATCGAATTGTCGGCATTATCCCCGTTTGAAATAATGATGTCATCGAATCCATCCTTGTTTAAGTCAGCGACCTCCATATAGCTACTTCCCCAAACGGACTCAAATTGTAGCAATGGTTTTTCAACGAAAAGACCCGTTCCCTTGTTAATAAATAAAGAAACGCCTTCTTTCGCCTCGGCCATCAATACTAAGATGTCAGGTTTACCATCTTTTGTATAATCCCGTATGATGGCATTTCTGGTTCCAGCCTGCGACTTTAAAACATGTCTTTCTTTTGTTTTCCCATCCACCCAAATGAGTTGACCTGCTTGGTATCCATATTCACAAATTAAATAATCTGAGTTACCATCCCCATTGAAATCGGCTACTTGCATGTCGACGGGGCGCTTTAGCCCATCCACTAATTTAACTAGTTTAGCGGGAGCATTTACTTGAAGTAAATCACCTACTTTTTCATCATTTGGAAGTATTTTCCCAATACTTAAAAGATAGGTTTTCCCCTCAATAAACGCCGTATTGACATTTGGGCTGGGAGTTTTGATGATTGAATTAACGTGGAATTTGCTGTCCAGTAAAAGCGTTTCACCCGTATTCATCCCGATCCAGGCCTCTGATTTAGTTGGATGCACCTTTATAGAAGTAACGTGTCCTGTCTGGTAAGAAGGATACAGAAAGTCATCTTGTTTGAAATGGAGAGCTTCGGTTGAAATGGCACTTTTCGCTTTTTGAGGCAGTGGTTTTTCTGGCGCATTGGTGACATAATAATCGACGATTGCTTGCCATTCCTCAATGCTTATAACGGGCTTGTCTGGATAGCTATTCATCGCCATCGCCGTTTGGAATTGTTCCTCCGTAATTTTAGCTGTTAATTCAAATTTGTTGCGAATGCCTAATCGATAAGACATGTCCATCAGTACCTTTTCGTCCCAGGTCTTTTTATCTAGAAGACTAGGATCAGGGAATTTGTGGCAGGAGCTGCAGTTTTCTTTTGCTAGCTCTTCACCTGTTTTCTTTGAACTACAAGAGAAGGCTAGGAGGGTAATGAATACGAAGGCGACAATTCTCATTCTTGTATTGTGGTTTCAGTTGTTGATGAAGTTGAGGTGGAATCAGCGCCGACTCCTCCTACACAACTAAAATCAAAGGCCATAGCAGCCGGTTTTATAAATGGCATTTTGTGGTAACCATCCAGCGATAGCGATCGATCTGAATAGACTTTCTCCATAAATTTAGAGAAGGCTGGCATAGCCATCTTAGCCCCTTGGCCTAAACTTATATTGCGAAAGTGAATACTTCGGTCGTCTCCACCTACCCAAACGCCGGTCACTAATTTTTGGGTAACACCCATAAACCAGCCGTCTGAATAGTTTGATGTAGTTCCTGTTTTGGCACCAATCTCATTTCCAGCAGCAATCGAACTACTATTTAGGCCTTGAGCCGTTCCTCCCGGTTCACGAACAGCACCTTGGAGCATAAATGTCATGAGGTAAGCAGTTTCAGGTTTCATGACAGCCTTCGCATTAGGCGTAAATTCCCGTAAAACCACGCCGTTTTTATCGGTGATCTTTAAGATGATAATTGGATCGATTTTTTCACCTCCGTTAGCGAAAGGGCAATAAGCGGCCACTTGCTCAAAAACGGAAACTTCTGATGTTCCTAAACACAAGGATGGCCCTTCATACAAAGAACTTGTTATTCCTGCTTTATGGGCAAAATCTGCGACCTTGCTAGGCCCCATGGCCTTGATTAATTTAGCGGAAATCGTATTAATCGAACGCCCCATGGCTCTGCGTAGCGTCAAGCTTTCATAGCTATAGTTTCCATCCGAATTTTGAGGAGTCCAGGTGTCATTTGTAAGGCCATCTTCAGTTCCAAAGGTCACAGGCTCATCCACATATTTATCGCAGGGGTTGGCAATTTCATTTTCAATCGCTGCTCCATAGACAAAAGGTTTAAAGGTAGAGCCTGGCTGGCGCTTACTTTGAGAGATGTGGTCGTATTTAAAATACTTGTAATTAATGCCACCTATCCACGCCTTAACATGGCCATTTGTGGGGTCCATCGACATCATTCCTATATTCAAAATTCGTTTGTAATACCGCATCGAATCCAATGGGCTCAAGGTAGTATCAATATCTCCTTTGTAGGAAAAAACGGTCATTTTAACGGGTCTTTTTAACTCTTCCCACACCTTTAGCTCGTCATTATTGTAAGCCTCCATCAGGTTTCGGTATCGTTCAGTCCTTTTCATTGCGGTAACTATAAAACCCTTTATCTCTCGCATTCGCTCATTAACCCACGGATTTCTGCCGGACCAATGTTGGTTAAATGTAACTTGTTGCGCTCTCATATGCTCTTGCACGGCATCTTCGGCATATTTTTGCATACGTGAGTCTATACTCGTATGAATCCGGAGTCCGCTGGTATATAAGTTCAGTTGTTGATTTTCTGGTCGATCCTTGTTTATCTCCTGGATGATATTGACTAATTCTTTTCGAATCGATTCTCTTAAATAAGGGGCAGCTCCCGTATTTTGATTTTCCACTTTGAAATTTAAATTCAATGGGGTACTCTTCATTTTTTCACCTTCCTCGGCCGCGACATAGTCGTATTTTACAAGTTGATTTAGAACTGTATTTCTACGCGCTAAGGTACGTTCTGGTCGAACTCTAGGGTTGTACAAAGATGGATTTTGCAATAATCCGATCAGCATCGCCGCTTCTGGATACGTTATGGCTTGAATGTTTTTTTGAAAATAAGTGCGGCAGGCTACCTGTATTCCGTATGCATTATTTCCAAAGCTCACTTCATTTAAGTACATCGCAAGAATTTCTTGTTTCGTATATCGCCGTTCTAATTTGATGGCCAAAATCCATTCTTTCACCTTCGCGATAGCTGTTTTCAAACCACCTACTTTCATTAATAATCCCATGTAAATGGGGTCTTCTTCCCCGTATTCAAGGGATCGAGTATGAAATAAGTTTTTCGCTAATTGTTGTGAAATAGTACTACCCCCACCGGATGTTCCTATGGAAAAGACCACCCTAGCCATCGATCTAACGTCGATTCCGGAATGGCTAACATAACGGGCATCCTCTGTGGCAATGAGGGTATTGACTATGATCGGAGGTAATTCTTCGAATTCAACGGGATTTCTATTCTCTCTAAAATACTTTCCGATTTCTTCTCCGTCTTCAGAGATTAAAATAGACGCTTCCTGGCTTTTCGGGTTCTCTAACTCTTGTAGACTAGGCATTCCTCCAAAAAGCCAAAGGAAATTATAATTAACAGCCGCAATAAACAAAATAGTAAATAGGAAAGTCCCACCAAATATTTTATAGGCTAAATGAACTCTATTTACCTTAGATTCTTTATTAAATTCAATCATTTGTTGATCAACTTTAGTAGTTCTGATGCCTCTTTCAGAAGCGGGCTAGTAGGAAAGGTGCTTATAAATTCGGTTAGAATGTTTTTACATTCTTCATTTTCATGCAAGCCAGCTTTACTAAGCGCCATTAAAAATACAATTTTATCTTCCAATTTACTACCAGGGTAATTCTGTTGTATAAATAGACATGAATCAAACGCAGTTTTGAAATCTTTTATTTCAAATTGTTCAATGGCTCCTTCATACTTTTTCTGAGCTAATATTTCTTTGTTCTCTGACAAGGTTCCATTTTCTAGCTTGAGGATCATTGTTTTAAAATAGGAACTAGGATACCGTTCAAATAGCGTGGATCTGTAGGTTATTTTTGTTGCTCCCTCATTACTTAAATACAGCGTATATAGTGTTTCTGCCTCATATCCAGTACTCGGAAATTCGGTTAATAAGCGTTTTAACGTTTTGTTTGCGAGCTCATTTTCGCCTAATTCAAACCTAGCTAATTTTCCTAGTTTGAAGAGTGCCTCTTCGATTATTTTAGTTGCTTTCGATTTTGAAGCGTTACTCAACGGGATGGACTTTAGCCAATTTTCTTCTGCTTGACTATTTGCCTCTTTGCTTTTTTCGGTCACCTTTTCGGATGTGCTCGCTGTATTTACAACCTGCGTTATGCTGGTGTTTTTATTTTTACGGTTCCAAAAATCCTCCAAATTCCGAGTGCCCCATCGGTTAGTAAACTCAATACCACCCTGAATCCGCGCTTGTTCGTTATTAAAGTAAAAACTTTGTTGTTCTTTACTGAAGCTGCGTCTCGTGAAAACAGGTGCAGCTAGTTGGGTAGCCGGTGTTTTTGTGACCGTGTCTTTTTGCTGCTTTAAAAAAAGCTCATGTAATTGTGATGGATTGAGATTTGCGAGACGAAGTAAAGAGTCTTGTAAGGCAATTTGTGTCGAATAGGCAGTATAACTTCCCCACGATTTTTTCAACTTCTGTGCTTTCGAATAATCTGGATGGGAGGCAGAGAGGTAGGTGGCAGCGCTATCATAATAGTGAGCAGCTAAATCATATTCCTTTAATTGCTTAGCAAAGAGGCCTCCTAATTGATAAAATAATTCCCCCTTGTTTGGATTATTTTGTCCTCCTTTTTCCCAATTTTCTTTCGCGTCCTTATAGTTTTTTTTCAGGTAATGGTATTGCCCAATTTTAACATAAATGGCCGCTTTGCTATCTTCATTCTTCGGGTCTTTTAGCATCTGTTGCAAGGCAGCCAGATTTCCCTCTAATTGATGAATGGCTAAGTTAGCTTGCAATTGTAATTCATAGCTCGGTTTATTGCTTACCGCTGTTTTGAAGCTTTCTAAGGCCAAACTAGGTTGGTTGTTGTCAGAAAAAAGTTGACCCATGATGAAAGCAAGGCGTGCCTTTTCTTCCCCTTTCTTTAGGTAACGCTGTACTTCCTGTAACAGAGCGGCGGCTTTTACGGGTTCATCTAAGCGTTGAAAGGAATAGGCTTTTAAGAGTAAATATTGTTTTTTTTGGTTGGCGTTAAGCGGGTTCTCACTGAGAAAATCTTCAATTTTTTCTGCCGCAGTAAACTCCTTTTGATCTAAGTATATTTCGTACAAAGCGAGTAATGCCTCGGGTCTAATTTCGAGAGAGTTGACGTATTTATACGTTTCGATAGCGTTTTTTAGGTCATTCTGGTACAGTCGACCGCGTGCTATCAAAAGGTAGGCATCGATGATGAAATGGGAGTTTTGGTGGCGATCGATAACTAAAGACGCTTTGCGAATGAGCTCTTTAATTTCTTTATCATGGCTTTGTTTAAAACTAGAATCTCTGGGAAAGAGGATGGGAAGGGTGGCGTTGTAATTCTCTTTTCGTTCTGTCTCCCATTTTTTTTGCAATTCTTTATCTAACCTCGATGCCTGCCAAATGGCATTGTATTTTGCATTCACATTGTGAAAGGCAACTGCCATGGGCTTGTTGCTATTTTGGGAACAAGACCAAGTGCAGAGTGCTAGAAATAAAAAGGCAAGACTCTTATGCATGTGGTTCAAACGAACTATTTTCAAATTTACGATTTATCTTCCCGAAAATTGGATAATTTTAGATGAATATGAATTCGTACCAAAAATTCTTAGGAGCCGCATTTCAGATGTTAGTGACCATCGTCGCTGGGGTCTTTGCCGGCCGTTATTTAGATGCCTATTTTTTCACATCATCTCCGTGGTTTACGATTGTATTTTCGCTTGGATCCATTGCTTTTGCCCTTTTGGCACTCATCAAAAGTCTTCCTAAATAGCGTTCGCAGAAGCGCAGATAATTCTGTATTTTTGTCGTAAATTATTGTCAAAGTGTTTAATCAGCGCAGAAATCTAATCTTCTTATTTTTTGCAATCGTTGGACTATTGTTCATCGGTAAATTGTTTTTTATTCAAGTGGTGGATGACACCTATGAAAAAGCAGCTGACAATAACGCTATTCGCAAGATTATTCAGATTCCATTTCGAGGAGAAGTGTATGATCGTTATGGAAAATTAATTGTCTATAATACGCCTGTCTATGATTTATATATCATTCCTCGCAAGGCAGTCATCAAGGATACGAATCATTTTTGCCAAGTTTTTGGAATAACAAAGGATTATTTTGTCAAAACCTCCCAGCAGGCTAAAGCATATTCGCGGGTAAAACCTAGCCTGTTTCTAAAGCATTTATCCAAAGAGCAATTTGCTAGTGTGCAAGATGCGATGGTGGATTTTCCAGGCTTTTTCTTTGAAACAAATGCCTTTCGTACCTACCAGTCGAGGTCTTTCTCAAATGCGTTAGGGTATGTAGCGGAAATTAGTCCGACTACTTTATTAGAACAGAAAGGGGATTATTATCGCCAAGGCGATTATGTAGGTATTTCTGGTATCGAATCATTCTACGAAGAAACGCTGCGGGGTCAGCGAGGTATAAAATACCGCATGGTGAATAGCAATGGGGTAGAAAAAGGGGATTATAAAAATGGTTCATTGAATGTTAATCCTGTTTCTGGGAATAATTTATATACCTCCATCGACTTAGCTATTCAAGAATATGCGGATAGTTTAATGAAGCATAAAGTAGGAAGTTTAGTGGCTATAGAGCCATCCACGGGAGAAATTCTGGCCATGGTTTCTGCTCCCTCCTATGATGCGAGTCTATTAACGGGGAATAATTTTTCTAAATATTATCAGCAATTGGCTTTGGATCCCATGAAGCCGCTGTTAAACCGCCCCCCATCCGCCTATTATCGCCCAGGTTCCACCTTTAAATTAGTGCAAGCCTTAGTAGGTCAGCAATTAGGATTTATTGGTCCCGGGACGGTCTATTCGCATGCAGGGTCCCCTGTTAAATGCCATGGCCATGGGCCGGTAGATTTACGGGGTGCGATTCGTGTTTCGTGTAATCCGTATTTCTACCACGCTTTTCGGAAAATGATTTATGACAATACCACGGGTGATACCTATGAAAGATCCGCTCAGGGACTGCAGCGTTGGTCTGACCTAGTGGCTAATTTTGGATTTGGGCGGAAGTTAGGGGTTGATTTAGGGAATGAAAAGAAGGGTATTCTGCCTAATGTAGAGTATTACAATTCCGTTTATAAGGGTAATAAAGCATGGAAGTTTTCGAATATCTATTCGATTAGTATAGGGGAGGGAGAAATCGTGGTAAGCCCACTGAAAATGGCAAATTTGGCTGCGATTATCGCGAACCGTGGGTGGTACATTCCTCCCCATGTGGTGAAGGGAATCGGATTGAAAAAAGTCATTGATCCTTTCTATAAAACGCCAGTTAAAGTAGGGGTCGAAGCGAAATATTTTGACGTAGTGATAGATGGCATGCAAGATGCCGTGAATAACGGAACGGTAGGTCCAGATGGGAAAATTCCCGATATTAAAATGGTGGGCAAGACGGGAACGTCTCAAAACCAAAAGGGGAAAGATCACTCTATTTTTATCGCTTTCGCTCCTCGGGATAATCCGAAAATTGCTATTGCGGTATTTGTCGAGAATGCGGGTTTTGGTGGGACTGCTGCAGCTCCTATTGCCTCGCTTGTAGTGGAGAAATACCTGAAAAGAAAAGTGGATCGCAAATCGGTAGAATCTAAATTCATGCAGATGAATTATTTACCTAATGTGTATTCTGCCGGAGGAGTAAGTAGGAAAAAAGTCACCACAGATTCTACTAAGAAATGACAGATTCGAATCACATACAAGGCCGGATAGACTGGATTACGGTGGGATTCTATGTCCTATTTGTTGGTTTGGGCTGGATGAATATCTATTCGGCTGTCTATAGTCCAGATGCGCCTTTGTCCTTTTCTGATCCCGCGTTTTATGATTCGAATGCGGGGAAACAATTGGTTTGGATAGGCACGAGTTTGGTGTTAATTCTCTGTGTTTTAGTGCTCGATTTTCGTTTTTTTGAATCGTTTGCCCTATTCATTTATTTGGGTTTATTGCTTTTATTAATTGCAGTGCCCTTTTTAGGGGTGACGATAAATGGGTCTCATTCTTGGTTTAAATTTGGGAGCGCCACCATTCAGCCGGCTGAGTTTGCGAAGACAGCCACAGCCTTGTTGCTTGCTAAATACCTGAATGATCCGCTCGTTAATTTGAGTAAATTCCCCTATCAATGGAAAGCAGCATTAATCATTGCCATTCCGATGGTTTTAATCGTTGCTTCAAATGAGACGGGTTCTGCCCTTGTGTTTGCTTCCTTCATGATCCTCTTGTATCGGGAGGGATTACCCGGGATTTATCCTGGCTTGTTCATTGGTGGGATTGCCTTGTTTGTCTCCGCCTTACTCGTAAAGGCTTGGATTATTTTGGTCGTATTGGTTTTGTCTACTGGGATTTTAGTCTTATTCATGCCTATCTACCTGCAGCGAGATCCGAAGACCTATTTGCGTTTATCGGGTGCGGTAGCGGCGATTATGACCTTGGCGCTTTTAGTGGAGTGGGTGGTGAATAATGTGTTAAAAGAGCACCAGCGGAATCGTATTCGCGTATTAATTGATCCGGGTTTTGATCCGCGCGGTTTAGGATACCAGGTGACGCAATCGAAGATTGCGATTGGTTCTGGAGGTTTCTGGGGGAAAGGTTTTTTAGGCGGTACGCAGACAAAATTTGATTTCGTGCCGGAACAAAGTACCGATATGGTTTTCTGTACAATAGGGGAGGAGCATGGTTTTATAGGGGTGATGTTGATGATTCTTTTATTCCTGGGCTTCTTGTGGCGATTGATGTATTTAGCCGACTTACAGCGCTCGAGATTTGCCCGTGCTTACGGTTTCGGATTAGTAGGAATTCTATTTTTTCACTTTTTAGTTAATATAGGAATGACGATTGGTTTGATGCCCATTATGGGTATCCCATTGCCGTTCTTTTCGTATGGTGGATCGTCTCTTTGGTCATTCACTATTTTATTATTTATCTTTTTAAAACTAGACTCTCACCGGTCTGATATGCTTTCACGCTAGTATGGAAAACGAAACTATTTCTGCCAAAGCTAAAATGCTTATCGCCGTAGCTGCCCTCGGCTACTTCGTGGATGTGTACGACCTCATCCTGTTTTCGGTGGTACGAAATCCAAGTTTGATGAGTCTAGGTCTTACAGGGGATGAGTTGTTAAGTCAAGGACTAAACTTGATGAACATCCAAATGGGAGGAATGCTGTTAGGTGGTATCTTGTGGGGAGTTTATGGAGATAAGAAAGGGCGCAAATCCGTTTTGTTCGGTTCTATTCTCTTGTATTCAGCAGCCAATGCCTTGAATGGTCTAGTGACAGATATGAACACTTATGCCATCTTACGCTTTATCGCGGGTATAGGTCTTGCGGGTGAATTGGGGGCGGGGATTACCTTAGTAAATGAAACTTTACCGCCATCCAAACGCGGAATAGGTACGCTAATTATTGCAGGAGTGGGCGCAGCAGGTGCAGTTTTTGCTCCTATCGTTGCGGGCTTAAGTTCAGATCCTGACTGGTGGAGATCCTGCTACTTTATCGGTGGTGGAATGGGATTAGCCCTGCTTTTATTACGATTAGGCACGTTTGAATCTTCGATGTATACGGAGATGGATGATAAAGTAGAACGGGGTAATTTCTTTCAGCTTTTTTCAAATGGAGCTACGTTTAAGAAATACCTGTATTGCATTTTAATGGGCTTGCCTATTTGGTATATCATCGGAATTCTCGTTTTCTCGGCCCCTGAAATTTCTAAAATTATTGGCATTGATGGTAAAATAAGTGGTGGCGATGCGATTATGTTTTGTTACATAGGTCTGGCTACTGGAGACTTTGCCGCCGGAGCTTTAAGCCAGTGGTTTAAAAGTAGAGGGAAGGCCGTTTTGACTTATTTGTATATCGCCATGGCGATTTGCCTCTACTACTTATTTGGGATGTCTAATATTACAACGACGCATGCCTATGTGATGATTACGTTGTTGGGTTTCTTTGGGGGTTATTGGGCAGTTTTCTTGACCTTTTCTTCAGAGCAGTTTGGGACGAATGTGCGGATGACGGTGACTACGACGGTGCCTAATTTTGTGCGGGGTGCCTTGATTCCTATTTCCCTGTTATTTAAGTTTTTAATTCCATCCGTCGGCCTGATTCATTCGGCGGCCTATGTAGGGGTGTTATGTTTTTCTTTGGCCATCTATTCTGTTTTGCAATTAAAAGAAACGTTCGGTAAATCCCTAGACTACACGGAATAATGGCGCTCATCTCGAAGAAGAAGAATCTTTATCGGATTAATCAGCAATTGCGTCGGTATTTACATAAATACAACCGTGAGCATGTGATGAACATTAGCTATACGGACCTGTTGCGCTACGACAACTCGATTGTTTTGTATGATAAGAATGAGGTGGATACGCTTTGGGAGACCGTGTTTTATTCGCCAGGGGATCAGGAAGAGGTATATGAGTCGCTGAAGCAGATTTATGCTGATTTGAAGACGGACGGGAACGAGGAGGTGATTAAGCACTTAGTAATCGATCGAGTCGATTATTGTACCTATGGGAATACGCATCCATTTCGAATTCGGATTGTGAATCGGGTGAATGATAACTTTGACTATTTCTACATTAAAATTGCGGATGCGTCTCGGGTGTATGGCCTAGAATTAGAACATATTTTATCGCCAAATCGCATCAACTACGTCACTCATGATAATACACTCGTCGAGGAACATATAGCCGGCGTGCCGGGAGATGCTTTTCTAAAGCAGGATTTAGAGCATAATTTAGAGGCCCCCATCCGTTTAGCGAAGGAGTTTGTCAAATTCAATGAACGCTGCCTTGTCCAATTATTAGGGGATATGCACAGTGCGAATTTTGTGGTAATTACGACTCCTGATTTTGAAGAAATCTATTACCGCATACGGCCGATTGACTTTGATCAGCAATGTTATGAGGGGAAGAAATCAGTCTATTTACCGCAATATTTTAAACAGAATAACGCCTTGATTGAGCTGGGCATGAAGTATATGACGCCAGAATCTGTTTGGCAATACCAAATTGAAGAACGCTCCATGATTGCGTCTCGATTAAAATCAGAGAGCCAGCGTGTCTATGATTTGATGAATGTGATGTCGAAAGATGAAATTGCGCCTACAGAGAACGTCGAGCAATTAAAGGCAGAGCTTGCAAAGCATTATGAGGACAATCGTTTCTTGAATTGCAAGACGATGGGGGAGCTTGTTTGGTTAAGTCTTGAATTAGTGATGCGACACTAATTATTTCTTAAAAATCGACCACATCATTAACCCATATCCCATCAGGTAACAAAGTCCACCTATGGGAGCAATTGCACCGAAAATGGACATTTTCGTTATACAGATTAAGTAAAGAGATCCTGGGAAGATAATGCTGCCTGCAAATTGAAAGTATGCTGCTGACTTCAAGTGTTTATTACTGAAGTTCATCTGCCAAACCCCTAAAATCAACAACACAAGTCCACCATACATTTGGTAACGGGCAGCCGTTTCAAAGGTTTCTAGGCGGTTAATTTCGCGTAAATAGTCTTTCCATGCGTGTGCCCCAAAGGCACCTATCGCCACCGACAATCCCGCAATCAGCGATCCAGTAAATAGGGCAAATTTTTTCATAGGGCTTGTTCCGTGGGGAAAGAAAAAGGCCCTGTTTCCAAGGCCTTTTATATTATGATGCTAAAGAAACTTTTAAGTCGTTCAGCTTCCGCTTGATCGAATCATCGATCTGTTGGTCGCCTACTTTCAAAATGAAACCTCCGATGAGGCTTTCATCAATTTGTTCGATCAATTCTACTTCCTTACCAGTGTAATCTTTGACTATTTTCGATACGGTTGCTTTTTGATCAGCTGTTAAGCTCGAAGCAGTAGTAACAGTCGCTTTTTGTATTCCTTTATAGTCTGTGTACATCGAAACAAACTCTTTTGCTACAGCAGGAAGAATTTTTTCGCGGTTCTTGTTCGTGATAATTACGAAGATACCGTAAGTAACAGGATTGAATTTATCCTTGAATAACTTCGCAAGGATGGCTAATTTGGTGTAATGCTTTATGATTGGGCTCTTAAGCGCTAGTACTAATTCATAACTGGCATCGCAGGTTTCTGCGAAGTCAATCATATCCTTAGCTACAGCCTCTACCGCGTTCTTCTCGATCGCGAAGTCTAGCAGTGATTTAGCGTAACGGTGAGCTACAATTAATTCTGACATGGTCTATTCGATTAAGATAATTTAACGTCAGCCATCCACTCAGAAACTAATTTTTCTTGAGCTGATTTGTCTTTTAACTGGCTTTTTAACACTTTCTCCGCTAAATCTAACGAAAGAGTAGCTGCTTCTTTACGGATAGCTGCAACAGCACTTGCTTTCTCTTGTTCGAAAGCTACACGCGCTTTTTCGATTTCTTGGTTAGCGGCAGTTTGTGCATCTAACTTAGCTTGAGAGATCATCGCATCCGATGCTTCTTTCGCTTGTTTGATTAAAGCATCACGCTCAGCACGTGCTGAAGCGATTAATTGCTCATTACCTGCTTTTAATTCGGCCATTTCAGCACGCGTTGTTTCAGATAATTTAATAGCTTCGTCGATGGATTGCTCGCGCTCAGCTAATGATTGAATGATGGGTTTCCAAGCAAATTTGGCTAGAAGGAAGAATAAAACTCCGAAGACAAGTAATTGCCAAAAAATAAGTCCAAAGTCTGGGGTGATTAACTCCATAATATTTCTAATTTATTGTAAATCGTGTTAAAAACGCAATTTGGCACCTAATGTAAACCAAATTGCGTCTTAAATGGGGTAGAATCAAATGCAAAGGCTAACCCTTTGGAGATTCTGATTGGTCTCTTATTTCAAAGTAACCAATAAACAAATTACTGCTGCGAATAACGCAACCGCCTCAACGAAGGCAGCAACGATCAACATCGCACCCTGAATTTTTCCAGATGCTTCTGGTTGGCGAGCGATAGCTTCCATTGCAGAACCACCGATACGGCCGATACCAACTCCAGCTCCTAAAGCAGCTAAACCAGCACCAATACCTGCAAGACCAAGACCTACAGAAACTTCTAATAAAATCGATAAAATAGACATACGATTTGGGTTTATATAATAAAAAAAAATTTACAAATTAATGGTGATGCTCCTCTACCGCCGAACCGATATAGTTCGATACTAACATCGTAAAGATGAAAGCTTGAATGAAGGCAACAATTAGCTCGATTACGTTCATGAAAAGTGAGAAAGGAACTACAGCGAGACCTAAAGCCGCATTTTCAAAAATGAAAATCAAGGATACTAAACTTAATAAAATGATGTGACCTGCCGTAATGTTCGCGAACAAACGAACCATTAATGAGAATGGTTTCATAAATACACCCACGATTTCTACTGGAGTTAAGATAATTAACATCCACTTAGGAACACCTGGCATCGCAAAGATGTGAGTCCAATAGGTAGAGCGGCCATTTACGTTAGTAACAATGAATGCGATGATGGCTAAAACCAGCGTAACAGCGATATTTCCAGTCACGTTTGCCCCTCCTGGAATCAAGCCTAACATATTGTTAAACCAAATAAAGAAGAAGATCGTCAGCAAATAAGGCATAAAACGGCGGTAATGCTTTTCGCCAATGTTATTTTTTGCAATCTCATCACGTACAAAAATGATGATGGGTTCGAACATCGATTGTAATCCTGACGGAGCTTTGTGCGGATTATCTTGGTATTTTTTTCCAATACCAATGAAGATAGTCAACAATAAAACAGCTGAAATCAATAAAGAAGCTACGTTTTTCGTGATCGAAATGTCGTAAACCTTCTCGCCATTCTCTGCGTGAATTTTTCCGTGCTCTAAAACGAAACCATTGTAAGGAACTTCTTCGTGGTGCTCATTTTTGAAATTAGACGAAGAAAAAACTTGTAAACCTGCTGATTGCGTATAAACAATACAAGGTAAAGGTAAGGTAGCATGGAAATGACCTACTGTGAAGAAGTGCCATTCGTGTTCATCTGCGATGTGGTGAAGAATTAATTTACCTGGATCGAATTTCTCTGATTTAGCCTCAGCTGGTGCAGCTGTTTCTTTCACCTCAGAAGTAGGAGCAGCAGCAGGTTCATTTGCGAACGCTGACAAGCTAATAAAACTGAACAATAGCCCTAGTAGGATATTCGAAAAGTACATTTTTTGTATTGAAGTCTTAACCTGCATCTGAAATATTAATCTTGCTATTTTCTAAAAACGTCGCAAGTTACGAAGCAAACCAAAAATTTCAAAAT
>JBIIGE010000070.1:0-6186 GCA_044236555.1 Aquirufa sp.
CCTGCCATTTCTTCAAACTTCTTAATCGCCTGAGCAATGTCCTTCATCACCCGCCGCTCCTTGAACTTTTCAGAAATGTTATCTACATCAAGCTCCATTTTGCTATAGGAATCGTATTCGTAAGCTGTCAGCTTTGATCGATCATTTGACTCTTTATGCTGAAGCACACCGCGCAAAATTTTAAACGCAGGATTTTCGCCAGAGTATACCTTCACTTCCGCCATTTCTAGCGTCGAAGGTTCTATTTGAAAGTTGATTTCTTGAAAGGCAAGTCCGCGCGTTATTTTTTTGACGCGCTTTTTATATCCGACAAAGGAAGTAAATAAGCTATCGGCTGTGAATTTTGAATTTAGGGTGAATTCCCCTTGAAAATTCGTTCTTGCTCCTTGATTTACCCCGACTAAACCGACCGAGGCAAAAGGAATAGGATCTCCATTATTTGCATCAGTCACTCGACCTTTAATCACAAATTGACCAAAAATGGAAGAAACTGAAATACAATAAAAAAAAACCAGCAAAATGCTGAATTTCAATTTCATGGGTAGGGAATTATTTGCAAAGGATACAAAAATAGCAAGCTAATCGAATAATCAGCTACCGCTAGACTCAATTCTATTTTTTATCCAAGAAGTTGATAAATTTCTCCAATGCACGGGCTCGGTGCGCGATTTGATTCTTTTCTTCCAGGCTCATTTCTGCAAAGGTACGGGTTTCATTTTCAGGCTGAAATACCGGATCATAACCAAAACCTTGTAATCCTCTCGGAGTCTCTACAATGGTCCCTTGAATTTCGCCTTCAAAGGAATGGTAGCTTGTGCCATTGAAATAGGTTAAGACCGTCACAAATCTCGCATGGCGATTAGAGATTCCCTGCAAGTTTTGAAGTAACAATGAAACGTTTGCTTGGTCATTTTTAGGCTCACCGGCATAGCGGGCGGAATAGACGCCAGGCGCTCCTTGTAGTGCCTCCACCTCGAGTCCTGAATCATCTGCTAAACAAGAAACTTGGAATTTATCGGCGATGTAACACGCTTTTTGAAGCGAATTCTCTGTTAGTGTATTGCCCGTTTCAGGAATCTCCTCTGTGAGTGCTAGAGAACTCAAATCACGCACGGTAAAATGATCCTGTAGCAAGGCGCTAAGTTCTTCTACTTTATGCTTGTTTTGGGTAGCTAAATAAAGAATTGGACGCATTATTATTGAGCAGAAACAATCTCTATCTCAAAATAAATGGGAGAGTAGCCAGGTATGTTACTGTTACCTTTAGTTCCATAACCGATTGTATATGGCAAAATAGCTTTCGCCTTTTCCCCCACTTTCATTTTCAAGACGGCTTCTTCAAAGCCAGCGATTAACTGACCTGAACCGGTTAAAAACGTCAAGGTACCTGCTCCAAACTTGGAATCATAAATTACCTTATTACTTGCATCGGTTTGAATATACCCATAACCTAAACGACCTAGGTAATTTAACTTAACTGACTGACCTTGCGCAACTGCGGCACCAGTAGGATTTTCGAGCGTTTTTTGAAACACTAAACCAGTGGCCGTTTTCTCTGGGTTTGTTAAACCATAGGCAGTTTGCATCGAGGTGATTTGGTCCGCCTGATTTTTAATTGAGATAACTTCTATATCAGCTCTAATAACAGCGTAAGCAGGAACATTACCGAAGGAATTTCCACCAAATGCAAGGGAGGACGGCAATAAAAAAGTAGCCTTATCACCTGCTTTCAGCATGGAAACTGGAAGGGTAAAAATACTTTGTGATATGCCAAAAACAATCGATTTAGTTTGATTAGCCGATTTATTGGTAGAATCAACTAAACCGCCATCTAATAGAGATAATTTGTAATGTATGGTTACTAAATCAGCTAATACTGGTTTAGCAGTAGTTGCTGTAGATACGATGGAATAATACATTCCATCTGCCGTTTTTTGATAATTTAGATTGCGTTGCTTTAAATAGTTTTGAATTTCAGCTTCATTATTAGCCGCCTGTTCATCAACAGGATTCTCGATAGAACAATTAGTTAACCCGAAAACAAAAGCGAAAAGTAAAACTAGATATTTCCACATACCTCTATTGAATTTTAGCTAAAAAAATCTCAAAACTAAGCGGAGTATAGCCAGGAATATTACTGTTCCCTTTAGCTCCATAGCCTAAGGCAGACGGAAAAACAATCACCGCTCTTTCGCCTAAACGCATCTTCTCGATACCCATTTGAAAACCGGGAACGGTCTGCGTGCCTCCTATCGTTACACTAAGGCTATCTGTTCTAGACATATTGCCATCAAAAGCCCTCGAACTTAGGAACCGGCCTGTATATTTAATCTTAACCACTTTTCCTTGCGCAGGAATGTCACCTGTACCCGCCTTTAGACGAATGAAACGCAAGCCATCTGCTTGTGCCTCCGTAACGACATAGTTATTACGCGCAATAAATTCGCGGATTTGATCTTCTTGGGTGCGTACTACGTAGGATTTGATTCGTACTTTCATAGGAGTATAGGCTGGTAAGTCAGGAAATGCTTGTGCAGTACCTGGGATTACCATAGTGGCTTGCTCACCCTCCCGTAAAACAGTCATTAAGGTGGCGAATACTGGATTAGCCCCTCCATAACGGAAAAAATAAGGAGAATCAGTCGCCCGGTTTGTACTATCTAGCACCTTACCTGTCGCCAGGTTAGAAAACTCATAATGTACAAAAAGCGAGTCAGCTTTAGACGCTAATTCTCCCGATGGATTCGATTTAGTGACAAAATAATAGCTTCCATCCGATAGAGCGGTTGGCGTTTGACTTTGGCTAGCAAAGTAAGCTAAAATCTGTTTTTTGTTTTCCTCCGCCTTAATATCATCCTCTAATGCAATATCAGAAAGACAAGAAAAAGTAAAAAGGGCAATAAATAAGAATCCGAAAATTTTCATTCAATTATTTCTTAGACAATACTTCTAATTCAAACACTAAAATAGCGTTTGAAGGAATACGAGGAGCAGCTCCTTGAGCGCCGTAGCCTAATGCCGACGGAATCACAAAAGTACCTTTTCCTCCTTTTTTCAATAACATGATTGCTTCGTTAAAGCCAGGAACTAGTTGACCTACTGGAGGTAAAGCCACTGCAGTACCTTTATCAAATTCCTTGCCATCTAAAAAAGTTCCCACATAGTTAACTTCCCAAGACTCTCCCATTTGTGGAGCTTCACCAGCACCTGGATTAGAAATTGACACATAAAGACCTGTTGAAGTTTTAGTAAATTTCTTTCCAGAACCTGCAACATAGGCATCGATTAATTTCGCGTCTTTACCCATTTGTTCAGCTGATAATTTCGACATCTCTTTTTCGAAATCCGCGCGAGATTGAGATTTCTTAATTTTTACAATGAAACGAACATCTGTACCCCTCTTCAAGAACGGAGGAATAGGTTGGTTAGCATCCTTGAATAAGCTATCTACCGGAACGAAGATGGTTGCGCTATCACCTACAGATAATAAACGTAGACCGTTTTCAAACGAACCTTTGAACGCGCCTGCCGCCGGAGCTGGAGGTACTAAATCTTGTAAAGGTTTTCCTTCTTTACGTGAATCTTTGATGGTAGAATCGGCATCGTTTTTAATCACTAAATCAAACGTAATGATATCTCCCTCTTTCAATTTAGGGGCGCTGTCATCGTGTTCGTGTTTTTGGATTTTAACTCCGTCTACTACTTCGACATTGTTACACGAAGCTAGTGCCATTGCCGCTAAAATGATTACTCCAAGTTGTTTACGCATGATAGTTGTTTTATAGATTTTTAACTCGATTTATTTCAGAAAGATACAAAGGTAACACTTCCATTAGTTTTTTCTTTGCATCTGCTAAACTTCCGCTAGAAAAACGTCCGCCGGATGCATTTTTATGCCCTCCTCCTTCGAAATAAGTGGAGGCAAATTTATTAACAGCGAATGGTTCTATAGATCTAAATGATAGCTTTACGCC
Source organism: Aquirufa sp. (assembly GCA_044236555.1). Taxonomy (GTDB): domain Bacteria; phylum Bacteroidota; class Bacteroidia; order Cytophagales; family Spirosomataceae; genus Aquirufa. The sequence goes on from JBIIGE010000070.1 coordinate 3,975, forward strand.
ATCTGGACGCTCAATCATTAGAATCGACCAAACGCACCCTGCAATCTGTAAACCGTAATTTACGATGCCTTCAGTATCCCCAGCCTGAGAATTAAATTTTGTTAAATCCTCTGCGGTAATCCACAGGAAAGCGAGATGGTATTCAGGTAGGTATTCCATTCTTTGGCCCAATACATGACCAATAAACTTCAAGCGATCGATACTAGACGAATCAAAAACTTTTCGGTGAACCTCATTCGTATTTACGCCTAATTGAATCAAAGAAGCTACGATAGTATGCACATGAGCCGTCGTATTCGGGTGGCGAAAAGAGCCTGTATCGGTCATAATACCTGAATACAAGCAAGAACCGATCTCCTTATCGAGTAAATCCTCGTCTCCCCATTCCAGAATTAAATCATAGATTAATTCACAGGTAGAGGCCGCAATCGTTCGGTGGTAATAATAATCGCCAAAGTCCTCCGGATCTAAATGGTGATCAATCACCACCTTCTTTGCCCGCGACTTGCGCACGAGCGGAGCCATATTATGTAGCCTTTGAATGCCTGAAAAGTCCAAACAGAAAATAAAATCAGCTTCTTCTATCAGCGCGTCAATTTGTACCTTATGTAGCAACTCATCATAGGCTAGAATACCCGATGCATTAGGCATCCATTGAAGGTTAGCCGCTACCGCAGAAGGTACCGCCACCGATGCCTGAATACCTTTTTTTGCCAAATATCCTTGAAAAGCAAGTGTCGAACCAATCGCATCCGAATCTGGATTATAATGGGCGGTAATCACGACTTTCGTGCCGGGAATTAGTTGGGCTTTTAACTCGTTGATGGAGGTCATAAATGGGGCTTGCCGTAAATAAATTTGGGCGAACGCAAAGTTAAAGATAAATTTGTACAAAATTATGCCAATGTCAACAAATAGAACTTTTACCATGATCAAGCCGGATGCAGTCGCAGACGGTCACACAGGTGCTATCATTCAACAGATTGAAAAAGCCGGCTACAAAATTATCGCAATGACAAAATTGCGGATGAGTCCTGCTCAAGCGGGTCAATTTTATGCGGTGCATCAAGAGCGTCCTTTTTTCCAAAGCCTTTGCGACTATATGTCAAGTGGTGAAATCGTTCCGATGATTTTAGAGAAAGAAAATGCGGTGGCAGATTTCCGCCAGTTTATCGGTTCCACGAACCCGGCAGACGCAGCTGAAGGTACTATCCGCAAGCAATTCGCGAAATCTTTAGAGGCTAACGCTATCCACGGATCTGATTCAGATGAGAATGCAGCCATCGAAGGCGCGTTCTTCTTTCCAGGTGTATAAAATTTAGCGGTGCTTGTAAAAGAGAAATCCATTTTCCTCTTTCAGCAAGATTAGATTAGGGTGGTACTTTAACTCCTCTTTCACATCCGCTTTCATGACGAAATAAGCTGGACGGTCTAGCTTTTTCGCTGCCATTAATTCATCGCCCGTGGGACTTCCTGCGGGCTTTTGAAAATATAATAAGTGGGCATAAGACTTGAATCCGATGGTTTCGATGTATACTTTTTGGCCCACTTTAGCGACGTAAAAATCAATCACTGTCGCTTGAGTATACCCCTCAATTTTAGGTACAACGATCGCCAGGTAAGCCATGATTGTTACCAGCGAAGCCGCCATTAACGAATGTAACTTCTTCGTAAACAGGTAATATATCACAGCCGCCGCAAATGCCGCACCGATCAAAAACTCCCAACCCGCCCAATAAACCGGCGCCTGTAAATTTCCTTGCACGAACACATCTTTGATGTAGGGGGAGATAAGGCTAGCGTTTTGGCCTATTAATGGTACCGCTGTCAAAACCGATGCTAAAAGCAAACCCACGAAACCTATCACCGTGGTGTATTTCCAATTAAAGCGAAACTCCCCTAACTGCCATTCCTGCAATACCACGGCAGAAAAATACGTCAATGGAATCCAGCACATCGAAGAATAATGAACAATCTTTGTTTTCACTAAACTAAAAAGGATCAGCACCACCCAAAACAAAACCTTCATCCAATTCGAAAAATCCAAGTCCTCACGCTTCCACCTGAACAAGCGCGCTCCTGCCCAAATAGACACCGGAAAACAACCGACTAATAAGATCACAAAATGGTAGTAAAATGGCTGCCCATGCCCCGCATCCCCTGTGGTCATCAAACGCACCTGGTAGCTGAAGAAATCCTCAATAATCTGCCA
>JBIIGE010000071.1:0-5956 GCA_044236555.1 Aquirufa sp.
CTTGCCCATTGCAACTGATTTGATTCAAAAGAAAAAAGGATTGCTGTTAGGCCACGTCACAGGCGTTCCTCCTTGCAATCTTGTGCTGTTAGGTTCAGGTCAAGTGGTGGAACAAGTGGCGCGAGCGGCAGCGAGCGCGGGCATTCAGTTCCAGGTATTCGACAAAGACATATACAAGTTACAACGCCTAAAAGCGGCGCTTGGTTTCCCCATCGTTACTCAGGTAATTGACTCGGAAAACTTAGCAAAGGCTTTGCAAGACGCCCAAATCATCGTAGGTGCCTTACGTTCAGACAGCGGAATTACCCCTTGCATCGTGACCGAAGAAATGGTCAGTAAACTGAATCCGGGGACGCTAATTTTAGATGTTTGTATTGATCAAGGCGGTTGTTTTGAGACATCTGAACCGTGTACCATTCAAAAGCCGACATTCGAAAAATACGGCGTCACCCATTTCTGTGTACCCAATATTCCATCCCTTGTGGCTCACACGGCTAGTTTAGCGATGAGCAACCTGATGACTTCTTTCATCTTGAAAGCGGGAAAGACCGGGGGTGTGGAGGAAATGCTTTGGCAAGGAAAATCATTCATGAAAGGCGTATTCTGCTACCGAGGCTTCGTAACGCAACCGAGCACCGGAAAATTATTCCACAAACCGGTCAAAGACATCCAATTATTATTACTAAGTAAGAGTTAAATCATGATCGAAGATTACACAGCCCTATCCAACGCGCCTAATTCCCCTGACTTAAATGGAAAATATTTAGGCCTCATTTCATCTGATTTCATCAAAGTCGCTGATGCCCTTAAAGAAGCGTCCTACCAAATCAAAAAGCGTGGCTTCTCCGATTTCCCCATCTTCGTCACCTCACAACGCCCCATCGAAATAGGCCAAAAGCTTATCGGCGTAGGCGAATTGCACGAAAACAAGTGGAACTACCACGCTTCCATGATGGAAGAATTTGTACAGCGAAAACTAATCGCAGAAGAGAATATGGAGCTTTTTGTCCAAAACTTCAAAGACATCGAAGAGTTCGCTTGCCTCTTTGTAGTGGATGGTCAGTTTACGAATTTTGTGTTTATTCCGTTTCCGGAAGAAGGTTCGGAGATTAGAGAGTAGAGATCATAGATTAGAGAGTATAGAGCACAGATAGGAGATATTGGAGTATATATTTTTATCTCTACGCTATACTCTATAATCTCTTATCTAACTTTGAAAACGGATGAAAATCCTGCACCATCTGCGTCAAGTACGCTCGATCTAAGTGGGTGTAAATCTCCGTCGTTAGGATGGATTCATGGCCTAGCATCTCTTGAACGGCGCGCAAATCGGCCCCACCTTCGATTAAATGCGTGGCAAAAGAATGGCGAAAAGTATGAGGACTAATCACTTTGCTGATGCCGGCTTTTGCAGCAAGATCTTTGCATATCAAGAAAACCATTACGCGACTTAATCCAGAACCGCGTCGATTTAGAAAAACTAAGTGGGTGGCATCTTTTTTAACGGGCACTGAGGGTCTCACCGATTCTAAATATAGATTCAAATACTTGAAGGCATCACGGCCCGCGGGGACCAGGCGTTCTTTATCACCTTTCCCGCGCACTTTGATAAAGTCTTGATCTTCGTAGATATCGTCTCTTTTCAAACCAATTAATTCCGAAACACGCAGTCCGGCCCCGTATAAGAATTCGAGCATCGCCCGGTTTCGAACGCCTTCCGGACTCGACAAATCTGCTTGATCAAGAATGGCAGTGATCTCATCGAAGGAAAGGGTATCAGGTAATTTACGACCCATTTGGGGATTTTTCACGTGGACGGTGGGATCCGATTTTAGGGTGCCGTCGAAAACGAGAAATTGGAAAAAGGCGCGAATGCCTGAAAGGGTGCGGGATTGGGTGCTTGCCTCTATCCCTAAGGAATGGAGGACTTTTAAGAAGGCCAAAATATGGGATTCGTTCACTTGGTCAATTGCCACCGGAGAAACAGCCAAATAGGTTTCCAGTTTTTGGATATCCCGTAAATAGGCTTCGTGGGAGTGCTTAGATAAGCCGCGCTCAATTTTTAGATAATCTCCAAAAGATTGGATTTCTGTCTCCCACATATACATTTTATAGTATGAATCCCGTAAATTTAAAGTAATTACGTATTTTTACACCGAATGTTCCCTTTTAAAATATGGTAAGAAAGAAAATTTTAATCCTGAATGGTCCTAATCTGAACTTATTAGGTACGCGTGAACCAGAAATTTATGGGGCACAGACGTTCGAGCAGTTTTTGGAAATCTTACAAGATAAATTTGGGGAGCAACTAGATATTGCCTATTTCCAATCGAATGAAGAGGGAGTGCTCATCAATAAATTACACGAAGTAGGGTTCAGCTATGACGGTATTTTATTCAATGCAGGCGGATATACGCACACTTCAGTAGCATTAGGCGATGCCGTAACAGCCATCAAAACACCCGTGATTGAGATTCATATTTCGAATGTACATGCACGGGAAGATTTTCGCCACCACAGTTATTTGAGCCCTAAAGCAAAGGGAATTATTGTAGGTTTTGGCCTTCGTGGTTACGAGTTAGGTCTTTATTCCTTTATTTAACTCATGTTATCTTTCTACCCTGGCCCCTCTAAGGTTCATCCAGAGGCCCTTGGATACATTCAAGAGGCTTTTGATCAGGGTATTGTCAGCATTAATCATAGAAGTGAGCGATTCGAAAAGCTACTCGAAGATACGTTTGAAGTACTTCATCAGAAATGGAATATCCCAGCTGATTATACCATTTATTTCGTTTCTTCTGCGACCGAAGCCTGGGAAATTATCACGCAGTCTTTGGTCAGAAAAAAGTCTACCCACCTTTATAATGGGGCTTTTGGTAAGAAATGGGCGAATTATGCCAAAGCTGTAGCTGAGTCTTTTGAGTTTACTTTAGACCAAAGTCTAGCCGAAGTAGGTCAGCAATTGGGACCCATCTCAGGTGACACCTTGTGTTTAGTCCAAAGCGAAACCTCTAACGGATCCGGCCAGCAAATACGTAGAGCTGATTTTCAATTAGCCGATGACGCCATTATAGCCGTAGATGCTACCTCCTCCATGGGCGGAATTGAACTACCATGGAATGAAGCCGATGTTTGGCTGGCATCCGTTCAAAAATGCATCGGAATTCCGGCAGGTATGGGAATTCTCATTTGTTCCCCTAAGGCATTAGCTAGAGCAAGAGAATTAAATCGGGCAACACATTATAACGATGTCTTATTTTTAGAAGAAAATCGACAAGTTTTTCAGACCCAAATGACACCTAATGTGTTGAGCATTTACCTGGTTTACCGCCTGACACAGCAGCTGCCAATGCTTTCGGAAGTACATCGTACGACTTTGGCTAAAATGAAACTATGGACAGATTTCTGGGATAATGAAACGGAGTTTAGCTATTTAATTGAAAATCCAGCATTGCGATTGCCTACGGTTTTGGCCTTAAAAGGAGCACCTGAAAAGATCAAACAATTACACCAAATATGCTTAATTAAAGAAATAGAGCTGGGAAAAGGATATGGAAAATGGAAAGAAAACAGTTTCCGGATTGCTAACTTCCCTAGCCATACTATTGAAGATATTGATACACTCATCCAAACCATAAAATATGAACTTTAACTCCAAAGAGATCCTCTCCTCCTCCTTGATTTTATTTTCGGTGATTGATATCTTAGGATCCATCCCCATCATCATTGAACTACGAAAAAAGAATGGTGATATTCATTCTGGACAGGCAACTTTAGCCTCTGGAATCATCATGATTGGATTTTTCTTTGCGGGAAAATTCATCTTGCATTTATTAGGCGTAGATACCAACTCCTTTGCGATGGCAGGTGCTTTAATCATCTTCCTTATCGGTATGGAAATGACTTTAGGGAGAAGTATCTTTAAGAGTGAAGAAATAGAAACCAATACACATTCGATTGTTCCTTTGGCCTTCCCTATCATCGCTGGAGCCGGAACGATGACGACTTTGATCTCATTGAAATCACAGTTTGAAGAGGAAAATATCATTGTTAGTATCTTTATCAACCTCGTGTTTATTTACATCGTTTTACGCTCCAGCGTTTGGATAGAGAGGAAATTAGGGAATGCGGGGACTCAGATTTTGCGTAAAATCTTTGGGGTTATTTTGATTGCGATCGCGATTAAGATCTTTAAATCACGTTTGATATAGATGGCCAAAAAACAAAAATATTATGTGATTTGGGCGGGTCATCAGACCGGAATCTTTGATTCGTGGGCAGAGACCGAGAAAAACATCAAAGGCTATGCGGGTGCGCAATACAAGTCTTTTGAGTCAAAAGCCGAAGCAGAAAGCGCGGCTAAAAAAAACTATTGGGCCAGTGTGTCACCAGCCTCGAAGACAAAAACTCCTCGATTAAATACGGCTAAATTCATCGTCCCGAGTATTTCGGTGGATGCTGCCTGTGCCGGGAATCCGGGTGTATTAGAATACCAAGGTGTAAATACCGAAACAAAAGAAGTATTATTTGCGCGTGGACCTTTCCCGGAAGGCACCGTCAACTTGGGCGAGTTTTTAGCCATTGTTCACGGCTTAGCTTATTTAAAGAAATTAGATTGTCCCTACCCCTTGTATTCTGATTCGAGAACGGCGATTGCTTGGGTTCGAAACAGAGCTATCAAGACGAATTTAGAACGCAACGCAGGCACAGAAGAACTATTTAAGATGGTGGACAACGCCATCACTTGGTTAAAAAGTAATCACTATTCCACGAAAGTCTTGAAGTGGGAGACGGAAGATTGGGGTGAAAATCCGGCAGATTATGGCCGAAAATAGATCCATTTTCGAGTTCAAACAATTCTCTTTACATCACGGAAATCCGGGATTAAAGATCAGCACAGAGGCTTGTCTTTTTGGCGCTTGGGCTTCTCAGAAGGCACGAGGCAATTGCCTGGATATTGGAACGGGTTGTGGCCTTTTAGCTTCAATGCTCGCACAAGCTAATCCTTATTGTTTAGTAAAAGCACTTGAAATACACCCGGACGTCACAAATGTTGCAACTGAAAATTTTAATAACAGTCCTTTCAAAGAGCGACTGCAGGCAATCGAAGCGAACGTTTTAAGGTTTAACTCGGACGTAAAATTCGATTACATCTGCTCTAATCCACCCTTTTTCATGAATCATCTCGCTTCAACAGATGCGGCTAAACACATGGCGATTCACGCGGATCATTTAACTCCGTCTGATTTAGCTGAGGCAATGGAAAAGCTACTTCAAGAGGCAGGAGAATTTGCGGTGTTGTATCCAGTTGATGTTTTGGCACTATTTGAACAATCATTAAATTCAAATGGATTGTACTTACATGAAAAAGTGAACATCCACTCGAATCCGTCCAGCCCTGTTTTGCGCGTAATGGCAAGCGGATCAAGAGAAAAAAGGGTCGTCAAGGAAGGTCGAATAAACATCAAAACCGAACAAGGCGACTACAGCCCCGAATTCATCGAATTATTAAGACCCTATTATATCATTTTTCCTACGTAATAATTTCGTACTTTTGCTCGTATGTTACAGCTATCCATCGTAGTACCTCTTTATAATGAAGCCGAATCGCTTCCAGAATTATGTTCCTGGATCGATCGGGTGATGAAAGAAAATGCGTTTTCTTACGAGATGATCTTCGTGAACGACGGTAGTAATGACAATTCGTGGGAGGTTTTAAAGCAATTATCAACACAATACAGTTCGCTTCAGGCCATCTCATTTGCCCGAAATTACGGCAAATCGGCAGCACTTCATGAGGGTTTTACCAAAGCCTCTGGTCAGGTAGTCATTACCATGGATGCCGATTTACAGGATTCACCGGATGAAATCCCGGAATTATATCGCTTGATTACTGAGGAAAATTACGACCTAATTTCAGGTTGGAAGCAGAAGCGATTTGACCCTATTTCAAAAA
>JBIIGE010000027.1:0-20912 GCA_044236555.1 Aquirufa sp.
GACGCTTAAAATAAATCGAATCGAGAGGGTAAGCATTTGAAATGGAATGTATTTCTCTCCGTTGTTTTTCGAACCTAAATTAGCAAGATTAAAAGTCAAATAGGTTTGAAAAAGAAGGAAGACAAAGATGAATTTCAGCTCAGGGTGAAGGTAAGTTTGGAATTCTGTTTGCATCAAAGCATATAATATGCCTCCTAAAACTCCATAAAAAATTGCCATTTTTAACATTAGGCAAATATCGTTAGAAAGGAATTAATGGGCAAAGTTTTTGGAAAAAAGCGATTTCGGCTGTTACTTGCAGTCACAAATCAAAAAGCCTCGCTTGTTGATTTATAAAGAAGAAGGGAGAGACTAGGCTCAATGAACTTCTGGCAACCCGTCTGCAAATGTAGACCCCGGTGCTAATTCCTACCCCAGGCGGTGCCTGTTTAGGGAAATATAAACCATTTTGTGCATGCAAGCTGAGTTTCATCATTTTCATTCCGCGTCCCCATTTGCCCTTGAATTAGGGGGTGAATTACCTGCATTAGATTTAGCCTACCAAACCTGGGGCAAACTAAACGCTAAAAAGGACAATGTCGTGTGGATTTGCCACGCCTTCACCGGAAGTCACGATGTGGCGGAGTGGTGGCAGGGACTAGTGGGCCCGGGGAAATTGTTCAATCCAGAGAACAATTTAATCGTCTGTGTTAATATTTTAGGTTCTCATTATGGTTCATCTGGTCCCTTAACGGTGGACCCGAGAACGGGGACGCCCTATTTTCACTCGTTTCCGGATGTGACGATTCGTGATGTGGTGTCGAGCTTCGAGATCCTTCGCAAAGAATTAAAAATTAATCGCATCAAAACCTGCATAGGCGGATCCTTAGGTGGCCAGCAAGCCGTGGAATGGGCGATTATGAATCCAGGCTTGATTGAAAACTTGATTTTGGTGGCAACAAATGCAATTCATTCGCCTTGGGGTATTGCTTTTAATGAGTCCCAAAGAATGGCCATCGAAGTCGATCCTTCGTGGAAAGAATCGCAACCTAAAGCTGGTTTAGAGGGTATGAAGGCCGCTCGTGCGACTGCATTAATCTCCTACCGTAATTACGAAACGTACCTAATTACCCAAGCCAGAAAGGAGAATTCATACGGTTCATCTTTGCGCGCGGTTTCCTACCAGCGCTACCAAGGCGAAAAACTAGCGCAGCGTTTCAATGCCTTTTCTTATTTTCAATTATCGAAGATGATGGATACGCAAGATGTGGGCCGAAATCGCGGTGGTGCTGTCGCTGCATTAAAATTGATTCAGTCTAAGACGCTCGTTATCGGCATTAAATCCGATGCCTTGTTCCCTATTGTGGAGCAAGAGTTTTTAGCCAAATACATTCCTGGCGCCTCTTTTCAGGTCATCGATTCCTTGTATGGACACGATGGATTCTTAATTGAAAGTGGATTGATGACCAAAGCCGTACGTTTATGGCAGAAATTACAGCGCCTCGAGGTAAATCCGATGGCCGATTTTTTCCAAGCCTTAGAGGCAAAACTCGCATCCCATGAAATTTCACAATAAAGTTGTTTGGATTACCGGGGCATCCTCCGGAATCGGAGAGGCATTAGCCTATGCTTTTGCGGCAGAGGGAGCGCAATTAGTTTTGTCTGCACGTCGAGAGGAGGAGTTAAATCGGGTCGCTAAAGCGTGCGGTAATGCCTATGTGCTTCCTTTTGACATGCTTTCGGTTTCAGAACACGCGGATCGCGTGCAGGATGTGATGAATACCTATGGTCGCATTGATTACCTGGTTTTAAATGCCGGGGTTTCACAACGTTCTTTTGTGAAAGACACGGAATTTGACGTTTATCGCCGTCTTTTTGAGGTGAATTTCTTCTCGATTGTCTCCTTAACGCAGGCTGTTTTGCCTGTCTTTACTTCGCAAAAATCGGGTGTTTTTGTTCCGATTGCCTCCGTGGCGGGACGGATTTCTACTCCGCGCAGAGCCGCTTATGGTGCGACGAAACACGCGTTGATCGGATTCTTTGATTCAGTTCGGGCGGAAGCCTTTAATGATGGAATCCGCGTGACCACGATTTTGCCGGGTTACATTAAGACGAATATTTCTCTTCACGCGATGAACGAGAAAGGGGAGGCATATGGAAAGATGGATCCGAATCAGGCCAAAGGCTTAGATCCCAACTTCACCGCACAGAAAATCTTACAGGCTATTCTAGCAGGCAAAAACGAATTCTTTGTAGGAGGTTTCCTCGAAGGTTTTGGCCTATTTATGAAGCGCTTCTTCCCTTCGATCGTACCTTTTATGCTGCGAAAGATTAAGAATACGTAGTCTTTTTCTCACTAAAGAAGAAGACGAAAAGAAGTAATACCACACCTGCAATAGCTGCCGGCACCATCCAAACCGCTTGCCAATCTTTCACGTCATTTACCGTATAGTAATCGAGGACGATGCCTGAAAGCTTCGAGCCGATGCCCATTCCGATTCCATAAGTCGCAAATGTGATTAATCCTTGTGCGGAGTTTTTGATTTTCTCGCCTGCTTTTTGGTCGGTATAAATCTGTCCTGTTACAAAGAAGAAATCATAACAAACCCCGTGGAGGATAATTCCGATATACAAGATCCATTCGCTCGAAATTCCATCCCCATAGCCGAAACACAGGAAGCGGACAATCCACGCCACTAAGCCCACTACGAGCATTTTTTTCACTCCTAAGCGCGTAAAGGCTATCGGAATCAACAACATAAAAATAACCTCAGAAGCCTGCCCTAACGACATTTTATTCTCCACATTGCTCATGTGCGAATCCGTTAATGAGGGATTTGCCATCGCATAATAGAACGACAAAGGAATGCAGATCAAAATGGAGGAGATGAAGAAAATTAAAAAGGAGCGATTCTTGAACAATTTCAACGCATCTAATCCTAAAATTTGTGCCACTGACGCATTTTTATCCGCTTTAGGTGGTGTATTCGGCAGGGTAAATGAGTAAATTCCTAATAAGAATGACGTGTACATCGCAATCTCAAATATGGCCACTTTGTCTCCCAAAGCATAAAATCCAATAATATTCGTCACCACAATCCAAGCAATGGTTCCAGTCACCCGAATGCTCGGAAATTCTTTCTCTGGATTGGACATTTGGTTCATCGCAATTGAATTCGACAGGGCTAAATTAGGGGCAAAGCAAAGTGTGTAGGCCAAAATATACCAAAAGAAGGTCTCCGGGTTTCTTTCTAAACTCAAAAAGTAGAGGATGACACCACCCAGGATATTTAAAAAACCCATCACTTTTTGGGCTGCGAAAAAGCGATCTGAAATTAAGCCGACAAAGAAGGGTGCAAAGATCGAGGCGATGGCAAAAGTAGTGTAGGCATTGCCCACTTGATCGCCCGTAGCGTGTAAATTGTCGAGTAAGTATTTACTCATTTGACCATACCACGCGCCCCATCCGAAGAACATCAGGAACATCATGGACATGAGTTGGAATTTTACGCTACTTTTCATCTTTTGATAGGTTTATAGAGTCCAAAAATACAAATTTGTGCGAAAATTAAAATTTTCTGAAAATATATTTTTCGGGCATTTTGTCGGTTTTAGAATACCTGTTTTTCTTATTTTTCACGTTTTTTCCCTAAGGATGTCTGATTTTGCATCGAGTTTTTCCAATTATTGCAAAAATATCATTTTATCCCCTAAAAATACATCTTCTTATCCTTTTTGAATCAGGAGCTAATTATTTGATAATCAGTATAATTTGTCGTTTTTTTGATTGTTGGATTTATTCAACGGACAATTATGTTAGGAATCTTATTAATATCAGCTCGGCCAACAGGCGAATTTCACGGATCGATGCCCTTGTTTTTGGGCGCGTTCACGCTGATCTCTTTGGTATTGATTGGCTTCGGTATTGTGCTCTTCAAAAAGCGCAAACAGTGGGTGCACAACTCTAAGATGACCTACGGCAAAATCGTCGAAATCTCGAAACGTTATTCTCGGGATGATCACAGTGGCCGATTCCCTATTTATTTCCCTATCGTGTCCTATTATGTAAATGGTCTTGAATTTAGACGCGAAGCAGACAAAGGCTTAGCCAAAACCTGCGAAATCGGACAAGAAATCCCCGTTCGTTATTTGTCAGAGAACCCTTACGAAGCCTCATTAGCCGATAACACCGTCCCAGGCTTAAACCCATCGATCTTTTTTGTAATGGGCCTTCTCATGTTAGGCAGCGCAATCATTTTATTTGTATTGAAGTCCTAATTTCATTTTTCAGCGTCTTTTTGTAATTTGGTCCAAAATCTAGGACTATGGAAACCCCTCTAAAAGAGAAAGAGCAATTTAGAAATTACGACCAAGGAGATATCACCGCTGCTGTCAAGGAGCATTACCGTAAGATGCGTTCTCGCCAAACATTCGAGTACGTCCAACGCATGAAGGCTAAATACCTCACATTCGAGCGGCCAATGGATCTTTGGGACATGATGGAGCGCCTAAATGTCTTGGTCGACGTTTCCGATCCAGATTTAAATCTTCCTAACGTCATTCACTTGCTTCAGTCCGCCGAAGGTCTTCGTGCCGACGGTCGCCCCGATTGGATGCAACTTGTCGGCCTAATCCATGACTTAGGCAAAGCCATGTATCTGTTCGGCTCTGACGAAGACGGAACATCCCAAGCAGAGCAATGGGGCCTAGTAGGGGATGTATTTGTCGTAGGCTGTAAATTACCTGATTCCTGCGTCTACCCCGAGTTTAATGACTTAAACCCGGACATGAAAGACCCCCGTTACAACACCGAATTAGGTATTTATGAGGCGGGCTGTGGTATAGACAATGTACATCTAGCTTGGGGACACGACGAATACTTATACCAAGTGTTAAAAAATCACAAAGACAACAAGATTCCCGAGGCCGGAATGGCCATGATCCGTTACCACTCCTTCTACCCCTGGCACTCAGGCGGGAGCTACAAAGCCTTATTGAATGAGAAAGATGCGCAATACCTTGAGTGGATTCGCGACTTTAATCAATATGATTTGTATACCAAATCCCCGGTGATCCCAGTTTTCGAGGAGCTGAAGGCCTATTATGAGCCGATTGCGGAGAAGTATCTTGGTAAAGGTCCTATTTATTGGTAAAATAGTTCAGGCTCCTAGAAAACGGCACTAGCACATGTTTTCCGCGAAGCCTGAACTATTTTATCAATAAGAATTGGACTCTTGTCTATGATTCTTTTTATTGCATAAAACAATATGCTCCTAGAAAATGGCGTATAAAAATAATTGCTCCTAGAAAATGTTGTATCCAAATATTTTCCGCGGAGCAATTGTTTTTATTCTCTTTTCAGAGATAAAACTTACAGGGCTTCCGAAAACATGTCCTCCCGCCGTTTTAAGCCATTTCATCTCAAGAGATAAATTGTAGTATCACAGCTAAAAATATTTATGCAATAACATTTTAGGCTGTGATACTACCATTTATCACCACCCATCATCAGCCTTCGGCTTCGCCACCGCCTTCTTAGCAGGAGCTGGAGCCGCTTTTGAACTAGTTGATTTTCCTGTTACATTGGAACTGGTCAAATTTTCATCCAGTCCCACGCGTGAGAATACACGACAAACAATTTTCCAATCGCCATTCACTTTAATCAAGCTTAATAAGTCGATGTATTTGAAGTCAGCAAATTTGAATTCAACGGTTGCGACAGCGGATGTTCCGGCATAAGAGTAGGTTAATAAAGCACCGGTTGCTTTTGCGCCACCAGCAGGCATGCCGGCAACGAATTTGCGTAAAGTCATGTCTGTGATTTTTCCAGTGGAAGCATTTAAATTTCTTAAAAGTGCATTACTTAGAAAGGCACGATTGATGCTGGCAGAGTCGCCTTTGGTGAAGCCGTCTGTATAAGCGGTAATTGTTGATTTAATTGCGTCGTCTTCTGATTGAGCAAAAGCACTGGTCGCAACTAGACAAAAGAGGGCAAAAAATACGTTTTTCATGATTGAGTGTTTAGTTCCCACCTGAATTTGCGGGGGGAAGAGTGGTTTCTCCTTTTAAAAAATATTTACTTTTTTCGGGGTAAAGAATGGATTGAACAATGTTTATTTTTGATAATGACTGATTTGCGTTGTTGCCTAATATAATGATGGCTGAGTTATCTTTTGGATTGTGAAGATAATAGTTTTTAAATCCGTGCCACCAACCGGTATGGTAAGTTAGCCATTCCCCATTTTCTAATTGCTTCATTCTCCAACCTAAACCATAATTTGTAGTTAGCACTTTTGGTTTTGTGTGCTGAGGCGTGAATGCTTGTTCTAGGGAACTTAGCTTAACTACTTTTTCATTGTTTAGCGCTTGATCCCACAAAAACATATCTTCCACGGTAGAATAAATTCCTTTGTCACCGGTAACACCATCTAAGTGGTCAAAGTTTGCTACAACACTTCCATTTCCTTTGGGTACATAACCCGTGGCTGATTTTTTTAATAATTCAGGGTGCTGTGGATCATAAATGAACGATTCAGTCATGCCAGCAGGGATGAAGATATTTTCTTTTACATAGCTTCTGAAATCTTTACCACTTATACGCTCTACAATATAAGCTAAGAGCATGTAGTTCGTGTTATTGTAATGGAACGCTTTGTTAGGTCGATAATCAATACCTGGCTTTATATCAATCATCATTTGCACGACTTTGGCATTCGTCAAAGGCGTTTTTTTATCATAATATTTATCTAGGGAGAACGTGTAATCCGAAAGACCTGATTTATGCGTTAATAAACTGCGAATAGTAATGGATGAATCATACGGAAAGCCAGGAATGTGCTGTTCTACTCGATCCTCCAATGAAATTTTACCTTTTTCGACTAGCTGCAAAATGGATACCGCTGTAAATTGCTTGGAAACGGAGGCAAGTTGAAAAGCGGTTTTCGTGCTTAGCTTATCATTTGTAAACTTATTAGCAACCCCAAAGGCTTGTTTGTAAATGACCTTTCCATATTGCGCCACGAGCACAGTACCATTGAACCCGGTGTTTTTTTGAAGGGATTTAAAAAAAGTATCCAGTTTACTGGCTTTTTGTTGCGCAATTTGTGGGTCAAAAAGACTGGCTAGGCTATCATTTCTTCTTTCAATCGAACTTTTACCGGAGAAAAAATGCCCTGGAATATTGTTGCAGGAGGCCATGCAGAACAGCGATGCTAAAATGACAAGGATTAAAGACCTGCGATTCATGTAGTATTACAAAATTGAAATGATTAATTTTAAAGCAATTTAATCAGAAAAGGCTTTATTTCAAACCGAATGATTCAGCGGATTATCGTTTTATTGTTTCTGTTATTGATTCGTATCTACCAGGGTATGATCTCTCCATTTTTACCTAACTCCTGCCGTTACACGCCCACCTGTTCTTCTTATGCTAAAGAGGCCTTTCAAAAGCACGGTTTAAAGGAAGGATTTCGGTTAACTTTAAAGCGACTAAGTAGTTGCCATCCTTGGGGTGGACATGGCCATGATCCCGTGCCTTAATTTCGAATGTACAGTATAGCACTGTATTAATTGTATTATTCTTATTTTAGGCTAAATTATTTTTGGTATTAGATTGCCGAAAAAAAACTGATTTTTTTTTGAAAAAAAATTCTATTGAAAAAATACAATCGATTTAACGTTGTTTTGGCCTTTTTGCTTTTGGCCTACCCCTTAAATAGGCTCTCTATTTACAATTACGTAACAATTAGATTATTTACAGATTCTGTACTACACTGTGCTAGCATGAAAGAAATTCTAACTTTTGTACAATTTGTTGTGCCCATGTCATCCATTCATTATGGAAAATCATTTTTTTATTCAATTTATTCTTCTTTTTTTTGCATCGGGTTTTAATAGCCTACAAGAATCATTAATTATAATTTTTAACCTTTAATTTTTCACTTATGATTCATTCTTACAAGAGAGTGGGTCGCCTTGTGCGATCAAGTGTTAGTAACCTAGGCTTTAAACAAGCGTTTAGCGTTGCTGTTGCACTATTTATTTCCTTGGGTGCTTTTGCTCAAGATGTGGTTTCAGGGAAAGTAACTGACGCGAAAGACGGTTCAGCTATCCCTGGTGTTTCAGTTACTGTTAAGGGTACTACTAAAGGTGCTCAATCTGACATTAACGGTACTTACAAAGTAAATGCAGCAAGTGGTAGCACTTTGGTATTCACTTTTGTTGGTTACATTAAAAAAGAAGTAAAAGCTACAGGTTCTGTAGTTAACGTTTCTTTAGCTGCTGACAATCAATCTTTAGAAGAAGTTGTAGTAGTAGGTTACGGTACTCAAAAGAGAAAAGAGATTTCAGGAACTGTAACAAGTTTAGGATCTCGTGATTTCAACGCAGGTGTTGTGACGAATCCATTAGCTGCCGCTCAAGGTAAAGTTGCTGGTTTAGTTATTACGCAATCGTCTGGAGATCCTAACGCTCGCCCAACAGTTCGTTTACGTGGTACAGGTTCATTGAACGCAGGTTCTGAGCCATTATACGTAATTGATGGTGTGATTGGTGCTCCGATTGAAAACGTTGCTCCAGAAGATATCTTATCTATGGACGTGTTACGTGATGCATCTTCTGCAGCTATCTACGGTTCTCGTGGTGCAAACGGTGTTATCTTAATCAACACAAAACGCGGTAAGTCAGGTGCTCCTACAGTTGATTATTCAGCTTATGTGGGTTCTGAGTCTATCTCACAACGTCCAGAGTTGTTAAACGCTGCTGAATTCCGTGCTGCTGCATCTAAATACAAGCAAACATTTGATGACAATGGCGCTAACACAGATTGGTTAGATGTTATTACGCGTACTGCGGTAACTCAAAACCATAACGTAGGTGTTTCAGGTGGTTCTGATAACTTGTCATACCGTGCTTCAGTAGGTTACTTAGACCAAACTGGTACATTGATCGGTTCAGGAAAAGATCGTTTAACAGGTCGTTTGAACTTAGATGCTAAAGCATTAGATGGTAAGTTGTTGATGAAATTCAACATGTCTGCTATGCAAACGAACGGTACGTTCTCGGATAACCGTGCAATCGGTTTCGCTATGAACATGCGTCCAACAGATCCAGTATATGCTGCAAACGGCAACTACTTCCAGATTCCTGGTACTTTTGCTAACTTCAACCCATTAGCAGCATTAGAGAAGAAAACTAATACTCAACGTTTACAAGACTTCTTATTCAATGCTTCTGCAGGTTATACTATCTTAGATGGATTAGTATTCAACGTATCTGGTACTTTACGTACGCAAAATGCTAATAATAGCTTCTTTGCTGCAACTACTCCAGGTAACTTATTATCAACTGTAGGTGGAAACCAAGCGTCTCGTTCGTTAAACGCAGTAACTGATAAGCAATTAGAAGCTACTTTGAACTACACTAAGAAATTAAGTGATGTATCTACTTTAACAGTTTTGGGAGGTTATACTTACCAAAGTGTTGTTAATGATGGTTTCGGTGCTTCTAACAACAACTTCTTAACAGATGATTTTGGTGCTAACAACCTAGGTTCAGGTTTAGGTATTCGTGCGAATCCAAACTTGTTATATTCTTACAAGAACGAATACAAATTGGTTTCTTTCTTAGCTCGTGCACAATACTCGTTAATGAACAAGTATTTCGCTACAGTTAACATGCGTCGTGATGGTTCGACTAAATTCGGTGATAACAACAAGTGGGGTTTATTCCCATCTGTTTCAGTGGGTTGGTCATTATCTGAAGAAGCATTCTTAAAAGGAAATACAACAATCGATAACTTGAAGCTTCGTGTTTCTTGGGGTAGAACTGGTAACTCAGAAGGTATTCGTCCATTGTTATCTAAATCATTCTATGGTCCATCAGGAACATACTATGATGGAGGTGCTGATGACTTCTTGCCATCTTATGCAGTACAATCTAACCCGAACCCTAACTTGAAGTGGGAGGTTAACGAAAACTACGGTGCTGGTGTTGACTTCTCTATCTTGAAAGGTAAATTAACTGGATCATTAGACTGGTATACTCGTCAAACAAATGATTTATTATACACTGTTAATGCTCCACAAGAAAAAGGATATGTATATCCAACGATCTTAGCGAACATTGGTTCGATGAGAAACCGTGGTATTGAAATCTCTGCTACTTACCAGTGGTTAGATACGCAAGATTGGTCAATTAGCTCTACATTCGCTGGTTCATTCAACCAAAACGAATTAGTTTCATTGAAAAATGATGATTTTGCAGCTCCAGACCAAGTATTCTTATCGACCACTTTAGGTAGCTTCATCCGTGGTACATCGGCTGTAAACTTCTCTGTATTACAAGCTGGTCAACCAGTAGGTGTATTCTACGGTGCTAAGATTTCTAAAATTGAAAATGGACGTTACGTATTCCAAGACCTTAATGGTGATGGTGTAGTAGATCCTAACTCAAAAGACCGTACTTACTTAGGAAATCCTAACCCTACTTTCGTAGGAGGTTTAACTACTAACGTACGTTACAAAGCATTTGATTTACAATTCCAATTCACAGGAAATGCAGGTGCTAAAATCGTGAATACAAACAACTTGTTGTTAGGTCGTCAAGATGGTCGTTTAGCAGAGTCTAACGCTTTGAAAACTGCTTTGACATCTGTTATCAATGATGAGCGTACAATCCCTATGGATTACTATGTAGAGTCAGGTGATCATATTCGTTTGAACAACGCTTCATTCGGTTATACTTTACCTTCTATTGGTGTATTCAAGAGAGCTCGTATTTATGTAGCTGGTAACAACTTATTGTTATTCACTAAATACACAGGAGTAGATCCAGAGGTTAGCCAAAACCTAGCTATTGGTTCTGCAGCTCCAGGTATTGATGTTCGTGAGACTTATTACAAGACTCGTGCATTTACTGCGGGAATTAACTTGTCTTTCTAAACATTATACCTTCACTATTAGTTATATAACTTAATTAATAAAATAATTAAAAAAATGAAAAAATATATCTATAAAGTACTTTCAGTAGGTGTTTTCGCTTCGTTAGCTCTATCGTCTTGTACAGATTTAACTGAGCCAGTTTATGACTCGATCCCAGCGGATCAGTTCTTAAAAACGGATGCTCAAATTGCTGCGGCACTAGGGCCAGCTTATGGTGGTCTTCGTGGTATCACGTGGGATTGGTTTAATCCTAGTGAAGCAACTTCAGATGAGTTGATCGTTCCTACACGTGGTGGTGACTGGTTTGATGGTGGTGACTGGTTGGCGTATTCACGTCACACTTGGACTCCTCAACACGGTCCTATCAATGGAATGTGGGGATTCATTTTTGGTAACATCTCTCAGGTGAACCAATTGATCCCAGTAGTTAAGTCGAATCAAAAAGCAGTAGATGAGTTACGTGCAGTACGTGCTATCTATTACTTCATGGCTGTAGACGCTTTTGGTAATGTACCTATCGTAACAGATAACAAGTCATCTGCTGCAACTAAGCCACGTGCTGAAGTCTACAACTTCATCGTTTCTGAATTAACTGCAGCTATTCCTAATTTAACTCCAGGTAAAGCTTACTCTCGTATGACTCAAGATGCTGCTAAAGCTTTATTAGCGAAAGTATACTTGAACGCAGGAGTATATAGCGGAAAGACAGAATGGCAAAAGGCTTTTGATACAGCTGATCAAGTAATTAAATCTTCGAACAACTGGTCATTGTCTTCTTCTACCTTAGCTAACTTTGTCGTTCAGAACCAAGGTTCAAACGAGAATATCTTCGCGATTCCTTTTGATTCATTCAAAGCGGGTGGTATGAACTTCCAAATGAGAACTTTACACTATGCTAACCAACAAACATATGGTTTAGGTAACTCACCTTGGAATGGTTTCTGTACTTTAGCTGATTTCTACAACTCATTTGAATCAAATGACTTACGTAGTGCGATGTGGATCTCTGGACAGCAGTATGCTGCTTCAGGTGCTAAATTGAAAGATGCGAAAGGTGCTGATTTATCATTCGTAGCGGATTGGGAAAAAGATCAAATGACTGATGCTGATGCCGTATTCCAAGTGGCTGGTATCCGTTCTCAAAAATATGAGATCCAAAAGAACAACCCGAACGGTGATCAATCAAATGACTACGTATTCTTACGTTTAGCTGACGTTATCTTAATGCGTGCTGAGGCTGCGTTCCGTTTAGGAAATACAGCTCAAGCTTTAGCTGATGTTAACAGAATCCGTACACGTTCAGGCGTTGCTCCTCTAACAGCTATCACTGCTGATGCTATCTTAGCTGAGCGTGGTCGTGAGTTAGCTTGGGAAGGATGGAGACGTAACGATTTAATTCGTTTCGACAAGTTCTCTACACCTCGTAAGTTCATGAAGGTTACTGACAAGACGCGTGAATTGTTCCCAATTCCACAACCACGTCGTGATGCTAACCCATTATTGACTCAAAACCCAGGATATTAATCTGACGGTTTTTTATAGAAAGGCAGGACCGGATGGTTCTGCCTTTTTGTTTTATATACCCCTTGTATTTCGTATTTTTGTGTCGCAAAAATTCACTCATTACGCATGAAAAATTTCGCTTTATCTCTATTAGTTTCCCTTAGTCTTTTTTCTTGTTCTCAAAAAGAGGATACCCTTTTCGAAGAGTTGCCTGCTGAGCAAACCGGTATCGATTTTGTGAACCGAAGTTTAGAGAAAAAAGAGTTCAATATTTTCAATTACCGCAACTTCTACAATGGAGGTGGTGTTGCGATAGGCGATGTGAATAATGATGGCTTATCAGATCTTTTTGTCACGTCTAATTTCGAAGACAATAAATTGTATTTGAATAAAGGGGAGATGAAGTTTGAGGATATTACAGTGAAAGCAGGGATTGTGGGGAAGAAGTTTTGGTCTACGGGTGTCACCTTCGCAGATGTTAATGGAGATGGCTTGATGGACATTTATGTATGTAATTCAGGTTCTCGTGATCAACGTGGAAATCAATTATATATCAATCAAGGTATTAAGGGTGGGGTGCCATCCTACAAAGACCAGGCCAAAGAGGCTGGTTTAGAAGACGGTGGTTTTTCAACACACGCGGCCTTCTTCGATTATGATCGGGATGGCGATTTAGATATGTATTTGTTGAATAATAGTTTTACCCCAATTGATAAGTTAGGGTATACGAATTTACGGGAGGAGAGAGATAAGTTAGGTGGTGACAAATTATTTAGAAATGATAGTAAGGATGGTAAGGAACTTCATTTTACCGATGTGTCGGAGTCGGCGGGTATTTATGGAAGTTTAATTGGTTTTGGACTTGGAATTACAATTGGAGATGTCAACAATGACAACTGGCCTGATATATATATTTCGAATGACTTTTACGAGCGAGATTATTTGTATATCAATCAAAAGAACGGCACGTTTAAGGAAGATTTAGAGAATGAGATGCCACATATTTCGTTGAGCTCTATGGGCGCGGATATGGCGGATTTGAACGATGATGGCTACATGGACATTTTCGTGACGGATATGTTACCGGGGGATGACCGCCGTTTAAAGACGACCTCGGTGTTTGAGGGATATAACTTAGTGGAGTTGAAGAAGAAGCGCGGGTTTTGGCATCAATATATGCGCAATAACTTGCAGTTGAATAATGGCGATGGAACCTTCTCTGAAGTGGGTCAATTAGCCGGTGTGCATGCGACGGATTGGAGCTGGGGAGCTTTGATCTTCGATATGGACAATGACGGGAAGAAAGATATTTTCGTGGCGAATGGTATAGCTAAAGATCTAACCGATCAAGATTTCGTCGATTTCTTAGGGGATCGCAATACGATGCAGCAGATGTTAGATGGCAAGAAATTTGATTACAAAGAATTTACTGACAAGATTTCCTCTGTACCTATTCCGAACTACGCTTTCAAAAATGAAGGCGATTTGAAATTTTCTAATCAAGTAAAATCGTGGGGCTTAGAAGGTCCAGGTTTCTCAAATGGTTCGGCTTATGGTGATTTAGATAATGATGGAGATTTAGATTTAGTAGTAAATAATGTGAATGCGCCATTGTCTGTATATAAGAATAAGACGAATGAGAAATTAAAGAATCATTATTTGACGGTTCACTTAAAGGGGATCGATCGCAACTTAAATGGAATTGGAGCTCGAGTTACCGTTTACCAAAAAGGCGGATTTAAAGTCTTGCAACAAATGCCAAATCGCGGATTTCAGTCATCGAGTGATCACCAGATGGTGTTCGGTTTAGGAGCAAATGGGGCGATTGATTCCCTGCAGGTATTATGGCCGAATGACAAGATTGAAACGATCAAATCGGTGAAAGCTAATCAGGTGATTACCTTGAAGCAGGAAAATGCGAAAGAAATTTTCCACTTCTTTGAGGCGAAGCAAACGCCGATTTTTGCAGATGTGACGTCTGGCTTGTTGGATTATTTACACGTGGAAAGTATGTTCAATGACTACGACCGCGATGTGTTATTAAAGCAGAAATATTCAACACAAGGCCCAGCGTTAGCGGTGGGTGATGTGAACGGCGATGGTTTAGAGGATATTTATTTAGGCGGAGCGGCTGGTCAGATCAAGAAATTGTTTATCCAAAAACCAGGTGGACAATTTGTCGATTCTCCACAAGCAGACTTCAACTTAGATCAAACGACAGAGAATACGGATGCGATTTTCTTTGACGCGGATAAAGACGGTGATTTAGATTTATTCGTGGTAACGGGAAGTAATGAATTCGCGGAGAATGCACCGGAATTACACGACTTATTGTATTTAAATGACGGGAAAGGAAATCTAAAGCGCGATGTTCGATTCCCGATGATTTATGAAAATGGATCTAGCGTTTCGGCGGCGGATTACGATAAAGATGGCGACATTGATTTATTCGTAGGTACGCGAATGATTAACGCCAAGTATGGCCAAAGCGCCCAAAGTAATCTCTTCATCAATGATGGAACAGGCGGATTCAAGAACCAGTCAAAACGTTATATGACGCAAGTGACTGATTTGGGTATGGTGACGGATTCAGAGTGGTCTGATGTAAATGGCGATGGTTATGTGGATTTACTAGTGACGCAAGATTGGGGTCCAGTGGTCGTGTTTATCAATGAGAGAGGACGTAAATTAACGAAGCAAGAGCCAGTAGCTGGGTCGGAAGGACTTTGGTCTTGTATTAAGCCCGCGGATATCGATGGCGATGGAGATATGGACTTTGTGTTAGGAAACTTTGGCCTCAATTCAAAGATTCAAGCAACAGCAGAAAAACCTGCTTACTTACATGTAGGTGATTTTGATAAGAACGGTGTTGTAGAGCAGATTATTTCTTGTGTGACAGAGGATGGCAATACGTATCCCATGGTATTGAAAGGAGAGATGCAACGTGCGCTTCCGATGATCAAGAAAAAGTTTATAAAATACAAGGATTACGCAAACCAAACGTTCGATGATTTGTTTACACAAGAGCAGCGGGATGGAAGCATAGAGCGCCAAATTATGACGACTCAGTCCTCTTTCTTAATCAACGATGGAAAAGGAAACTTCAGCCTGCAAGCGCTTCCTTACCAGGCCCAATTCTCTCCTATCAAGGGAATTCAAGCAGGGGACTTCAATAAGGATGGCAAATTAGATATTCTATTAGCAGGTAATTTCTTCGATTCACTTCCGGAATGGGGACGTTTCGATGCGAATTATGGCCTGCTTTTAGAAGGACAAGGTAAAGGAAAGTTCGCTGTGAAATTATCGAAGCAAACAGGATTTAAAACCCTCGGTCAAGTACGTAATATGGCACTCGTTAAAGGAGGAAAGTCGACCTACGTAGTTTTGGCCAAAAATGATGACAAAGCCCAAGTATTTAAATATTAAAACAATGCGATTCAATTATTTTTCTATTCTCTTCTTTTCTATTGTTCTGTTTTCCTGTAATTCAGGTGACGATGTAGTACTTTTTGAAAAACTAGATGCAGAAAAAACACACATCGATTTTTCGAATAATATTACAGAAACTAAAGATTTTAATATCCTTGACTACTTGTATTTCTACAATGGTGGCGGAGTTTCATCGGGTGATATTAACAATGATGGCCTAGTGGATTTGTTCTTTGTTTCTAATCAAGGCAAGAACAAATTATACCTAAATAAGGGTGATATGCAATTTGAGGATATCTCTGTAAAGGCAGGTATCGAGGGGTTTTCGGATTGGAAAACAGGGGTAACGATGGCGGATGTGAATGCGGATGGATTTCTAGATATTTATGTTTGTGCTGTAGGAAATTACAAAGGATTAGAAGGTTCAAACGAGTTATACATCAACAACGGTGACAATACCTTTACCGAAAAATCAAATGAATATGGTTTAGATTTCACTGGATTCTCCACGCAAGCGGCCTTTTTTGATTACGACAAGGATGGGGATTTAGACTGCTATCTGTTAAACCATGCCGTGCACAATACGCGTTCTTACGATCGCGTCAATACACGAATGCTAAAAGATAATGAGGCGGGCGATTACTTATACCGTAACGATAACGGCAAATTTGTGGATGTGTCTAAAGAATCAGGTATCTACCAGGCTGCGATGGGCTATGGTTTAGGTATTTCGGTGGCGGACATTAACAACGATGGCTGGTTAGATATCTATGTTAGCAATGACTTCCACGAGGATGATTATTACTATATCAACCAAAAAGATGGCACCTACAAAGAAGGAATTCGTGATCACTTTAAGCACTTAAGTCGATTCTCGATGGGTTCTGATGTAGCGGATATCAATAACGATGGATACCAAGATGTGATGACATTGGACATGTATCCAGATGATGAGAAAGTAGAGAAATCGTCCGTAGGAGAGGATCCTTTGGACATCTACATGTACAAATTACAGTTCGGTTATTTCAATCAATACAGCCGAAACTGCCTTCAGTTAAGTATGGGAGGTGAAAAATTCTCTGATATTGCTGCCTCTGCCGGAGTAGTTGCTACGGATTGGAGCTGGAGTACTTTGATGAACGATTACGATGGGGACGGCATTAAAGATATTTTCATATCAAACGGTATTTTGCGTCGCCCGAATGACTTGGATTATTTGAAATTTGTGATCGGGGATTCCTTGCATTATGGCTTGCCTACCTCTGAGAAGTTAGATCAAGAGGCGATTGATTTGATGCCAGATGGACGGGTGCACAACTATATTTTCAAAGGATCAAAGGATTTACGTTTTGAAGATAAATCGCTCAAGTGGGGTTTTGAAGATAAAGGTGTTTCAAATGGTTCAACCTATGCGGATTTAGATAACGATGGTGATTTAGATTTAGTAACCAACAACCTAAATGAGAAAGCTAGTATTTACCAGAATAATGCGCGCGAATTGCTAAAGCATAATTTCGTCAAGATTAAATTCAAGGGCGATGGAGGAAATACGTTTGGTGTGGGTGCGAAGGTTATTTTGAAAACCAAGGATGGTCAGCAATTGCAGCAGATGATGCCGACGCGTGGATTTATGAGTTCGGTAGAGCCTACCTTGCTTTTCGGTATTGGTGATTTGCAACAGGTGGAGGAGATGCTCGTGATTTGGGAGAATGAAAAAATGCAGATTGTTAAAAATCCAACCATCAATACCACCTTGACGATGGAGCAAAAAAATGCGACAGTTAACGTGAAGGATTATGTATTCTTTGCGCCGGTGAAGCCACTTTTTGAGGAAGTCACTTCTGTTATTAACGTTCCATACCAGCACCAAGAAAATGTCTATTTCGATTTCAATCGAGAATTATTAATCCCATTCAAAGTGTCTATTGAAGGGCCCAAAATTACCTTAGGGGATGTGAATGGGGATGGTTTAGAAGATATGTATTTAAGCGGAGCTAAGTACCAGGCAGGCCAATTGCTGCTTCAGAAAGGCGCTGGCTTCGTGGTATCAAATCAGCCCGTGTTTAAAGCTGATTCTCTGTATGAGGATGTGGATGCACTTTTCTTCGATGCAGATGGCGATAAGGACTTAGATCTTTATGTGGTAACGGGTGGAAATGAATTCTTTGATAAAATGCCGGAGCAATTCGATCGGCTGTATACCAATGATGGTAAAGGAAACTTTACGCGTGCGCTGAACTCTTTACCTCCGATGTACGATAATAAATCTGTGGTGCGTCCTTGTGACATAGATCGGGACGGGGATATGGACTTATTTGTAGGCGGTCGCGTGGTGGGTTATTCGTACGGAGCTTCACCGCGTTCGTATTTATTAGTGAACGATGGAAAAGGACACTTTGCTGACAAGACGGTTGCTTTAGCTCCTGAATTGCGCGAGGCGGGGATGTTAACGGAGGCGATTTGGTCCGATATTGATCAAGATGGGGATGCAGATTTAACGGTGGTGGGTGATTGGATGCCTATTAAGACGTTTGAAAATAATAAGGGTAAATTCAAGTTAATTGAGAATGGCCTAGAGGAGAAAACAGGATTCTGGTCAGGAATTACGGCGGCTGATTTTGACAAAGATGGCGATATGGATTTCATCGTAGGTAACCTGGGTACGAATACGAAGTTGCGTAAGGAGTTAACGGGGCAATTGCGGATGCAGATTAAAGATTTTGATAAGAACGATACGAAGGAACACATCGTGTCTTATAGCAGGGGCAAAGATTGGTACCCGATTAATAGTAAAGATGAGATGGGGAAACAGATTCCAAGTATCATCAATAAGAAGTATACAGCCTATCATCTGTTTGCGGGAAAGACGGTAGAAGAGATATTTAGCAGTAAGGAATTAGACGATGCAGAGGAGAAACGCGTAAATATGTTCGAATCTGTTTACCTCGAAAATCAAGGAAACAAGACCTTTAAAATGGTAGCCCTTCCGGCATTAGCGCAAGTATCTAAGATTATGGTATTGCGTACAGAAGATGTGGACAAAGATGGAAACCTTGACGTGATCGTGGGAGGAAACTTCAACGGAGCATCGATGTACCAAGCTCGTTATGATGCCTTCTTTGGCCTAATTCTGAAAGGAAATGGTAAAGGTGGATTCAAAACCTTAATCCCGACCGACACCGGTTTGATGCTAGAAGGGGATATTCGAGATATAAAGCAGGTGAAGACTACCGCAGGAATTTTATACCTAGTGGCACGTAATAACGATAAGCTACAGGTTTTTAAGAAATTATAAGATGCGGATTCTGCTTGCCATCGCCCTTTTCTCGGTTTTCTCCTATGAGTTTCCGAGCTGCTCGAACAAGGCAGCGGAGGGGAAAGAGTTGGCAAAAACCTATTGCGCGTCTTGCCATATGCTTCCTGAACCAGGGAGTTTGCCTAAAAATGTTTGGCAATACAGCACATTGCCATATATGGGTATTATGATGGGGGTGGATAAGGAGATCGGGATGCTGGAAAAACCCCTTTCAGATTATACCATCTTAGGCCCTGGATCCCAACTGATTCCCGACGAAGATTGGGAGAAGATTAAAGCTTATTATCTAGAGGAGGCACCTAAGACATTAGAAATGCCAGCCTACATTCCCTTAGCTACCGCTTCTATCTTTCAGCCTGAACCCATTGTGGCTACCTTACCCGGAACGACCTTACCTAATATGACCGCCGTTCGGATTGATGCACGTCGTCAGCAAATTACGGCGGGGGATCAATCGAATCGCGTGATTTGGAAATGGGATGCAGCTGGAAAATTACTGGAGACAAAGACGAATCAAGATGCTTTGACGGATATTACCCTTTTAGGTTCAGAAACCTTGTATACCTTCATTGGAACGACTACTCAAGCAAATCCAGAGGTGAATGGTTTTGTGAGTCAAGCCTCATCCGGCAAGAAATTATTACAGGGTTTAAATCGTCCAATCGGTCTAGTTTCTGCTAACCTAGATGGAGATGCGGGCGATGAATTAATCAGCTCAGAGTTCGGATTTAAGGTGGGTGGAATGAGTGTTTGGAAACTCGAAAAAGGAGTCTATAAAAAACACGTATTGAATCCACAGACGGGGGCGACTAAATCAATTGTTCGAGACTTTACCGGGGATGGCAAACTTGATATTTTAGCGCTTTTTGCCCAGGGGGATGAGCGTATTTTGCTTTATGAGAATCAAGGTGGGTTGAAATTCAAAGAAAAGCAGCTTTTGCGCTTCCCCTCTATTTATGGATCATCCTCTTTTGATGTGGTAGATATCGATGGAGATAAGGATCTAGATATTGTTTACACTGCTGGTGATAATGCTGATTTTACGACGGTTTTAAAGCCTTACCACGGGATGTATATTTTCGAGAATAAGGGGGGATTTGCCTTTAAGCAGAAAGCCTTCTTTTCCCAAAACGGTGCAACTAAAGTTATGCCCGGCGATTTCGATGGGGATGGAGATGCAGACTTAATTTCGATTGCTTTGTTTCCCGATGTGGCGGCTAGACCAGGTGAAGGGGCGATGTATTTTGAAAATAAAAAAGGGACATTTGTTCCGATGACTTTACCTATTCAGCAGTTGGGTCGTTGGTCTGTGATGGACGTGGCAGATCTGGATGGGGATGGAGATTTAGATGTAGCGCTGGGTTCCCATGCGGTGGCTAAATTTCCACAAGGTGGATTCGATCCACAATGGAAGCAGGCAAAAGGACTGCTGATTTTAAGAAATAAAACGAAATGAAAATAAGCCTAAGGGTAATTCTATTGTTGCTAGTCCTAAGTCAAGCGACTTATGCTCAACGCAAAGGCTATGTCATTTTTAGCGGAAAAATTATCGATATCGAGAATAAAGCACCTATTGAAGGCGCGTCTGTATTTTTCTCGGGATCTTCCGATGGGGGAACAACGGATTCGTTGGGAGAATTCTCAATCACCATAGCCGCCCGCAGTTACCAAGTGATTGCTAGAAGTCTAGGATATAAATTCAAGACATTTCGCTTAGATCTTTCTAAGAGTAACCAAATGACGAT
>JBIIGE010000072.1:0-5798 GCA_044236555.1 Aquirufa sp.
TAGGTTGCATCAAACAAATGGTGTAATTGCTAATGCTCCTGGGCCCCTAAATCTAGTTTACCGATGCGAGCTTGAAGAAAATGGCCAAGTTCAATCATCCAGCACCTGTTTAAAATTAAAAAATGTACATGGTTTAACTACAGCCAATTCAAGTAGTTATTTTGAAAGGTCATTACTTAATTTTACTGATGGATTTAAGTCCGATATTTTATTTATTCAAGGACAAGATGACTCCCCTATTCAAATGTATTCTTGGCCAAGTTTTAAGCAAAAAGTACTAAGCTGTACGAATTGTCAGAAAAGTCAATTTGTAGATATACCTGGCGGACATACTGCGTTATTTACAAATACATCAGCAAAAACTGAATTCAATAATTTCATAAATAATAGATGAGCTAGAAACTTTTTTCCCACAAAAACGGTCGATTTGATTACATTTAAAATCTTACTCGCTTTACAAGGATAGATACAAATTGCATGAATTTCATCTATAATTTTTGCCCGATGAATAAAAGAGCGTTTGTATGTGGAATGCAAATGTGAATTTCACGCATACCATACTCTTGATCAAAGGGCTCTTTGTATTTTAACCCTCCTACTTTGTCTTTGATTGTAGACCACAAGGCGTCTACATTGTCCACCTCCAAGTACAATTCCATCTCTCCAATATCTTGTCCTGCACGTAAAATATGAATAGTTAGGTGGTCTTTTTGACATACGACATACGCATCATTTTCCATAACAATTGAAAAGCCTAACATGCCCTTAAAGAAACATGTCGTTTCCAAAAGATCCGTTGAGGGTATCATTGGACTAAGAAATAGTGCCTTGTATGTCATTGCATTAATAATAAATGCGAGAACATCGAGGGGATGCCCTCATGCCATTTTACAAGAAAGACTTGATGACATCTCTGAAAATAAAGGAGAGAAATACTAGTACGCCCACGATGACTTCATTTCGGTACTTTTTAAAGAATTGAGCTAGGTTTTCCATAAAAAATATAAAAAGTTACACCACAAAAGTATAATTTATTAATTTAGAATTTATATTCCTAGATAATGGGAAAGTCTAAAATGAAAGAATATTTTTTCCTTCAATCTACATTGATCAATCGCCGCATCCGGGATGCTGGAATTGTGCCAATATTAGCCTACATCACATTAATCTTCGGTTTTTATGGATTTTCAGCTTACCTGTTTAAGGTCACAGAATTTGCCATATATATCTATCCGTTTCTCTACATAAATCTCATTGGAAGACTTTCAGAAACACGGCGATGTGAATTTTTAATGATTTGTTTTAGAGACCCCCAATTCAAAAAAATAAGAATCGCCGAAAACCTAATTTGCTCCATACCATTCCTATCGTTTTTGCTTTACAAGCAACTCATTATACCCATCGTATTCATTGTACTTATTTCAATAATTTTAGCGCTGGTTCATTTTCGAACTAAATTCAATTACACCCTTTTTACCCCCTTTTCTAAAAGGCCTTTTGAATTCACCACCGGTTTTAGAAGAGCTTTCCTTTTATTTATACTAGCCTATGTCCTAGTCATTGTGGCTGCGATTTTCAATAACTTTAATTTAGGCATATTCGCACTGATGCTTGTTTTTGGGTCATCATTGAGCTTTTATTTAACCACAGAAAACGAATACTTTGTTTGGAACTATTGTTTAAGTCCTAGAGCCTTTTTAGTACAAAAAATAAAAACGGCTCTCCTTTTTTCCTCAGCAATCGCCATTCCGATTCTGGCTTTACTTTCATTTTATTTCGGAGAAAACATAGGTGTTTTATTCGCCTTCTTGTTGATGGGATGGTTATGGATTATTTGTGCCATTGTAACGAAGTATTCCTCGTATCCTAATGAAATAAATATCCCTAATGGCCTACTGTTTGCGCTTTGCCTATCGCTCCCTCCCATGCTTGTCATTTTAACCCCTATCTTGTTTATCAAATCCGAAAAACGCCTAAAATACCTTTTGAAATGATATCTATTCAAAATTTAACCTTGAATTATGGCAACCATACCGTTCTCCAGCATATCAATATCGAATTTGGTGAAGGAAAAGTTTATGGAATTGTAGGTAAAAATGGGGCTGGAAAAACATCCCTTTTTCGCTGTATAGCAGGCTTAGAAACCTATGAAGGAATAATAGAGGCTAGCTATAATCCGCTTAAAAATCACCTGGGCCTATTACTTACAGAGCCGTTCTTTTTTGAAAAAATAACAGGGAAAGAATATATCCAATTGCTGTGTAATGCGCGTCAGATTCCTGTAAATGATCTGGAAAGTAGAAACGTCTTTGACTTACCATTACATCAATATGCATCAACCTATTCGACAGGAATGAAGAAGAAGTTAGCCCTAACAGCCATTCTGTTACAGCGTAATGAATACTTTATTCTGGACGAGCCCTTTAACGGGGTGGACATAGAGAGTAACATGCTCTTGACGGAGATTATTCATAC
Source organism: Aquirufa sp. (assembly GCA_044236555.1). GTDB lineage: Bacteria > Bacteroidota > Bacteroidia > Cytophagales > Spirosomataceae > Aquirufa. The sequence continues at coordinate 2,476 of JBIIGE010000072.1, forward strand.
ATTAAAAAAGCTTGGCAAGACGGTTATTATATCCTCTCATATTTTCTCCACCCTGAGCGACACGTGCGATGAAATATTTTTATTGAATGAAGGAGCAATAATGAAATCCGTACAAAGGCAAGACTTTCCTGCGCTGGAGGTGGAAATGAAGCAAATGACGATTGGAGATAGAATTGAAAAATTAGGATTGCTGTAAACTTTACGTTGGCTTTAAAATGGTCATGATAGCAAACTATTTCTTTCAATATCTGCTATTAATTTTTTCCAAAGTGTGTCCTTGAATTTTCTTGAAAAGAAGCCGGTGTGTCCAATTTTTCTAACGCCCATTTTTAGGGGGCTAATTGTTTCTACTTCGATTTTGGCATTTTTAAAATAGCCTACTAATTTATTTGCGGTGATTTTAGTTGCGATGGGGTCATCATCAATTTGAATAGACTTTAGGGGAATTACGTACTTGTCAAAAAATAATTTTGTGCTTGAATTTTTGAAATGGTCCTCGAAATAGTTCGGATTAATGCACCACTTGCGCCATTGTAAAGCAACACCCTTCGGCAAATTTTCTCCTTGCCCTATTTTTTCTGCATTTGCATAGCCATACATCGCCACGATAATCGGAATCAGTAAGAACCACAATGGTGGCATTAGCCATTTAAATGGGCTCCCCATATCTTTCCAATATCCGGTAGAAGAGGCAATCAGAATAAGCCTGTCTACTTTATCATAATTGTCCATTAACCCCACAAGCTGCCCGCCCATACTGTGGCCAATAATAATTTTGCGTTCAGAAGGGAATTCATGATTAATCCAATCGAAAATCCCTGTCATATCTAAAATCCCCCAATCTTCCAGATTTGCTTTAAATCCCTTTAAACTCGCTGGTTTAGAATTCCCTATGCCCCGATAGTCATAGGTAACGGTAGCATATCCACATTCGGTCAGATAGCTTGCTAAATTACTGTATAGATTTTGAGGAATTCCGGTGCCACAATTGATTTGAATAACTCCCTTGACTTCAGCCACAGGTCTTCGGATCGTTGCCGAAAGTTTATATCCGTCTCTCGCTTGAATTAAGATATGCTGTGCCATTATTATGTATGTGAGTTTTCGGAAATTGAACTATACTAAAAGTGACAGAGTGTATTTTATTAATGAGCTAATTGCCAAAGCCAAGCATCTCCAATTTCGTGGTCTTGAACAACTTTCTGGTAAACAAATCCATTTTTACTTAAAATTCTTGTCGAAGCATTTTCCTCTGGTGCAGTTTTGGCAAAAACAACTACGCCTGGGCTATGAGATTTTGCTATTTTGATTAATTCGCTACAAGCAAATGTTGCATATCCTTTGCCTTCATATTCCTGGAAAGTGAAATAAGAAATCTCTACTCCATTATTTTCAGGCACACCAGTATAACCTGCCGCCCCCACAATTACATCAGAATCTACAACCAAGTATCCAACCCAAGGCTTATGGAAACCGCTCGTAGTATACATATCAATCGTTGCGGAAATTACTTGTTGACAAACAGTACTTGCATACTTTTCAGCCTGGTATGATTGCTGTTTCTCTAAAACTTCTAAATGAAAATTAGGTGTCATCTTGGTTTAAATTATTAATAAAATCTGTAATTCCGACTGCTTATAATTTCCCCGTTTTAATTTTCTGATTGGCTATTCAGGAAGAGTCGTATAGCTAATTGAAAGAAAAGTAAATTTACAAATAGGCCGATAATGGCTGGTATTATAGATGATTCTCCTTTATAGAGCGCATTGCCAAAAGCCCAGTCGGCACTGCGAAAATCCAGATAAAAATAAAATCCTGTCACTATAAAAAGTAAGCCTGCTATCCACTTTTGCTTATTCAAATCATCAACTGAATAACCAATAATCAATATAAGTAAACCTATTACCATCATATGAACATAAACCCAAAGTATTGCATCGTAATAATGAGCTGATTTCAAAATGAAATCAGGCACTTCAAATTGTGCCATACTAACCATTAAACCTTTGGTGAAAAGACTAATTGATAATAATATAAATGTATAACCAACGATCACGAAGGTTCTTTTAAAGTTTGGGAAAATTGAATTCATATTTAACTACGTTCAGAATAATTTCTTCTTTTAAATTGAGTATTTCCTATTAATTATCGCTACTAAAATTGACAAAATTTTGAATACCTTCTTCATTATTCATACCATCTATACACAACTCGTAAATAATCCGCTTTTCGATTTTAATTGAAAAACTAATTCTTCCAACCTAACTCATATTATTTAGAATTTCCGTTATAAGACAAGCGCCATTTGAATATTGCACCGCTCATAAGAGGTATTGCGTCCAAAAACTTCAATAAAGCCTAACTTTCGGTACAAGCTTATTGCAGGTGTTAAAATGGTATTGCTCTCTAAATAAAGTGTTTTTGCACCGATCGATCTTGCCTTATCTTTTATTGCCTCCCCGATTAACCAACCAATCTTTTTGCCTTGTGCTTTTGGCGCTACTGCCATTTTCGACAGTTCAAAATCATATATAGGATCGTTCATTTTAATTAATGCACAAACTCCTACTGGCTCCTTATTTAATAAAGCAACTAGAATATGACCTCCATTTTGCAAAATATAACTATCCGCATTGTCTAGGGCCTTATAATCAGAGGCTTCCATTTTAAAGTAGGCAGAAATCCATTCAACGTTTAAATCCCGAAATACTTCTTTGTAAGCAGATTCGTAGTTAACTATTTCGATTGTATCCATGAATCAAAAATAAGAATTACTTTTTCGGGTTTTATATTTTTACACATTTTTGATTGGCCTGCACCCATTACGGACGAAAAATACAGCATTTACAAATTAACCCCTTTAAACTATTTGAAAGTGCTTAAACTAGTATTTGGGAATACTATTATTTTTATAAATTTATACGCACTTATTGACTAACTATAAATTGAAATAGAATGCCTCTTTTAATTTTATTTTCTTGGTTCTCCATTATTATAGGGTTCCTGTCTTCCACTAAATTAGATACAACTCAACAGGCAGACTCAACTCCCAAGTTTAAATTAATCCCTGCTCCTAAAATTACTTTCAATTCGTTTGTGGATTGTAATATGGCAGAAGTTTGGATTGGCGATACATTTAGAATATTCCCTGGCAAATATGGCGAAGACCCTTTATGGGGTTATGCAAAAGATTTAAAGTATTCAGATGGAGAAAATGCAGAGGCTGTTTTTAAAAACCCGGCTAATAAGTTCTTTAACCCGAGTATGCCTAGCAATGCACCTATAGGGCAGAAAGGCTTGCATGGAGCAGTTTGGTTTGAAAC
>JBIIGE010000028.1:0-20511 GCA_044236555.1 Aquirufa sp.
ACAGAGATTGTAAGCGGGGTTTTGGCAAACGAATCAGAACAACTGCTAAAGGAGTTCTTTTCGATGCGACGCTGAAAAAAATGGTAAATGGTGAATGGTGAATGGTAAATTATATATGGTAAATGAAAAGTCAATACATTCACCATTTACCATTTAAACAACCATCCATCATCCATCATTCATCATTTACCATTTACCATTTGTAACACCATTAATCATTCACCATTAAATTAGATATTATGTCATTCACATTAGCCCCATTACCTTATGCAAATAATGCGTTAGAGCCGCATTTCGATGCATTAACCATGGAAATCCACCATGATCGTCACCACAATGCATATGTGACAAACTTGAACGCAGCCGTTACTGGAACGGAGTTAGAAGGAAAGTCTTTGGAAGAGTTATTTACTTCGATCTCTAAATTATCTCCTGCGGTTCGTAATAACGGCGGTGGTCACTTTAATCACGATTTATTCTGGAATATTTTATCGCCAAACGGTGGTGGAGCTCCAGTAGGCACTTTAGCGAAAGCGATTGATGCGAAATTTGGTTCATTTGATGCCTTCAAAGAAGAATTTAAGAAAGCAGGTTTAACACGTTTTGGCTCAGGCTGGGCGTGGTTAGTAGCGCAAAAAGATGGTTCAGTAGCGGTTTCTAGCACACCTAACCAAGATAATCCATTGATGGATGTAGCAGATGTAAAAGGCTTCCCAGTGATCGGATTAGATGTTTGGGAGCACGCATACTACTTGAAATTCCAAAACAAGCGTCCAGATTATATTGATGCTTTCTGGAGTGTAGTAGATTGGAACAAAGCGGAAGCGCGTTACCAAGCAGCTCAGAAATAAATCAAAGGGGACGGGAGGATGAAAATTCTCCCGTTTTTTTCGGCTTTCTTTTGCAATATTGGAAGCTTTGCGTATTTTTGCAGTCCCAAATGGCGGTTGTAGCTCACTCGGTTAGAGCACTGGTTTGTGGTACCAGGGGTAGTGGGTTCGAATCCCATCATCCGCCCATAATGCCTCAGTAGAAATGCTGGGGCATTTTTTGTGTAATTTTACCTACATTTGTAGTGAAAACTAGCGTATGAATCCTGTATTTCTAAAACGTTTTTTGATTGTCTTGTATGCCTCCGGTTTAATCGGGATGCATTTACCGGCGACTCAGGCCTTGTTTACCTCCTTAGTACCTTTGACACTTTGGTTTACAGCCTTTATTTGTGTGGTTTATTTTCCCAAACCCTCCTTTCAAGCCTATCTTTTTTTAGCTTCACTCGCCATCGCTGGTTGGTTCTTAGAGGTGCAAGGAGTAAGGACGGGTCAAATTTTTGGGGTATATAGTTACGGGAAGACTTTGGGATTTAAGTTGATTAATGTGCCCATCACCATTGGATTGAATTGGCTGGTGCTTGTTTTAGCCACCAGTGCCTTAGTGGAAGAATGGAATATTGGTGGTAAAATAGGTAAGGCAGCTATTGGAGCTGGCTTAATGACAGCATTGGATTTTTTAATCGAGCCAGTGGCAGTGCATTATGATTTTTGGACTTGGGCGGGGGTACAAGTGCCGTCGCAAAATTTTCTTGCTTGGTGGATGGCTTCATTCTTTTTTCATTTAGCCTATCAAAATACACCATTCCCTTCTAAATCAAGCCTTTTTAGACTCATTGCTGCTCTGCAATTTTTATTCTTTTTAGGGCATTGGTTACTTTTGCAATTTAATTTCTAAACATTTTTCTAACTCCCGTGTTACAATGTTGATGAACGTGTACTCCATAAAGGATTTAGAGAATTTTAGTGGCATAAAAGCTCATACGATACGTATTTGGGAGCAGCGGTATCACCTTCTACAACCAGTTCGGACTGAAACTGGGATTCGTACCTATTCAGACAATGAGTTAAAGCGAATTTTAAATATTGCCACCCTTCAAAATAAAGGAGGAATCAAGATTTCTAAGATTGCCGAATTATCTGAAGCTGAAATTTCCGAGAAAATTCTGGAGCTTTCCGGTGGGGATTTAGATTATCCAGAACACATTCAAGCCATTACCGTGGCGATGATGGACTTGGATGAGTATCGTTTCCAGGAGTTGGCAAAGTCTATTACGGAGGCATATGGTTTTGAGAACTTTATGCTACGAGTGATTTATCCCTTCTTGACGCGTTTAGGCACTTTATGGCTTTCTGGTTCAGTTGGTCCGGCGCAAGAGCACTTTATTACTCATTTGATTCGCCAAAAAATTATCGCAGCCATCGACTCTCAAATGGCCAAACCAAAGGCGAATGCTAAAAAGTTCTTGTTATATCTTCCAGAGGGGGAATTACACGAAATTGGCCTGCTTTTTGCGAGTTATTTGATTCGTGCACGCCAGCACTCGGCGGTATATTTAGGACAATCCTTACCGTTTGATGAATTGTGTTTAGCCTACGAAATACATCAGCCAGATTATATATTCAGTGTATTTACGACTGAACCGGCACAAGATACGTTGCCTGCATATGTAGCAAATTTAGATAAGCACCTGCCAGAGGCTACGATCATGTTGACGGGATACAATGTGCTTCATTCTGCTCAGCCCATTCCGGCTAGAATTCAACTAATCAGCGATTTTAATTCCCTCATCCAGGTAATTGAATCCTAACTAAAGCTAGCGTCTAGCTTTGTGGCATCTTCCACGAATTGTTTCACTTGTTGCTCTTGGTCTTTGGGACAAATCATCAATACATTTCCATGTTCAGCTACGATGTAATTCGATAAGCCGTGAATCACTATTAATTTGTCTTTAGGCGCCTTGATGATACAATCGTTCGTTTCGTAGAGCATCACATTCGCATCCACCGCATTTTGTAGTTCATCCTTTTCATTAATCTCATGTAAGGATTTCCACGTGCCTAAATCAGACCAGCCGATATCTGCTAAAATCACTTTTACCTCTTTCGCTTTTTCCATAATGCCATTATCCATCGAAATGCTTTTGCATACGGCATAAACCTTTTTGATAAAGGTGGCTTCCTGGTCTGTATAATAAAACGCGCGACCTTCTTCAAACTGTTCGGCTAAACGTGAAAGGTGTTTCGTTAATTCATGTTTAAAGGTGGAAATGGCGAAGACGAAAAGTCCAGCATTCCATACATAGTCTCCACTCTCAATAAAAGCCTCTGCTAATTCCAGGTTTGGTTTTTCGGTGAAGGTTTTTACCTTTTTAGCAGTCTGATCAGACTCTTGGTATTGAATATAGCCATACCCTGTGTCAGGACGCGTAGGCACAATACCTAAAGTAACTAATACAGGATCTTTAATGGCAGCAGCTAGTGCCTCGTTCACCCGCTCTTTAAAGACCTCTTCTTTTAAGATCACGTGATCGGCCGGGGCAACAATCAACTTCGCCTTCGGGTGTTTTTTGCTGATCTTGTAGGCTGCATAGGCGATACATGGGGCTGTATTTTTACGCTGTGGTTCCTTTAAAATTTGATCAGGACTTAAAAAAGGCAGTTGTTCTTGTACAATCCCTGCGAACTCTTCGCTGGTGACTACGTAGATATTTTCTTTCGCTACAATTCCTTCGAATCGTTCTGCTGTTTGTTGCAGCATCGTTTTTCCTACGCCTAACACGTCGTGGAATTGTTTCGGATAATTACTTCTGGAGATGGGCCAAAACCGGGTTCCGATTCCGCCCGCCATAATGACAAGGCAATTAGGCATAGTATTATTTTTGGCTGAGGAACGTGTTAACACGCAGGACAGCATTTTCTCTAATATTTTGGTAGTATAAATTAATATCCGCTTTGTGCCAATTTTTTAATTTGACAAAACTACGGCCAGGCACATAAGGGACATTTGTCCATAAAAGACCTAAGTGATTTTGGGCATCTGCAAATTCTTTGACGAATTTGAATCCATAGGATACGCCTCCTACATTCTTTTCTTTCGAGGCAAAAGTCTCGTCAGTGGACCACGTCAATGGATTCACCGAAGCTAATTCAGTGGCCGTTCCTGGATGCCAAGGAGGCAAATAGCCTTGTAAAAAAGTCGTGTAGGCGACAAAACAACCCGTTTGATTCGGGGTGCTGCAAACAGGAATAGTCGTAAAGGTGTTTTTAGGAGTCGCAATGCCGATGATGTAGGCTACTACAAGTTGTTTTCCTAATTCCTTTCCATCAAAGTATTCCTTTAATAGGCGAGTGGCATGAACAGTGCCTTGACTATGGCCTGCGATGATGATGGGCCTACCTTTGTTTTCTTTGGCTAAATAGTACTCAAAAGCTCTTTTTACATCGGAGTAAGCTACATCTAACGCAGCTGCTTTGTCCTCTTTGAATTCGGTGACAAAAGCTTGGTAGTGTGCTTGGCGGTAACGCGGGGCAAAGATTCGACCTGCCGCATTAAAGACAGTCGCCTGATTGAGGATGGTCGAGCTATCTACCCGACTATTTAAAGCGGCATCAGTCATCGAGGCATTCCACACATACTCATTCTCTGGCTTGTAGGTGAAAATAGTGGGATGAATAAAGAAAACATCGGCTTTAGCCTCTGCTTGGCCATCCTTTAATGTGGATTTCAAGGGCAAAAGATCCGCCGCATCTTTTCTAGTAGGCAGGGCTGACCAAGCGGCTGGGTCTGAATAATCCATCGCGCTAGGTTGTGGCGCATCCTTCCACCTTGTAGTTAATACGTAGGGCGTCTGGTTGCTAGCGCAGGCACTAAGGAAAAGGATTGACAATAATAGGAGGGCTCTCATGTCATAAGTTTATGCACAAAGCTACGTGATTAATCAGCCTTTTTAAAATAAAATGATTGAGCGGTCAATTACGATTAAATTATTTTCGGAAAAATTAGTAATTTTTTAATAACAAAATAGTGGTGTATATTAAATTCTTCCTTATTTTTGCTTTAATTAGAGTAACCAAAACAAATTGTGTCATTAAAAAACACCCATTATGAAAAAAATTATACAACAGATTTTACCTAGCCTTGCGCTTGTTCTGTTCTTAAGTGCATCCGCATTTGCTCAGACAAAAATTGGCGGAAAGGTCATGGACGCAGATTCTAAAGAGCCATTGATTGGTGTTAGTATCGGCGTTAAAGGAGCAGTAACCGGAACTATTTCGGATTCAAAGGGTAACTTCTCTCTATCAACAAACAAAGCTGGTGCTTTAACAATCGTCGTTTCGATGGTAGGTTATGAGCGTCAAGAGATTCCAGTAAAGGGGAACAAGACAGATTTTCAAATTGCTTTAAAAGAGCAGTCTATTTTAGGACAAGACGTGGTAGTCTCGGCATCACGTGTGGAGGAAAGCGTTATGCAATCCCCTGTTTCAGTAGAGCGTATGGACATTCGCGCTATTCGCGAAACACCTGCTGCTTCATTCTATGATGCATTACGTAATATCAAAGGAGTAGAGATGAGTACACAATCTGTTTCATTCTCGTCTATCGGTATGCGTGGTTTCAATAGCAACGGTAACGTACGTGTAGTACAGTTAATCGATGGTATGGATAACCAAGCCCCAGGTTTGAACTTCTCAGTAGGTAATATCGTAGGTATTTCTGAATTAGATTTACAATCAGTAGACTTATTGCCAGGAGCAGCCTCTGCTTTATATGGCCCTAATGCAATCAACGGTATCATCTTAATGGATTCGAAATCACCTTTCTTATTCCAAGGATTATCTGCTCAAGTGAAAACCGGAGCAATGCACGCAAGCAACCGTTCGGAAGCAACAACTCCTTACGGAGATATCTCGATCCGTTATGCGAAAGCTTTTAACAACAAGTTAGCCTTTAAATTGAATTTCAATCAATTAACGGCAGAGGACTGGCAGTCAACAGATAACCGTGACCAATCATTATTGAATGGTACAGTTTTAGGATCAGGGTCTCGTGGATCTAATTTAGCCTTTAACGGTATTAACATTTATGGAGATGAGACGAACGTGAATATGTTATCTTCATTACGCCCTTTATTAGGCGTTCCTACGAACCCATTAACAGTAGGAATTAATCAGATTTCTGCAGCTACAGGAGGTTTATTGACTCCTACAGCTATCTTAGGGTATATTGCTCCTAATGTAAATATTTCTCGCGAGGGTTATGCAGAGCGTGATATCGCTTCTTATGCAAACCGTAACATTAAATTCAATGCGGCTTTGCACTACCGTTTTAATGATAAGGTAGAGTTGATTTTACAAGGATCTTATGGCCAGGGTACTACGATGTACACAGGAGCTGATCGTTACTCGATCAAGAACTTCTCGATGGGACAGTACAAGGCGGAATTAAAAGGATCTAATTTCTTCGTTCGCGCTTATACAACACAAGAGAATTCAGGTGACGCGTATGCAACGGGAACATTAGGACAATTAGTGAATGAGGCTGCTAAGCCATCAGCTACATGGTATCCTCAGTATTTCTCTACTTTCGCAGGGTTAGCTTTAAATAACTTTGGAACAGTATTACAAACGAATATTTTGAAAGGAGTTGCGCCTGCTTCTGCTGTAGGTTTAGCTATTGCAAGTACACAAGCGTCATTCCCTTTCTACCATGGAACGGCTCGTTCTACAGCTGATGTAGGTCGTTTAGTTCCTGGAACTGCAGCGTTCAATGCAGCAGTTGAAGCGATTAAAGCGAAGCCACTTCCTCAGGGAGCTAAGTTTACGGATAAGTCTGCTCTATATCACTTAGAGGGGATGTATAATTTAACGGAGAAGTTAAATAACAAAATGGAATTGATCGTGGGTGCTAACTACCGTCAATATGCATTGAATTCAGAAGGAACTTTGTTCGCTTTGAGAGACAATGGTGAGGAGTTTACAATCACTGAATTTGGAGCTTATGCACAAGCATCTAAAAAATTCTTTGCAGATCATTTCAAATTAACTGGATCGTTACGTTACGATAAGAACGAGAATTTCAAAGGCGTATTTAGCCCACGTTTATCTGGGGTATTTACTCAAGGAACCTCTAACTTCCGTGCCTCTGTTCAAACAGGTTTCCGTATCCCTACTACACAAGATCAGTACATTAACTTGTTAACTCCATCTGCTCGTTTATTAGGTGGTTTAGCAGTAGTTCAGGATCGTTATAAGTTATCTGGTAACTCGTTTACTTTGCAATCTATCTTAGCTAGCCCAACAGATCCATCTAAATGGGTAACATACCGTTCGAAAGAGTGGAAGCCAGAGCAGGTTCAAACCTACGAAATCGGATACAAAGGAATGGTTACTCCTAAAGTATTAGTTGATTTCTATGCTTACCAATCGAACTTCACTAACTTCTCTGCAGGACAAGTGGTAGCTCAGCCTAGCACAACGATTGTGGGTTCATTGAACTACTTCTCTTTCCCATCTAACGTAGATAACAAAGTGGTAACAAGTGGTTGGGGTTTAGGTGTTGACTATGACTTAGGAAAGCGTTGGACTTTAGCATCAAACGTTTCATACAATGCAGTGAAAGACAATGGTGGATTAGCTGATTACCAGTTAGGTTTCAATACGCCAAACTACCGTACAAACGTTTCTATTGGAAATCGTAACTTGGGTAATTCAGGTTGGGGATTCAATGCAACTTGGAGATACCAAGAGAAATTTGTTTGGCAATCTTCTTTTGTAAACCAAGTGGTGAACCAACAACAATTATCAGTAATTCCTGCTTTCTCTACATTAGATATGCAAGTAAGCAAGAAAGTGTCTGAGATCAAGTCAATCATTAAAGTGGGTGGTACAAACTTAGGTGGCAAGCTATACACAACTGGATGGGGTAACCCATTTGTTGGTAGCATTTACTACGTAAGCATCACATTTGATGAATTGTTGAACAAATAAGAATTATTTAAATTAGTTTGAGGCTGCCCCTATAAGGGCAGCCTCTTTTTTTGTACCTTTGTGGATCGATCGATTCCCAAACTATGGCTTCAAAAGCGTCAGATTCTACCGGATTTTCCCACATTCAAGTGCTGGGCGCACGTGAGCATAATTTAAAGAATATTGACGTTTCCATTCCGCGCAATCAGCTCGTGGTGGTGACAGGTATTTCGGGGTCTGGTAAATCATCTTTAGCCTTTGATACGATTTATGCAGAGGGCCAAAGACGGTACATGGAATCCTTCTCGGCCTATGCTCGTTCCTTTTTAGGTAACATGGAGCGACCAGATGTAGACAAGATCGAAGGCCTTTCGCCGGTGATCTCCATCGAACAAAAGACTACCTCTAAAAATCCCCGATCTACGGTAGGCACGACCACCGAAATCTATGATTTCTTGCGTCTTCTATATGCACGTGCTGGGGAGGCCTTCTCTTACCTTTCGGGAGAGAAAATGGTCAAGCAGTCCGTCGATCAAATTATCGAGACTTTATTAACTCAATTCAACAAAGGCAAAGTCGTTTTACTCGCGCCCGTAGTCAAAGGCCGTAAAGGACATTACCGTGAGTTGTTTGTGCAAATTGCTAAGTGGGGCTATACGAAGGTGCGGATTGATGGAGAGATTTTGGACATCGAACCTAAGATGCAGGTCGATCGTTTTAAAGTACACGATATCGAAATAGTGGTCGATCGTTTAGTGGTAGCAGAGGACGAACGCTTGCGTTTATCCCAAAGCCTACAAACGGCGATGAACCAAGGCAAAGGCCAAGTCTATGTCCTCGATGAAAAGAATAAACTACATTACTTCTCTCAGACCTTAATGGATCCTGCGACAGGTTTGTCCTATGACGAACCCGCACCGAATACCTTTTCATTTAACAGTCCCTATGGCGCATGCCCTTGCTGCAATGGCTTAGGGGTGGTAGAGGAAATTACAGAGGAATCTGTTATTCCAGATCGATCATTAAGTATCATCCGCGGTGCGATTGCACCCATCGGGGAATACCGGGAGCTTTGGATATTCAAGCAATTAGAGGTGCTCTTAAAGCCCTTTAAAGTAGGCCTTTCTACCCCTATCGCGAAGTTTCCTGCGGAGGCGGTGGAATTGATGTTGTATGGCACAGATGCGCCGGTGGCGGTGCCGTCTAAGAAATACGAAGGAACGGAGTGGAATACGAAATACGATGGCATCGTGAACTTCCTGAAACGCCAACAAGAGTCGGGTTCTGAAAAGACCCAAGACTGGTTAAAGGATTTCATGATCATCAAGAAATGCCCAGATTGCGACGGCTATCGCTTGAAGAAAGAATCTTTGCATTTCCGTATCGCGGGGAAACACATCGGGCAATTAGCCCAACTGGATATCACCGAGCTTGAGGCCTGGTTCTCTGATGTGGAAACACGGATGAGCGATCGCCAGCAGCAGATCGGGGTAGAGGTCTTGAAGGAGATTAGAAAACGCGTAGGTTTTTTGACCCAGATTGGATTGACCTATTTGACACTGGATCGACCGATGAAAAGTTTGTCGGGTGGAGAGGCGCAGCGGATACGCTTAGCGACCCAGATAGGAACGCAGCTCGTGGGTGTTTTGTATATCATGGATGAACCGAGTATTGGTTTGCACCAGCGCGATAACGAGAAATTAATTCAAGCCTTAAAAGATTTAAGGGACTTAGGTAATTCGGTGTTAGTTGTGGAGCATGACAAGGATATGATGCTGGAGTCAGATTATATTTTGGACATCGGACCGGGGGCTGGTCGCCACGGAGGGAATGTGGTGGGTTCAGGTACGCCAGCTGAATTTTTGAAATTGAAGACCCCTACGGCAGCTTATTTGAATGGGGCTTTAGAGATTGCTATTCCATCCGTTCGCCGGAAAGGCAATGGCTTCAGCATCGAATTGAAGGGGGCAACCGGGAATAATTTGAAGAATGTATCGGTGAAATTACCTTTGGGTACTTTGATGGTAGTGACAGGTGTTTCTGGGTCGGGTAAATCGACTTTGATTCACGACACCTTGGTGTTGAAATTGAAGCAGCATTTCGATCGCACAAAGCGCGATGCCATGCCACATAAAGCGATTACGGGTTTGGAAAACATCGATAAAGTAATCGAAGTGGACCAAAGTCCTATCGGCCGCACGCCTCGTTCTAATCCTGCCACATATACGAATATGTATAGCGATATTCGTACGTTGTATTGCGAATTACCTGAATCGAAGATTCGAGGATACAAGGCAGGACGTTTTAGTTTCAATGTAAAAGGTGGCCGTTGCGAGAGTTGTGAGGGAGCGGGTCGCAATAAGATTGAGATGGAGTTCTTGCCGGATGTGTTAGTAGAATGTGAAACATGCAAGGGGAAGCGTTTTAATCGGGAAACTTTGGAGGTTCGATTCAAAGGGAAATCAATTTCGGATGTGTTGGATATGACGGTAGAACAGGCCTTGGAATTCTTTGAAAACCAACCGCGTATTTTCCGCCGGGTGCAGACTTTAGCCGAAGTGGGTTTAGGCTATATTACCTTAGGACAACACGCAACCACCCTTTCTGGTGGAGAGGCCCAACGTGTAAAATTAGCAGAGGAACTATCGAAAAAGGATACAGGTAAGACGCTATATGTCCTAGATGAGCCTACCACCGGATTGCACTTTCAAGATGTGCGTCTTTTATTAGATGTGTTACAGAAGTTAGTGGATAAAGGAAATACGGTTTTGATTATTGAGCATAATATGGACGTGATCAAAGTGGCCGACTATATAATCGATATGGGGCCTGAAGGCGGAAACGCTGGCGGTCAATTGTTAGCGAGCGGAACTCCAGAGCAGATTGCAAAAGAAAAAAATAGTCACACAGGACGCTTTTTGAAAAAGGAATTATCGTAGTTTTATTTTACATTTATGTAAATTCTACATCAACGATGAACTATTTGCCTCAATTACTTTTTATCGCTCTTTTGGGAGGTATGGCTTATCTCATTTTTCAGCGATTTTCGCTTATCATTCAAACGATTCGTTTAGCCCGACCTGTAGAATTGTCGGATCAGCCAGCAGAACGGTTTAAGCGGATGGCACTTTTGGCATTCGGCCAAAAGAAGATGTTTACTAAGCCCATAGTTGGTTTTTTTCACCTCTTGCTCTACATTGGATTTATTTTAATCAATATCGAAGTGCTAGAAATAGTATTGGATGGTATTTTAGGAACGCACCGTCTTTTTGCCCCTTTCTTAGGGGGCTTCTACAGCGGTTTAATGAACTTTTTCGAGCTCCTAGCTGGGGGTGTTTTTGTGGCTTGTTTGTTCTTTTTTCTGCGTCGTGGTGTGTTTCGTACGGCTCGTTTGCAAGCGGCTAATCACTCAGAATTAAGCGGTTTTCCAGTCAAGGACGCCTACCAGATTTTACTCATTGAGGTCGTTTTGATGGTAGCCTTGTGGGTGATGAATGGAACAGATGCCGTCTTACAATCTAGAGGTGCGGAACATTACCAGTCGGTGGGATCTTTCCTTATCTCGGGTCAATTGATGGGTCTTTTCGAGCCGCTTTCTACATCAGCTTTGATCGTACTTGAACGCGCGGCTTGGTGGTTTCACATCATCGGCATATTGTCTTTTGCTCTATATGTTACTTATTCAAAACATTTGCACATCTTTTTTGCCTTTCCGTCCGCGTATTTCTCCAGCCTTGAATCCTCTGCAAAGATGTCTGCGATGCCGGCGGTGACGCACGAGGTTAAGTTAATGTTAGGTCAACCGGTAGAAGAGCAGCCTGAATCGAATGCGAAGTTTGGTGCCAAAGACGTCATGGATTTAACCTGGAAGAATGCTTTAGATGCCTATTCATGTACGGAATGTGGCCGTTGCACGGAGCAATGTCCAGCGAATCAAACGGGTCGCGCCCTTTCTCCACGGAAGATAATGATGGATACTCGCGATCGCTTAGAAGAGGTAGGCGGTATTTTGAAAGCAAATAAAGGGAAATTCGTGGAAGATGGTAAGTCTTTGTTTGACCGGATTTCTGCCGAAGAATTGCGTGCCTGTACATCTTGTCAGGCTTGTGTGGAGGCTTGCCCCATGGAGCTTTCTCCGTTGAGTATCATCTTAGAAATGCGTCGCTACCAGATTATGGAGCTTTCGGATGCGCCTGGTGCTTGGAATGCCATGTTTGCGAATGTAGAGACGAACCAAAGTCCGTGGAAATTTAACCCTGCCGATCGTTTGAATTGGGCAAAAGAATAAGCTATGAAGAAAATACTTGTTGTTTTAATACTAGTAGTAGGCGCCTATTTTGTAGGTCCTAAACCTGAGCCACCGGTGCTTACACCTAGCGCGAGTTGGACGGATATTCCGGATTCTGCGCAAGCCATGCCCGCTTATATCGCTGTGAAAGAATCAAAGACAGTATTGAAGCCGGGGAATGAGGCGCGCATTGTTTGGGCTGATACAGCTCGGCCGAAGAAGACTAAAATTGTCTTTATGTATGTGCACGGTTTCTCTGCTTCGCCTATGGAAGGAGATCCTTTGCACCGCGAGGTGGCGAAGAAATTCGGTGCAAACTTATTGCTTGCCCGTGTGGCAGGTCATGGGGTGCCTGATTCCGATTCAACGTTTGCCACCGTGACGGCGGATGAGTATTACCAAAGTGTCGAAAACTATTATGCTATCGCGAAGAAATTAGGCGATGAGGTGGTGGTTTTGGGTACGTCTTTTGGGGGTGCGATGTCGCTTATTTTAGCCGCAAATCATCCAGAAATTAAGGCCTTGATGCTGTATGGTCCTTGCATTGCGATTAAAGATCCCAATGCAACGTTGCTCGATAATCCATGGGGCTTGCAAATGGCCCATTTGATCACGGGAAGTGATTACCGGGATATTCCCGTGATGGCACCAGGTCATGCGGAAAATTGGAGTTTACACTACAGACTTGAAGGGGTGGTAGCGGTTCAAAATTTGTTGACGCATGCGATGACGAAAGAAGTCTTTGAAAAAGTAAAAATTCCCGTATTCATGGGCTATTATTACAAGGACGAGGAGCATCAAGACAACGTGGTTTCGGTGGATGCGATGAAAGTGATGTTTGAACAATTAGGCACGCCTGCAGGTTTAAAAAAGTCAGAGGCATTTCCAAACTCTGGAAATCACGTGATTACTTCTAATCTGTTAGGTAAGTTAACAGATAAACCAATTGCATCGTCGGAGGCATTCTTGCGCGATGTGGTTAAACTAAACTAAAATGGGGCCTACTTTAATTTTATACGCAGTACCTTTTTTCCTTTTCACCGTACTACTTGAGTCTTATATCCTATACAAGACGCACCGCGACTATGTAGAGGCTAAAGATTCGATGACCTCCATCGGTTTAGGTTTAGGGAATTTAGGGATTGGATTTGTGACGAAAGCGATTACGTTAGGAGCCTCGTTTTATGTGTATAATAACTGGAAATTATTCGATTTAGGCCAAACCTGGCCAGTCTGGGTACTTGCCTTTTTTGGGGAAGATTTGACCTATTATTGGGTACACCGCATCTCTCACGTGATTCGTTTTTACTGGGCATCCCACATGGTTCACCATTCGTCACCTAAGTATAATTTAGCCGCAGCGCTACGCCAAACCTGGACGGGAAATTTATCAGGAGGTTTCGTATTCTGGCTTTGGCTTCCATTGATCGGGGTTCATCCTTTTATCGTGATGTTCTTCCAACAAACCAGTTTATTGTACCAATACTGGATTCACACGGAATTGATTAACAAGATGCCGCGATGGTTTGAATATATCTTGAATACCCCGTCGCACCACCGCGTGCACCATGGGACGGATTTAGATTATTTAGACACGAATTATGCAGGGGTATTGATTATTTGGGATCGGATGTTTGGCTCCTTTGTTACGGAAAATCAGCGTCCGTCTTATGGATTAACGAAACAGATTGAGAGTTATAATCCTGCTAAAATTGCCTTTTATGAATGGGTGCAGATGGTCAAAGATGTGGCCAACGCCAAAAGTATGAGAGGTGTTTTAGGTTATATTTTCGGGCCTCCAGGCTGGAGTGAAGATGGCAGTCGATTAACGGTTTCGCAAATGCGGGAACAACAAAAGAAATAATGGAGACGATTAAAACGATGGCTGAGTTCGCCGCAGCGGGGGAGCAGCCGGAATTTCTTTTTTGGGTAGGTTGTGCGGGATCATTTGATGACCGCCATAAGAAAGTGACGAGAGCTTTTGCCGAGATTTTGCAAAAAGTGGGTATCAGCTTTGCGGTCTTAGGGACAGAAGAATCCTGTACGGGTGATCCGGCAAGAAGGGCAGGGAATGAGTTCTTATTCCAAATGCAGGCCATGTCTAACATTGAGGTGTTAAACCTCTATGCAGTGAAGAAAATTGTGACGGCCTGTCCGCATTGTTTTAATACGTTAAAGAATGAATATCCTACTTTAGGTGGAAATTATGAGGTGATTCACCATAGCCAACTTTTGGCAGAATTAATCAGCTCCGGCAAAGTGAAGGCCTCTGACGGCTCCACGGTAGAACAAGTGGCCTACCATGATTCCTGCTATTTAGGAAGGGCAAACGGGATTTATGAAGCACCGCGAGAGATCATTTCTGGATTGAAAAAGGATTTAGTTGAGCTGAAAAGTTGCAGAACAAAAGGCTTATGCTGTGGTGCGGGTGGCGCACAGGTATTCAAAGAACCGGAGACAGGCGGTGAAGACGTGCAGGTGAAAAGAGTCCAGGAAATGGTCGACTCTGGAGTTAGTAAAGTGGCCTTAGCTTGTCCATTCTGCATGGTCATGGTCCAAGACGGCTTAAATAAAGTAGGCAAAGAAAAACACATCCAAGTAGTAGATTTAGCTGAGTTAGTGCAGCAATCCATGTAATATTATGTATTTACCCATTGAACAAATGCCCGATGATTCCCGTGTATGGGTCTACCAGGCGAACCGTAAATTTACCGTTTCAGAAATCCAAGCGATTGAAGAATACCTAGCACCTGCCTTAACCCAATGGGCGGCCCACGGGGCAGGATTAAACGCATCCTTCGAGATTCGCTTTCAACAAGTGATTGTCATCGCGGTGGATGAAACGGTGAATGCAGCGTCCGGCTGTTCCATTGATGCATCGACGCGTTGGTTTAAGGAGATGGGAGCAAACTTAGGAATTGACTTCTTCGATCGCAGTACAGCCGTGGTGGAGGGAAATGAACTGACCTTGATTCCTCTGACGGCATTGAAAAATAACCCCTTATTAGCGCCGTCCACTCAGATTATTCCTTTACAAACTGAATCGCTCGGCGCTTACCGCGCTGGCTGGTTGCAAACAGCAAGCACCACTTGGTTACAACGTTATTTCGCATAAGATGGCAGAGGATTTAGTAAAAATAAACGGAACCCGCGAAGAAAAATACGCGTCATTATATCCCCAAATTCAATCGCTCCTAGCGGGCGAAAGAGATAAATACGCGAACCTGGCAAATATAACGGCGGCGGTGCACGAGGTGTTTGGTTTTTTCTGGGTAGGATTTTATCTCACGAAAGAAAATCAATTAGTCTTAGGACCATTTCAGGGTCCAGTGGCCTGCACGAGAATTCCTTTTCACAAGGGAGTTTGTGGACACGCGTACACGACGAAACAAACGATTTTAGTATCGGATGTGGAAGAATTTCCAGGGCATATTGCCTGCGCTTCAGCGTCGAAATCGGAGATCGTATTGCCTGCGATTGTGAATGGGGAAGTCGTACTCGTTTTCGATCTAGATTCAGATCAATTAGCGGACTTCTCTGAAGTGGATCAGCAAGGTTTAGAGAAAATTATTGGATTAATTGAGGAGTCCTGGACTACGTGGTCTTAGGCTAATTTCGCGATCACGGTCTCGCCACCCACTGGTTTGTCATCTAAATTAACGCAAATTTCTGCGTCTAGTGGCAAGTAGATATCGATGCGACTACCGAATTTAATAAAGCCAAATTCCGTCCCCTGTGCGACCGCATCCCCTTCTTTCGCATACCAGCAAATACGTTTTGCTAAAGCCCCCGCAATTTGACGGAAGAGTACTTCAGTTCCATTTTCATGCTTAACTACGTAGGTCGTACGCTCGTTTTCAGTACTAGATTTAGGATGCCAAGCCACTAAGAATTTGCCTGGGTGGTATTTGAAATACGACACGATTCCAGAGATTGGATTGAAGTTTATGTGCACATTAATAGGTGACATAAAGATCGAAATCTGGCGGCGTGGTCCGTTAAAATATTCGGTTTCGACGGTCTCCTCGATAACCACTACTTTACCATCAGCCGGAGCGATGATATGTTTAGGGTTTAGCTCAGTGTGACGCTTGGGAACACGAAAAAATTGCAGGATAATCAGGTAAAACAAGGCGGTGATGACAACGATAGCCTCTCTCAAATAAACATTTTCAGGGAAGAAATACGCAACCAGGCCATTAATACCTAATACGATAAGTAATGAAGTGAGTAATAGTGTTCGTCCTTCTCTGTGTATTGTCATGCGTGGAATGCTAATAAACCTTGTTAATTTACAAAATTAGTTAATTTTGGGGACGCAATCACAATCAAATGCTAAAAAAAGCAAGTCTGCTCCTCTTTCTATGTCTTCTTTTTACCTCAAAAGGGATAGCACAATACATTAAATGGCAGGAGGATAAGTCAACAAATTATTTAAGGTTGCACGTTAAAGAACATACAATCGAGCGCTTTACAGCCCAGAAAGGGTGGGTGATGTTGGATACCATCAAAGCGGTCAATGTAGATTATGAAGCTATTTTGCCGACTTCGGAGGGCGTACAAGAGTTTCGAATTAATCAAACATCATCCTATTATTTAACCATTCATTGTACGGGTCAGTTGTACAAGTTGGACAAGTCTACCTGGACTTTGACACGTATTGATCAAACCTATTTTAGAGGGGCAAATTGCAAGAGTAACGTTTTCCTGCGAGGCGATGATATATATTCGTTTGGAGGATATGGTTTTTGGAAATCGACGAATGTCATCACAAAATTTGATTTTGTTGCCAAAGAATGGTTAAGCATCGCTGCGGAGGGTGATGTCCCTGCGTCTATTTTTGATGGACTGTCAGGCTATTCACCCAAGAAAGACCGTTTCTATTTGCTGAGTACCGTAGAAATGAACGATACCGAAAAGAAAAACGCTTATAATCGCGATTACGGTATGTATGAATTTGATTTCTTTAGTCAACGTTTTACCCGGTTAGGAGAAATTAAATTGCCGCTCGTTTTAAATTTCTTAGACTCCAAAGAAACGAAACCATTCGTCTTTAATGGGAGGTACTTTATTATTTCTGATAAGCCAAATAAGGAGTTTGCCTACGACACCATGTTATTTATTGATGTGGATGACGACTTTAAGGTGTACCAATGGAAAAATCCTCACCGAATTTACTTGAATGCAAATCGAGGGGTTGATTCAGAAACCTACATGCACGTAAGTGGGGATTCGTTAATTTGGTCTAATAACCAAATCAAAAGCTCAGTAGATGATGCTGGGTATACCGTTGCGTCTTTAGAAAAGTTATTAAGCGAATCGGAATACATCGGTACCTTAGATGAGGGTTCTTGGGTAGAGGATTTTTCTACCTTATTGATTGTTTTAGGTAGTGGTTTGTTTATGGGGCTCGCTATTGAAATTTTCAGGCGAGTAAAGCGGAATAGATTGAAAAAATCTATTCGATTTATGCTTGGAGCAAATGAGCGCTTGTTTCTGGACTTTTTGATTTTGAATTACGAACAAGGTTTTGTGAATGGGCATCAGATTATCGCCTTCTTTGGCAAACACAAAAGTTCCCCAGAATCGCAACGTCAGTTTAGGGCGAAGTTGATTGATAATTTTACCAAGATGTTAGGGTTGATTTTTGTGAATCAAGAAATATTAGATATTCAATTAGATGAGCAAGATCAACGGATGTTTACCTACCGTCTTCAGCCGGAGATCTATCGAAAATTAAAGAGCCTTTAGTCTTGAAAGATGATAATGGGATCTGTTTCTACCGTATTGCTTTGATTAAATGCATTGTCCCGAATAAAAATTTTGAATTTCAAGGTGTCGTTTTTAGGAGTAAATTCTGGGCTATAGCCTTTGTAAAACGCATAAACGAACTGGGTAGAATAATCAATGCTCCCTTCGATAGGGCCTGGTTTTTGATTCGGTTTAAAATTGAAATTCATCAAACCGCCTAGTGCAGGTCTAAAGGTAATCGGAATAAATACACCATTCTTTTTAAGTAAAACAGCTACTTCAAAATTGCGAAAATCCTTGTATTTCGCATCAGATTTCAATTGCGATTCTGTCAATCCTAAATCCCCTTCTGCATCTTGAAAATTGATACTCATAATCACCGAGTCGATCTTTACGGTGCCGCCAAATCCATCATTACTCGATTTAGTAATCTTTTTTATGGACTTGAATTGGATGGCGGGCGTAGAACTAAACGTAGGTTCTTGCACACAAGCACCTAGACCGAGCAATACAATGGCTAAAACTCCAACTATTTTCCGCATGGAATCATCTAATTTTCGACAGTAAAGTTAATGATTTGAGTTAATTTTGTGCTACATCAAGTAAAATCAAATGGATCAATTGATCGCGAAAGAACGGGAAAGTTTAAAAAGACGGGTCTTGCAATGTCAAGAATCGGATTTTGAGGCGCTTGCTCTAGACGTTTTTCGTTTTCAAGTGGCCTATAATCCGCTTTATCAGCAATATGTGCAAATGTCAGGTATTTCACCACAAAAGGTGGAGCATTGGACGTTAATCCCTTATTTACCCATTGAATTATTTAAAAGTCACTCGATTTTAACGGGTTCTCAGCCCGTCTTATTCTCCTTCGAAAGCTCCGGAACAACCGGTCAAATTCCCTCCAAACACCCCGTTTGTGATCCCGAATTTTACCAGCAGATTTCAAAGATTGCCTTTGAGCGGGAGTATGGCTCACTCAGTGATTACCATATTTTTGCCTTGTTGCCATCTTATCTAGAGCGCTCTACATCCTCGCTTGTCTTTATGATGGATCATTTCATCAAGGCATCCGGCTCTGAGTTATCTGGATTTTATTTGAATCAGTACGCATCACTTGTGGAAGCTTTGCGCGAAGCTTTAGCGACAGATAAGAAAGTCTGGCTGATGGGCGTGACCTTTGGTTTGTTGGATCTAGTGGATTCAGGTCTTGATTTATCTTTTTTACTAGAGCATAAGGATCGTTTAATCGTGATGGAGACGGGCGGAATGAAAGGACGTCGTGAGGAGTGGATTAGGGACAAGGTACATGCTTATTTACAGGAGAAGATGGGACTCGATTCCATCGCCTCAGAATACGGGATGACTGAGTTGTTTTCACAAGGCTACGCGAAATCGCAGGGAATTTTTACTCCTGCCTATACCATGCGGGTTTGTTTACGGGAGGTCAGCGATCCGTTTGCATTAGTCACTCAGCCGCATAAAACGGGGGGGATTAAGATCGCAGATTTAGGTAATATCGACTCCTGTTCCTTTATCGAAACACGGGATTTAGGTTCCTTAGAAGACGATGGAATTCGATTTAAAGTATTAGGCCGCTTCGATAATGCTGAAATGCGTGGTTGCAGCCTGATGGTCTCAGGGATGGGGAACTAGCCAGGATGATCCGTCCTCATAAAATTCATTTTTCCAAATAGGCACTTCCTGTTTCAGTGTATCAATCAACCATTCGCAGGCTTTAAATGCTTCTGCTCGGTGCACGGAGGTTACTCCGATGAGTACGGCAATATCTCCGATTTCTAAAGGACCTGTTCTATGCACTAAAGCAATACGCTCGATGGGCCACTTAGAGGCCGCTTGATCACACAAGAACTCGATTTGCTTCAAGGCCATAGGAGGGTAGGCTTCCATCGTCAATGCTTTGACCTCTTTTCCTTGATTCTTATTTCGAATGGTACCTATAAATAGACAAATGCCACCAGCCACCGGATCCTGCAAGAATTGGTAGTAAGGGTCGATAGATATCGCTTCAGCACTTAAGTCGATTTTGCGAATCATTTTCTGCTGTAGGTCAAATAGCTGTATTGGTAGGTGTTTTTCTCATCGGTCACGCCGCGTTCTTTTTCAGTTACCTCCCATTTTGAAGCGGGGATTTCTGGAAAATAGGCATCCCCTTCGAAGATATCATGTAATTGCGTCACCAAAATCTGGTCTGCTACCGCTAAGGATAAGGCATAAATTTCAGCACCACCTACGATGAAAATGTCTTCGCGACTGAGTGATTTAGCCTTTAAAATAGCTTCCTCGATGGAGGTGGTACAGATAACACCTTCGATCTGTAAACCGGGTGTGCGAGATATAACGATAGTAGTTCGGTTAGGGAGGGGTTTACCTATGGAATAGTAGGTTTTGCGCCCCATGATGATCACGTGACCCGTGGTTAAGGCCTTGAATCTTTTCAGATCCGCTGGCAAATGCCAAATCAGTTCATTGTTTTTTCCAATGACCCGGTTTTCATCAAAAGCTACGAGTATTTTTATCACGATTTCTACAATTTGTTGTCAAAAATAAGGGAATTTTTGGGTTCTGCCTCACCTACACAAAAGTCTCTTTTTTATTTTGCAAATCGACCCTAAAACGCTAACTTTGCACAATTTTGGAGCTTAACCAAAAGCA
>JBIIGE010000029.1:0-20453 GCA_044236555.1 Aquirufa sp.
TTGACGATCAAACAGGTGAAGACATTTTCGTACACGTAACTGGCCTTTCAGGTGTTACTATCCGCGAAAATGATTCAGTATCTTATGAAGTTACTGACGGAAAGCGTGGCGCAAACGCTATCAACGTTAAGAAAATCTAATTTTTCTTACGGTTTTTTGATTAGAGAAAATCTTTATTTACAATATATATGTAGGTCTAACCTATAAAATTGCAACATTGATCTCTAGTTAAAGAGAAATAAAAAAAGCCTTCTTAACGGAAGGCTTTTTTTATGCATATGATTGAAAGACTAGCCCTGAATCCAGGCAGTAACTTCGTCCTTTGTCGGCATCGCCGCATCAATCTTCAATTTCTTGCGCATTCCACCTAAATCATTGAATACTTTATTCGGGTTTGCGGCATCTAAGGCTTCCAAAGTTAAAATACCCATCTTTTGTAAGGCAGGAATCCATACTTCTGAGATTCCTCTTTCTGCAAAAGCAGATTCAGAATCAACTTCTTTGATGACCTCTGGACGCATTTGAGGGAAGAACAATACTTCCTGAATAGACGACTGGTTCGTCATTAACATGGTCAAACGGTCGATACCGATACCTATACCGGAGGTAGGTGGCATCGCATATTCTAACGAACGAATAAAATCGTGATCCATCGCCATCGCCTCGTCGTCTCCGCGCTCCGCTAAAGCTAATTGATCTTCGAAACGCTCCTTTTGGTCGATTGGATCATTTAATTCTGAGTACGCATTCGCGATTTCTTTTCCATTCACGAATAACTCGAAACGCTCCACTAAACCTTCTTTTGAACGGTGCTTCTTCGTTAATGGCGACATCTCCACAGGATAATCTGTGATGAAGGTAGGTTGAATCAAATTCGCTTCTACTTTCTCTCCGAATAATTCATCGATTAGCTTTCCTTTACCCATTCCTTTGTCAACTTCCATTCCGAACTCTACACATTTTGCGCGCAATTCGTCTTCAGACAAGGCATCCACATCTACGCCAGAATACTGCAAAATAGCTCCAGAGATCGTTAAACGAGGATAAGGTCCTGCAAATTCAATTTCATTCTCCCCTACCGTGATCTTGGTTTTATTATGTAGGCGATTCGCGACTGTTTCGAAGATTAACTCCGTCAGGTTCATCATCCAGTTGTAGTCCTTATAGGCTACATAAAATTCCAAAGAGGTAAATTCAGGATTGTGCGTACGGTCCATTCCTTCGTTACGGAACATTTTACCGAACTCATATACTCCATCAAATCCACCTACGATAAGACGTTTTAGATATAACTCGTTTGCGATACGCAAATAAAGAGGCATATCTAATGTGTTATGGTGTGTCTTGAAAGGACGAGCGGAAGCACCACCGTGGACTGCTTGTAACACCGGAGTTTCTACCTCTAACCAGCCGCGCTCATCAAACATAGAACGCATCGTTGAAATAATCTTTGCGCGTTTGATGAAGATGTCTTTTACAGAAGGATTAACAATTAAATCGACATAACGTTGTCTGTAGCGCATTTCCGGGTCAGAAAAGGCGTCATAGGTTTGACCGTCTGCTTCTTTAACGACAGGAAGTGGCTTTAAGGCTTTGGAGAGAATCGTGAACTCGCGCACATGAACGGAGATTTCCCCCATCTGCGTCGTGAAAACATATCCTTTTACTCCGATAATATCGCCGATGTCTAGTAACTTTTTAAAAACCGTATTGTAGAGAGTTTTATCCTCGCCTGGACAAAGATCATCGCGGCGGAAGTATAGTTGAATACGGCCATTCGCGTCCTGCAGCTCCGCAAACGAGGCATTTCCCATGATTCGGAAGCCCATTAAGCGACCAGCAAGCACTACGTCTTGGAAGTTTCCTGACTCGGGTTTGAATTCTGCCAAAATTTGATCAGAATAAACATTCACCGGGTATTCCTGTGCAGGATAAGGATCAATTCCCATCGCCAATAACTCCTGGCGCTTTTGTCTCCTCAATAATTCTTGCTCACTTAAAATCATTTGAACGTGTTTTTACGAATGAACCACAAAATTAGCCATTTCCTTTGGGAATTAAAACTCTTAAATCTTGTTAATGAGGTTGTGCGAGGCGAATTTTCAATTAATTTCGTAGCAATAATTTTTACTTTAAATCAAAAAAATAAAAATGAATAATCAGCTTAAGTCGTATGCAATCATCGCATTAATGTCCAGTGGAGTCACTTTAGGTGCCTATTCTCTTTTTAATTTAGGAAATACATCTGGATTCTCAGATGCACCCTCCGCTTTCACAACATCTGTTTCAAATCAAATCGTTCCTGGCAATCCCGGCGAATTCACGTATGCAGCAGAAAAAACTACGCCTGCTGTAGTGCACATTAAGACGAAAATGGAAACGCGTCAAAGACAACAGCAATTTTCGAGTCCTTTCGATGATTTCTTTGGTTTTGGGGATCCTTTCGGAGGTGGTGGCCGTAGACAGCAACAACAACCACAAGAGGCGTCTGGTTCTGGGGTAATCATCTCAGCAGATGGCTATATCGTGACTAATAACCACGTGGTAGCGGAAGCTGCGGAGGTGACAGTTATTCTAAATGATAAGCGTGAATACAAAGCCAAAGTCATTTCGACTGACCCGTCCTCGGATTTAGCGGTCATCCAAATCAAGGAAACGAATTTACCTTTCTTGACTTTTGGCGATTCTGATGCTCTTCGCGTAGGTGAATGGGTATTAGCCGTGGGTAACCCATTCAATTTAGAGTCAACAGTTACAGCAGGTATCGTTTCTGCCAAAGGTCGTCAAAACATCATCGACCGCGATTCTCCAGACATGAATCCACTTGAATCATTCATTCAAACGGATGCTGCAGTAAATCCAGGCAACTCCGGTGGAGCTTTGGTGAACTTAAAGGGGGAACTAATCGGTATCAACACCGCCATCTATTCACGTACCGGCCAATTTGCAGGTTACTCCTTCGCCGTACCGGTTAGCATCGTGAAAAAAGTATCTGGCGACTTAATTAAATACGGAAACGTTCAACGCGGCTTCTTAGGCGTTCAGATTTCTGAAGTGAATGCCAAATTAGCAGACGAAAAAGACCTTAAAACAAGCGCCGGTGTCTATGTAGGAGGCTTCTCTGAAAACTCAGCAGCTAAAGACGCAGGAATCAAAATCAACGACGTAATCATTAAGATCGACGGTGTAGAGACCAAATCATCGTCGAAATTGATGGAAATCGTCAGCAGAAAACGTCCAGGTGAGCCACTTCAAGTAACGGTTAACCGCGATGGAGCTATCAAGGAATTCAAAGTAACATTGAAGAACAAAGACGGCAACACCGAAATCGTAAAAGGCGACAACTCAACAGAATCAGCAAAATCAGAATTCTTAGGTGCTAAATTTGCAAGCTTAACTCCTGCAGAAATGAAGAAATTCGGTGTTAGTTCAGGTGTTAAAGTTGCAGAAGTACTTCCTGATGGCCGATTAGAAATGTATGGTTTAGCTAAAGGCTCAGTCATCACTAAAATCAATGATAAGGCTATCAATTCCCCTAAAGAGGCAGTTGAGGCTTTAGAGGGCAGAAAAGGCCGCATCAAGTTAGAAGGTGTGGATGTGGATGGATCGAGGTTTATTTATGTTTTGTAGGCAGTAAGTGGGCAGTTATCAGTGGTCAGTGGTCAGTAAAAAGAGTAGAGATTATAGAGTAGAGAAAATGTTTTATTGATCACAGTCGACTATTTACTGACGACTGCCCACTGATCACTGTCCAATACTCACTGTCGACTGCCCACTGACAACTGTCCGCTGCATAAAAAAGCCAGCATTTCTCACGAAGTGCTGGCTTTTTTTATGCAATGAAGATGATTACTTCTTGTAAGTTACTGTTTTAACCGCTTGGATGGTACGCTCGATGCTTGGAAGAATTTCTTCAATCAAGGTAGGTGCGTAAGGAAGTGGTAAGTCGCGAGAGTTCACACGAACGACTGGCGCATCTAAGTAATCAAACGCCCAACGCTGTAAGTGGTAAGCGATTTCAGATGAGATCGCAGATAAAGGGTTCGCCTCTTCTACTACAACGCAACGATTCGTTTTCTTCACTGATTCCACTACTGCAGGATAATCAATTGGACGAACTGAACGCAAGTCAATTACTTCGCAAGAGATTCCTTGTTTTTCTAATTCCTCTACCGCTGGCATTACCACACGAGAAAGCATTTTTCCGAATGTAACAATAGTTACAGCAGAACCCGGTTTAACGATGTTCGCTTTACCGATTGGGATTAAATATTCGCCGTCTGGTACTAAACCTTTGTCACCATACATCACTTCAGATTCCATAAAAATTACGGGATCATTATCACGAATTGATGCCTTTAACAAACCTTTTGCATCTGCTGGGTTCGATGGAACCACCACTTTTAAGCCAGGTGTATTTGCAAACCAATTCTCGAAGTTAGACGAGTGTTGAGATGATAATTGTCCCGCATTTCCAGTTGGACCACGGAAGACGATAGGGCAAGAATACTGCCCACCGGACATAGACATCATTTTAGCAGCTGAGTTAATAAGTTGATCAATCGCTACCAAAGAGAAGTTAAAGGTCATGAATTCAACGATTGGACGAAGACCATTCGCTGAAGCTCCTACGGCAATTCCACCAAAACCCAATTCAGCAATCGGCGTATCAATCACGCGATCTGGACCAAATTCGTCCAACATTCCTTGGGAAACTTTGTAGGCACCATTGTATTCCGCCACTTCTTCACCCATTAAAAAAATAGCTGAATCACGACGCATTTCCTCTGTCATTGCCTCACGTAAGGCTTCTCTAAACTGAATTTCTCTCATAAAAAAATGTAAATCTTGTGGGATTAACAAGCGGGTACAAAATTAGGTAAAAAATAGTCCATTTTCACAAAATCATGGTAATTTTAGGAATCCATTGAAGAAAAAATCCCATGTCTGTCGAAATCGCCTCTATTTCAAATTCTTTACCTGCTTTTTTAAGTCAAAATAGCTATTTGCAAATTGCGGTTTTGGTGGACGAACATACTTCAAAGCATTGCCTTCCGCTGATTCAAGCCTATTTACCGAAGGGTTTTATCAAGATTCAAATTAAATCAGGCGAGAACAATAAACACCTGGGCACTTGTGAAAAGGTGTGGGAGGTGATGACAAAAGCAAACATGGATCGCCATGGCCTGTTAATTAATTTGGGTGGTGGGGTGATTGGTGATTTGGGCGGGTTTTGTGCCTCTACCTACAAACGCGGGATAGACTTTATTCAGATTCCTACGACCTTACTAGCACAAGTGGATGCGAGTGTGGGCGGGAAATTAGGCGTGGACTTTCAAGGTTTGAAGAACCATATTGGGGTTTTCAACTTGCCTAAAACGGTATTAATCGATCCAAACTTTATCCAAACATTACTGCAAGCTCAAAAGCTTTCTGGATATGCCGAAATAATCAAGCATTGCTTGATTCGGGACGCAGAGAAATGGGAGCAAATTAGTCATACAGATTTTACGAATGTTGACTTTGCCGGACTTATTGAACATTCTGTTGAGATTAAGAAAGCGGTAGTGGCGGAGGATCCAACCGAAAAAGGACTGCGAAAGATCTTGAACTGGGGACATACCCTGGGCCATGCCGTGGAGACATTCCTATTAGATCAAGGCAAACGTAAGATTTTGCATGGCGAGGCCATCGCTGTGGGGATGATTATGGAGGCTTTTTTGGCGTTTCAACGTGGATTAATCACGGAAGAAGAACTAGGGGATATCGAAGTCTATTTGTTTGAGACGTATGGAAAGGTAACACTAAAGGCGTCTGAGATTCCAGCGATTATTTCGTTAACGCTTCAAGATAAGAAGAACAGAGGCGGGGAAGTGAGATTCTCGCTGTTAACGGGTATTGGGGATTGCGGCTATGATATTCCGGTTAGCAAATCGGAAATGAAAAAGGCGATTGAATACTATATCGGCTAATTATTCGATTACTTGCGGCACCTTGAAATAGGTTTCATTCGTGTCAGGGCCTAAAGCAAGCGCTTGGGCACGATCTAATGTCACTTTTGCTTCGTCCTCGCGGAAATTATTTAGGGCAGGGGTCATGTGGACCAAAGGCTCCACGGACGATGTATCAACCGAATTTAGGGCTTCCATCCAGACTAACACCTTGTTAATGGAGTCTTGCATCTCCCCTAGCTTGGATTCGGGCATCTCTAATCGAGCCAAATGCGCGATTTTCTTCACGTCCTCTTGACTAACCTTCATTTTCTTTCGGTTTTAATTTTTTATCCTCAGGCATATGCTTGTCCAAAAAGGCATTCAAACGATCGCGGTCAAGACTGGACGTGATGGTTCCTAATGAATCGATATTCATTTCGAATCCAGCTAATTCTGGATGAACGGTAGGTAATTCCTTCTTTTTGTCCTTTTTGGCCATCTTATTTTATAATGCTGGGAATTTAGCTAGAGCCATAGACAATCGCTCGATCACCTCCGCTTTACCCCATAATTGCATTGAAATCATCAAATCTGGACCCGCTCCGTTTCCACTCAAAGCCACGCGCAAAATTTGCATCACCTTGCCCATCTTAATTCCATTCGCCTCTAATACTTCGTGAATCGCCTGCTTAATGCCTTCCGGCTCCCATGAATCCACACCTGGTAAAGCCTGTGCAATAAATTGCAAACCTGCCGCAGCATCTGCATTCCATTTAGAAGCTAAAACAACCTCATCATAAATGGCTGGACGGGCTTGAAATTCAGCCACTTTCTCTACCAAATCTTGTGGAAATGTAATGCGATCTAAGAATAAATGCACAAAAGCAAGTCCTTGATCAGCTGGGAGTTTAGGCAAATAATCCGCGGCTAAAGCCACCGGGTTTTGTAACTTAATGTATTGCTCATTAAACCATTGAGCCTTTTTTACATCGAACTTTGCACCCGCTTTGTTAATGCGTTCTAGAGAGAAGGCATCTGCTAATTCCGTCAAACTGAACATCTCTTGCTCCGTACCTGGATTCCAGCCTAAGAAAGCTAAGAAATTCAAAGTTGCCTCTTTTAGGTACCCTTCTTGCTTAAATCCTTTGGAAACTGCGCCGGTGGCTGGATCCGTCCATTCCATGGGGAATACTGGGAAACCACCTAAATCAGCGTCTCTTTTGGACAACTTACCATTGCCCTCAGGCTTAAGTAAAAGTGGCAAATGGGCAAACTGAGGAGCTTTCCATCCAAAAGCTTGGTACAACAAAATATGCAATGGCGCTGATGGCAACCATTCCTCTCCACGGATTACGTGGGTAATTTCCATAATGTGATCGTCTACCACGTTCGCTAAGTGGTAGGTAGGCATCCCATCTGATTTCATCAAGACTTTGTCATCGATGCTAGACGTGTGCACATGTACCCAATCGCGAATACTATCTTGAAAACGCACCTCCCCTTTCGCTGGAACTTTCAAACGAATCACGTAAGGCGTTCCAGAAGCGATTAATTGCTCTACTTCAGCAGGAGCTAAAGCAATCGAATTCTTGAGCTTGACACGGGTCAACGAATTGTATTGAAAGGCAGAACCCTGACTCTCGAAGCTAGCGCGAATCGCGTCTAATTCTTCTGAGGTATCGAAGGCATAATAGGCCTTTCCATCCGCTAATAATTGATCTGCATAGGCCTTATAGAGGTCTTTGCGCTCACTTTGGCGATAAGGCTCATGTGGTCCACCCACGCCTACTCCTTCGTCAGGACTAATGCCTAACCAGGCTAAGCTATCTAAAATGTATTGTTCCGCACCCGGCACAAAGCGTGCTTGGTCCGTATCTTCGATGCGCAACAAGAATTTACCCCCCATTTTGCGGGCAAACAAGTAATTATATAAAGCGGTTCTCACCCCTCCAATATGGAGCGCTCCCGTAGGACTGGGTGCAAAGCGAACTCGTACTGAATCAGTCATATTTTTATTTATAGGCAATACAAGATATTTCAACACGCACATCCTTAGGCAAGCGTGCGACCTCTACCGTCTCTCTAGCGGGAGGATTTTGGACAAAATAACGACCGTAGACTTCATTGATTTGGCCAAAATGACCCATATCCTTCACGAAAATCGAACACTTCACCACATTTTCAAATGTGTAGCCCGCAGCAGTCAAAATATGCTGCAAATTCAACATCACCTGATTTGTCTCTTCCTCAATCGATCCACCCGCCTCGAAAACCGATAAAGCGATCTGTCCGGACACATAAAGCGTGTTATTCACCTCAACAGCCTGGGAATAAGGCCCTATCGGAGCGGGTGCATCAGGGGATAAAATAATTTTTTTTGTCATACCTTTGAAAAGAAATGCAAGTTAGAAAATTTGAGCTAATCCTCGAAGATTAAATAGAATGTTGAAACGAATTTATTCCAATAAAGGAGTCTTTTTCATGTTGCTCTCCTCCCTTTGCTTTGCGATCATGTCCGCGATCGCCAAAGAAATGAGCCACACCTTCAACTCCATTCAACTTGTCTTTTTCCGCAGCGCCGTAGGTCTTCCCTTTTTATTGATCAGCCTGTACCGAAAACCCGCCGTTCAAACAGGCGGTAAACTCTATTTCATCATCCTGCGTGGACTTTTAGGGGCCTTCACCCTCTATTGCCTTTTCTACACATTAGAACATTTAGGCCTTTCTTTAACAAATACCTATGGCCAGGCTTTCCCGCTCTTCATCGCAGTCTTTAGCTTCTTTTTATTGCCAAATGAGGGGCTATCCGGTAAACAGGTCTTATTCCTGCTGATTGGCTTTTTCGGCATTTTACTCATTTTCCAACCGAGTAGTGATGGTTCTCTTTGGCACCATAGCACCGGAATCATCTACGCCATGGGAACGGCCTTAGGCTATTTAGCCATCAAAGAGGCCCAAAAATACTATGACTCCCGCTGGGTAGTCGTTTCCTTCATGGGAGCCGGACTTATCGCGTCTATCATTTCCCTTTTAATCGGAACCTTGGGAGGTTTTGAAAATAGTTTCTTAACCGGCGTTTGGGTGCAGCCATCCATCGCCGAATGGATTTCAGCACTAATCATGGGCCTACTAGCTTTAGGGGTTCAATACTATACCACCCAGGCACTTTTAAATGAAAAGGCGAGTGTCGTAGGTGTTGTCGGAAATAGCGCCGTCATCTTCTCCATCATCATCGAGGTTATTCTAGGCCACGGTTTCCCGGATTTTGTTACGTTGGTGGGGATGGGGTTGATTGTTTGGGCGGGGTGGAGGATTAGTCGGTAAGAGAGTAGAGATAATAGAGTAGAGAGTAGAGAGTAGAGAGTAGAGATATTGGGCTATTATATCATCAAAAAAGGGAGCAATTGCTCCCTTTTTTGATTTCAGATCTCCTCTCTCTTCTCTCCTCTCTCTAATCTAAATTATGCTGTCACATTATTCATCACCTCCGTTTGCTTACGGATAGACTCTAAGTGAACTAATTTGAATAGTTCCTCTACGAATTCTGGATATAAAGCTAAACCTTTCGCTTGGTTTGCACGGTCATTGTGTAATTGCTTCCAACGATCTAATTGCAATACGGCTACGTTATTATCACGCTTATATTCGCCTAGTTTCTCCACGATGGACATACGAGCAGCAATAACTTCTAATAGCTCACGGTCGATGTTGTCGATTTTCTCACGCAGACTAGCTAATTCATCAGAGAAGTCTGCGCCATAGCTTGCATTACGAACTTCTAGGTCACGTAACATTTCACCTAATTTCTCAGGAGTTACTTGTTGTGAGGCATCTGACCACGCCGCATCTGGATCGCGGTGAGTCTCGATGATCATACCATCGTAGTTCAAATCCAAAATACGTTGAGACAATTCCATCAATAAAGCACGCTTGCCTGCCATGTGAGATGGGTCACCGATTAATGGCATTTGCGGAAACAAACGCTTTAATTCAACTGCCATCGCCCACATAGGTGAGTTACGGTACTTTGTTTCTTGTGCGTTTGAGAAACCACGGTGGATAGCACCTAATTTCTTGATACCTGATCCTTGAAGACGCTCGAAAGCACCTACCCAAAGAGCTAAATCTGGATTCACTGGATTCTTAACCAGTACAGGAACGTCTACTCCTTTCAAAGCATCCGCTAGATCTTGTACGTTAAAAGGGTTAACCGTTGTACGAGCACCAATCCATAAAACATCAACTCCGTATTTCAAGGCTAATTCGATGTGCTCAGGAGTAGCTACTTCAATCGCTAATGGTAAACCTGTTTCTTTTTTTGCTTCTACTAACCATTTCAAAGCGGGTTCGCCCATACCTTCAAAACTGCCTGGACGCGTACGAGGTTTCCAAACACCTGCTCGCATGATGTGAGCATAACCCTCCGCTTTGATACGGCGAGCGGTTTCTAAAACTTGCTCTTCTGTTTCAGCTGAACACGGACCCGCAATAATGAGGGGTTTTCCGTTCGTCTGAATCCAGTCTTGCATAGGTACAATGTCTAAATTGGCATTCATAATTTCTGACGGTTAACAAGGACCAAAGCCCTAAGATTTATATGTTTATTTTTTTCTTAAGCAAGCAAAAATAATTCAATTATATTTGCATCAATTTTTCGCACAAATGACAAAAAAATCATCAACAATTACCTCAATTAATCTCTCTTTTGAGGATACAAAAATAGCCTTCGCTTCGAAAGACGATTTTCAGTTGAAGAAGTCCTATTGGATTTTTGCTGCAATGAACCAAAATTGGTTGGTAAATTTAGGCACTTTTTTTATCAAATTGTTCCTTTTCCTGCATTTTCCGATCAAAAAAGTCATAAAAAGCACGATTTTCGCCCAATTTTGTGGTGGTGAAACCATAGAAGGCTGTGAATCAACGATTCATGAGCTTGAAAAAGCGAAAATTGGTACTATTTTGGATTATTCCGTTGAGGGAGAGGAAAGCGAAAAATCATTCCAAAAAACCAAGGATGAAATCCTTAAAACGATCCGTAAATCTGCTGAAAATCCAGCTATTCCTTTTGCTGTGTTTAAACTAACGGGGATTTTTCAATCAGAGCTTTTGGAAAAAGCACAAACAGAGGCAGAATTAACGGAGGAAGAGCAAGAATTATTTGACCATAGTAAAGAGTTGCTGATCGAGATATGCGATTTAGCGCACGTTTTACAAGTGAGACTTTTCATCGATGCAGAGGAAAGCTGGATTCAAACAACAATAGACCAGCTGACCTACGAGATGATGGCGAGATACAATCAAAAAACAGCTATCATCTACAATACTTTCCAGATGTACCGCCACGATATGTTGGCGAACTTAACGGAGGCTATCGGAGCGGCAGAAGCACAAAACTATTATTTAGGGGTGAAATTAGTGCGTGGAGCTTATTTAGAAAAAGAACGCCAAAAAGCGCACGAAGATGAATATTCAGAGCCCTTGCATGTATGTAAGGAAGATACAGACCGCGATTACGACTTAGGAGTTGAGTTATGTTTGAAAAATGTTGAACGTGTACATTTCTGCATGGGAACCCATAATGAGGCGAGTTGTTTAAGGCTTTGCGATGCCATGAATGCGTTACAAATTCCCCACAACCACCCGAATATCTACTTTGCTCAATTATTAGGGATGTCAGATAATATCTCGTATAATCTCGCAGCGTCGGGTTATAATGTGGCGAAATATGTACCTTATGGTCCTGTTGATGCCGTGATGCCTTATTTATTCAGACGTGCTGAAGAAAATAGCTCTATTGCGGGTCAAACATCCCGCGAATTTGCCCTGTTACAAAAAGAAGTTAACCGCCGAAACAACGCATGAAAAACTACCGCTATTTCCTTTTAAGTATCTTGATAATTGCCCTCGATCAGGGAATTAAAATAGGAGTGCATACCTGGATGGAACCCGGTTATTTTGGCCAAATTTCCCTTATTGGTGATTTCTTCAAATTACATTATACCTTAAACCCGGGAATGGCATTTGGGATTCAGATAGGATCGATTTGGGGGAAATTGATCTTGACGACCTTTCGAATTTTAGCCATGTTTGGTATTGGTATTTGGTTGCATTCTCTAACGGTTAAAAAGAGTCCAACAGGGCTTTTGGTTTCTGTAGCCTTGATTTTAGGGGGTGCCATTGGAAATTTGATCGACTCCGTATTTTATGGTGTTTGGTTTAATAATGCACCGGCAGGAGCTCCCATGAGTTGGTTTCATGGACAGGTAATCGACATGTTTTTTGCCGATTTTTATGAGGGACCATTGCCGTCTTGGATTCCTTTTTGGGGAGGATCCTATTACTCCACCCCCATTTTTAATTTTGCTGATGCCGCCATTTTTTGCGGTGTGATGGCTATCTTGTTTTTACAAAACACGTTCCTTACAAAAGAATAGTGACATGAATCAAGGCTTTTATCTCTTCTTTTTATTAGCCTTGTTAGCAGAGATTGTGGGAACTATTAGTGGATTTGGTTCCTCTATTCTTTTTGTCCCGCTAGCGTCATATTTTATCGATTTTAAATTAGTATTAGGGATAACGGCTGTTTTTCATGTGTTTAGTAATTTGTCTAAGATTTTTCTTTTTCAAAAAGGAATCGACAAAAACATCGCCATCAAATTAGGAATCCTAGCGGTACTTTTCGTTATCCTTGGTGCCTACCTGACATCCATAATTCCGCTTAAAGAAATTGAGCTGAGTATGAACCTAATTATTCTAGCCCTCACTGTTTTATTAGTGTCAGGGGCTGGGAAAAAGATCAAGCAAAGTAATTTCAATTTGTATACAGGAGGTGTCATCTCCGGCTTTTTAGCTGGCTGATTGGAACAGGGGGAGCCATTAGAGGGATTACGTTAGCCGCTTTTGGATTAGAAAAGGATGTTTTTATTGCCACTTCTGCCTTGATTGATTTAGGCGTTGATTCAAGTCGAGCCGTGGTCTATATTCTATAGGGCTATTTTACGCAAGAGCATATTATTCTGCTTCCATTTTTGATTGTGATCGCGATGGTAGGCTCCTATCTTGGCAAAAAAATACTTGTCTACCTACCGGAAAAATACTTTCACTCTGTGGTCTTAGGGGTTATCGGGACCATTTCCATCTTGCAAACGATTCAGTATTTCAGCGCATAAAAAAAGCCCAATCGTTTCCGATCAGGCTTCCTTCTATTCTTAGGTAAAATTACTTCTTAGGAGCTGCTGGCTTAGCTGCTGGAGCTGCTGCTGGAGTAGCCGCTGCTGGAGCCGCTGCACCTGCTGGACGTGGAGTAATTCCCATTTTCTTTAATACTAAGTCAGAGATATCTGCCTCCGCTGGGAAGTGCAATAACACTGGGCTAGCACCTGCACCCGCCTCGTAGTTATTGAAAACGAATGTATACGCATTCTCTGTAGCTACTAAGTGCATATTCTCTTCGATTTTCTTTACGATCGGTTGTAACAATTGAGCTTGCTTCTTTTGGATAGAAGTTTGCGCATTTTGTTGGAACTCTTGGATCGAAGTTTGCAAGTTTTGTAATTCCTTCTCTTTGTCTTGCTTGATGATATCAGACGTGTTAGCCGGAAGTTTCTCGTAAACAGCTGCCTTATCTTGGAAATCTTTGATTTTTGCTTGAATCAATGTTTGGTATTGCTTCTCTGTGTTTTTCAAATCTTCCTCTACTTGCTTAGCCTCTGGCATTTGGCTGTAGATTTTCTCTTGGTAGATGAATCCGATTTTTACTTGAGCCGTTGCAGGCAACGCAGCTAATCCGAAAAGTAGGCCCGCGGCCAAAATAAACTTATTTTTCATGTGTATTAATAATTTGTTTGTGTTCTCTGTATAATTATTGGGTAAAATTAATTCTTTTTAGGACTTTTTGGCTCTTGTGCCTCTTCTTTCTTTGCTTTTTCTACCAAATTAGGATCTAACTCGAGCCCTAACTCCTCTAAAACATAGTCTGAATAATCATGAATCGGGTTTGTATACAACAAAACTAATCCATCATTTGCCTTATCGAAGATGAAATCTAAGCGTTTAGCGCGCACTACCTTTTCAATCGCTTTGGAAATTTGGTCCAAAATAGATTTATAAGCAGCTTGCTTCAATTTAAACAACTCCCCTTCCACACCAAAAACTTGATTCTCAAAGGCCTTTGCCTCTTTGCTCTTAGTTTGTATAGCCGCTAAACGTTGCTGCTTCAAATCCTCGGTTAACAAAAGCTCCTCTAGCTTAAATTGCTTTTCTAGCTTCTCTAACTCCTCCTTCTTCTTTTCTACTTCGCTTAACCAAGTCTTAGTGCTTTGGTCTATTTGTTGCTGCACTTTTGCATACTCAGGCATCTTAGACGTAATAAATTCGGTATCTACGTAACCGAACTTCTGCGCGAATGAAGTGCTTACACAAACGAGAATCCCCAGAAATGTCAGCAACAAACGCATGGTT
The DNA here is from genome assembly GCA_044236555.1 of Aquirufa sp. Taxonomy (GTDB): domain Bacteria; phylum Bacteroidota; class Bacteroidia; order Cytophagales; family Spirosomataceae; genus Aquirufa. The sequence continues at coordinate 14,394 of JBIIGE010000029.1, forward strand.
TTTATCTAAGTTGTTGTCCAATCGAGAAGGTAAAGGCTTGACGGCCAAAATCAGTATCTCCAGGACGAGGCTTATCAAAGCCCATACCATAATCTATACCAATCATACCAAAGGCAGGCATAAATATACGTGCCCCAAAACCAGCGGATTTATACAAGTTAAACGGACTGTATTCTTTCAAGGAGGAGAAGTTGTTACCTCCCTCAGCAAAGCCTAAAATAAAGATCGTGGCAGATGGATTTAAGGATACAGGATAACGAACCTCCATGACAAACTTGTTGTAAGCCACACCTCCATTACCATATTGTCCAGATGGTCCAATAACACGGTCCTTATACCCTCTCAAACCGACGATATCGCGGTTAAAGGAGAATCCTTGCACCATACCTGAACCCCCTAAATCAAAGCGCTCAAAACGCGTTGTCTCTTTCCCTCCGTAAGACCCTAAGAATCCGAGGTGGGCACGCGTGTGTAAAATCAATTTCCCCACAAGAGGACTAAACCAACTGGCGTCCATCATCCATTTATGGTATTCAATCAATAGATTGTCCTTATTCAACCCGAGCAAGGTAAAGGGTGGAGTCAGGGTTCCCGATAAGGAGAAGCTTGATCCAGAGCGCGGGAATGTAGGATTATCAATACTATTACGCGACAAGTTTGTCATGAAGGTGATAGAAGTAGAAATACCTTGAGGGTAAGCCCACGTCATGTATCTATCCACATCAAAACGAGAGAAAGCTAACGAATGACTTAATGAGAAATAATCATCTGGCCATTTTAATCTTTTTCCTAAACTTAGCGACAAGCTAGTTACGTTAAAGTGTGCATCCACAAGTGAATCAGGAACTGAGAATGAATTCAAACCGCCAAAACCACCTAAGCCACCACCAAATCCGCCCAAGCCTCCTCCGAAACCACCAAATCCACCGCCAAAGCCGCCAGGACCAAATCCACCTTGTCCTAAACCTGCACCACCAAAGCGGTTAAAGCCGGGTTGTCTGAATTTGTAAGGATAAGAAATACTACTATTCAAGGCAATAGAAAATGAATTAGGCTTCTTGCCACCTAACCAAGGCTCGGTAAAGGTAAGACTGTAGTTTTGGAATGAAGCTCCATTTGCTTGAAAACGAATGGCTAATTTTTGGCCATCACCCGCAGGTAACGGACGATAGGCTTTCGTATTTAAGATATTCTTAGCCGAAAAGTTATTGAAGACGACACCTAAGGTTCCTACAAAGCCAATAAAGCCACCCCAACCACCGGAAAGTTCGATTTGATCGGAGGCTTTTTCTTCCACATTGTACTCGATATCCACTGTTCCATCTGGACGTGGAACTGGATTAGGGCTGATTTTCTCCGGGTTAAAATAACCAATCGTTGAAAGTTCACGCACCGTACGAATGATGGCAGATTTATTGAATTTCTGACCCGGCAACGTACGAATCTCCCGCATAACCACGTGATCCGACGTTTTCGTATTTCCATTTAAAGTCACCTTATTAATGGTAGCTTGCTTTCCTTCCGAGATCCGGATAGTTAAGTCGATCGAATCGCCTTCAATCGCCGTTTCGATCGGTTCTGCGCGGTAATACAAATAACCATTATCCATGTAAACTGAACTTAAATCCTCCCCCGGATTTGAATTCATTTTTTTATCTAATTCCTCTGTATTGTATACATCGCCCTTCTTTACGCCTAGTACATCCCGCAATAAGGAGTCAGGGTAAATAAAGTTTCCTTCAAATCGGATGCTTCTGTAGTAGTATTTGCGCCCTTGCTCTATGTTCAAAACCAGGTTAATCGCCTCGTTATTTACATTTCCGATAGAATCAGACTTCAATTGAAAATCGCGGTAACCTAATTTATTCATGGCCTCTAGAAGCTTCACCTTGTCTTCATCCCACTTTTTAGGAACAAATTTAGAGGGCTTGAAAACACGGCCAAAACGCTGCTGTTTGGTATTCTTTATCTTACGTAAAATCAATGAACGTTGACTCTCGTCGATCCCGTTAAGAATGATTTTATTTACTTTTACCTTTTCGCCTTTGTCGACAATTACTTGTAAAACCGCGTTGTTTCCACGCACGGTATCTGGCTTGATAATGGACTTCGTCTTCGCGTTTAAACGACCTTTTTCTTGGTAGTATCTACGAATGGTTAATTCTAAATTTTTACGTAGCGTCTCGGTGATAATCTTACCCTTGTAGGTCTTCATTTTATCACTTAATGCTTCCTGCTCCCCTTTTCTAATACCGGTATATTGAATCGATAATAATCGAGGGCGTTCTTTCAATTCAATCGTTAACCAAATCTTTCCCTCTTCTGCTTTGTTCGCATAAATCAATACCTCATCTAAAATACCTTGATTCATAATTTTACGAATCGCAGCACCTATCGCATCTCCAGGGACTTTAATTCGATCCCCTATTTGTAATCCTGAGATATTAATCATGGACGTACCATCGTAGAATTGTGAACCCGTAACTTGGATATCAGCAATGGTATATTCCTTAGGATCTGCGTAAGAAAAAGAGGTTTGTTCGAATGCAGAGCTTAAGGAGCGTGTCCCTCCCAAAATTTGGGCAGAGGCAAAGTTAAGTCCTAGTATAAAAGCGAATAGCCCTAAAAACAAGGAGCGCATATTCAGTAATTTGATGTCAATTGATTTTTTCATACGGGGGCCTCAGCCCTTAATTTAATTGTTCACTTATCTTTCCAAAACGTCTTTCCCGCATCTGAAAGTCTATTATCGCTTCATTTAGATGTTCTTTTCTAAAATCAGGCCAAAATAAATCTTCAAAAATATACAGTTCTGCATAGGCTAACTGCCACAGCATAAAATTACTAATTCGGTGATCTCCACCTGTTCTTATCATCAAATCTGGATCAGGCATGTCTGCCGTAGCCAAATGAGACTGTATGGTTTGCGAATCTATTGATTCAGCGTTTAACTCGCCTTTCTTTACTTTCTCTGCAATCTGCTGAGTCGCTTGTACTAAATCCCATTTCCCGGAATAAGATAGCGCTAAATTCAGGGTTAAACCCTTGTTTTTTGCCGTTATCTCGATGGCTTTTTCTAATTCTGCCCGAGAATTAGCGGGTAATTTACTTAAATCCCCAATCGCTTTCAGGCGAATATCTTTCTCAATCATTCCAGGTAATTCGTCCTTAATCGCACTGACTAACAGACTCATTAAAGCCGTTACCTCTGCCTTAGGGCGATTCCAATTCTCAGTTGAAAAAGCGTACAAGGTCAAAAACTTCACTCCTAATTCACCACAACCCTCAATAGACTCCCGCACGGCCTTTAAAGCAGATCTATGTCCAAAAACTCGATCCATTATCCCTTGCTGCTTAGCCCAACGTCCATTACCATCCATAATGATGGCGATGTGAACAGGAACATTACGTAGGTCAATTAACTCTTTCAATTCAATGAGGGATTTTCAATCAATAAGGGGCAAATGTAGTCATAAAGGCCACCCTTTCCAATTAAAACTTGTTAATAGGTAGGGCAGAAAACGGATTGAATGGTGTAAGTAATGGTAATAGAAGAATTCAAGAATTGGTCACCATTAGCGATATTAAATCGGGATTCCCCACCGTCCATTACAGGACGATCTAATGCATCTGTAAACGTTTTACGAGTCCCAAAGTCCCACTGAATACCCCAGCTAGGAGAAACCTGGTATTTTACACCTACCCCAAAAGGCAAGGCATAATTCATTTTCGTATCTGTCTTGAAACCCACTCCGTTTTGTGTACCTGACACTTTGGAAAAAACAGTCGAAGCCCCCATATAGAAATAAGGCGTCCAATTGTTTACCCGACGAACGGAGTTTTGGTAGTTTAAGAAATTGTATTCCACGAGTGCATCTATCCCAAAAATAGACGTCGCAAATTGAGACGCGGGCAAGGCTGCTGTCACCGGGGAAACACGTTTGCCTGAGCCTCCACGCAAATCAGTCATAACCGTTTGGATTCGGTAGGCAAAAGTAGGGCTGTTTTGATAACGTACTTGTAGATTTAGGGCAGGACGAGTCATTTCTAACTCTTTATCATTTGGTAAAATATGCCAATTCGCCCAAGTACCATGGTAAAGTGAACCACCTAGGCCAGCTCCATAAGACCAACGTTGTGCACTTGCAGATAAGCTAAACAACGTACAGAAAAGTAATAAATAGAAGTTCTTTTTCATCAATCTACAAAGATAAGGATCTGATTCTAATTTACTATGATTAATCGCTTGGTAATTCTTGCTCCAGAAGAAGTAGCTAAACTTACTAGGTAGGATCCATTTTGCAATTGAGCTATATCGAATGGATAGGTGAACGTGCCTGTATCCACTTTTCCAGCAAAAATGGAACCTATTTTTTGTCCTTGCATATCAAATAAGGCAAGATCCACCTGCATGGACTCAAAGACAGCAAATTGAATTCGAACTTGACCGGCTGCTGGATTAGGTGCAGGATCAAGTAGGATAACTTTAACTCCGGCCTCAGCTAAGAGTGGCGATTTCAAGAAGATAGGTAAGCGATCAAACGACTTTTTAAAAATACCTGCCGTACTCGTAGTGGATAGGCCTAAATGATCGGATAAAACGGTAGAATAGACTTGTCGGTAGTCGAAATTAGCTTTTATATCCCCATTCGAATCGAGATTGACTAAATTCGGGTTAGCCCCTATCAAGCCTCCACGAACGGTATCGCCTATTACAAACAAGGGAGCAGCCGTTCCGTGATCCGTTCCAGCAGTGCCGTTTTGATTTACTCGACGACCGAACTCGGAAAAAGTCATTAAGGTAACTTGCTTCCCTCTGTTTTGATTTTTTAAATCTTTTTGAAAGATCGCTACTGCATCTGATATCTGTTTCCAGAGATTTGAATGCTGCGTTAATTGATTCGCATGGGTATCAAATCCACCTATAGTACAGAGGTATACCGGAGTTTCTAAACCACCCGAGATAAGTTTAGCGACAATGCCTAGTTGTCTCCCTAGGTTAGTGGCCGGATAAGTGAGTGAATTTTTACCCCTTAAGGCTCCATCACGTATGACGGTAGAATATTGAATCGAGGTGGCGGATACTTGTTTCAAGAAGGCTAATTCATCGCCGGCTAAGGTGGCAGGCGGAATTTCATCATCCGCTAGGGTCCCTGAAACAAGTTGGTAGAATAGATTAGGGTCTTCAAAAACGGTTCCGAATCGACCTATATCGGATTGAAACAGGAGTGATTCGACCGAACCTAGTTGAATAGCCATCGGTTGGGATGGCATTCCGATCGGATAGGTTGGGTATTTTTCTGCCAAAAAACGAGCAGCCCAACCCTCTTCCCATACCACATTCGCATCTGATCCAGTGTTCCAAATATCTGTGGCGCGAAAGTGGGAACGGTTCGGGTTTGCGTAGCCTACGCTTTGGACGATAGCTACATTGCCTTGATCATACAAGGATTTAATTCCTGACATGGAAGGATGCAAATACATGCCGTTTTTTAAAGCAAGCGCATTCTCTTTTTTGATGGCGATGTCGGGTCTTTTGGCAAAATACTGATCATTCTCCGCTGGAATCACCGTATTTAAACCGTCATTACCACCCACTAACTGGATGATAACTAAGACATTTCCTTCCGGAACAGAGGTTAATACCCCAGCCGGAATCGTGGCATAGGCCTGGCCTGGAATTCCGGAAATACCCAGTCCTACGCCTCCTGAGAGAAGGGCCATACGTCGCAAAAATTCAGACCGGCTTAGTTCCTTCTTCATGTTAACACAGTTGAAATTCAGGTAAACGCATCACTGCTCTAAAAAACAGTTGCAAACTCGTACTCGCTCCAGGCGTATAAGTAGACCAGTTTTTTACGATGGTTCCACCTAATAAGGTTTCTAACAGAAAAGCTTTCTTCTTCGCAGTAACTGGAAATTGCAAAAATAAGGCCAAAACATCGTCCACAAATTCAACCGCTTTTTCTGAGTTCACAAAGGTTTGGGCGTAAGCCACCGGCACTAATTTACCCGTGACGTTTACGCCATTGTAGCGCTTACCGGAAAGTAATGAATCTG
>JBIIGE010000073.1:0-5681 GCA_044236555.1 Aquirufa sp.
TCACTTCTTTTTGATTTGTCAAACGTACACGCGCTACTTTACGCATCGCTGAGTTTGGTTTTTTAGGAGTAGTCGTGTATACACGAGTACAAACCCCTCTTCTTTGTGGACAAGAATCCAAAGCTGGTGACTTAGATTTCCAAGTCATTTGCTCACGTCCCTTGCGCACTAATTGCTGAATAGTTGGCATTTTGGAATAATTACCGTTTAAATTTTAAAATTCTTTTAATCCCTACAAGCGTGTCAGACTCAATTAGATAGAGTTCTCCCACACTAATGGGGGTGCAAAGTTAGCAATAAGATATAGAAATCAAAAGGGTAAAATGAAAATTATTTCAAAAACCCGCGGATACCCATTTCCAAACCACGTAATTCCGCTAAACCGCGTAAACGACCAATCGCCGTATAGCCTGGATTCGTCTTCTTCCCTTCTTGTAAATCATCTAACATGCGATGCCCGTGATCTGGGCGGAATGGCAAGCGGAAATCTTGTCGGCCAGACGCGATGCGTTTGTCCTGCTCCTTCACTAAACCTTTCATCACCCCAAACATATCCACATCTCCATCTAAGTGATCTGCTTCGTGGAAATTTCCAAATTCATCTCGGCGCGTCGCACGCAAGTGTATGAAATTAATCCGGTGTCCTAATCGCTCCACCATCCCCACTAAATCATTGTCTTCTCGAACGCCATAGCTTCCTGTGCAGAAGCAAAGTCCATTCACGTTACTTTCATAAGCGTTCAATAATTGTACCGCATCACTTTCCGTACTGACCACACGTGGCAAGCCTAAAATCGGATAAGGAGGATCATCCGGGTGAATGGACAGATTAACCCCAGCCTCCTCGGCTGCAGGAGTGATCTCTCGAATGAATTCATATAAATTCTCGCGCAATTCCTTCTCCCCTACTTCAGCATAAGTATCTAAAGCTTCTTGGAAAGACTTCAAAGTGAAGCTTTCTTCAGAACCCGGTAGACCGGCGATGATATTGCGAATTAATTTCTCTTGCTGTGCCTGGGTCGATTCGTCGAACCATTTTTTAGCTCTTGCAATCTGCTCTGATGTATAGTGCTGCTTTGCTCCTGGGCGCTCCAATAAGAATAATTCGAAGGCACAGAATTCAGCCGCATCGAAACGCAAACCTGTACTTCCATCGGGAAAACGGAAATCTAAATCGGTACGCGTCCAGTCTAAAATAGGCATGAAATTATAGCAAACGAGATCTAAACCCGCTTTGCCCACATTGCGCAGAGAAGTCTTGTAATTTTCGTAGTACTGTTTGTAGTTACCTGACCGTGTTTTGATATCCTCGTGCACAGGAATACTTTCAATCACGGACCAGCTTAATCCGGCCGCCTCGATGATGGCTTTACGTTCCAAAATATCCTGTACTTCCCACACTTTTCCATTCGGGATTTGGTGCAATGCACTCACAATACCAGTTGCGCCGGCTTGACGTACATCAGATAATTTAACGGGGTCGTTTGGTCCAAACCACCTCCAAGTTTGTTCTAAGGCCATAGTTTTATTGTTTACTACCTAATTAAAGGCGTTATGCCCTTAATTTTACCTATTAAAAGGCCAAATAAAAAACCTTGCCTGGAAACCGGGCAAGGTTTTTGTAATCAAGCATTTATATACTTCCTTAAAAATTGCTTTCTAGGGGCGACAAAATTAGGGAGTTTTTTTTCAAACAAAAAAATTCCTAGCCATTTTGGTGGGCGGGCCGGATCAAATCGGTCACCGTTTTCACTGGGTTGAATGTTTCCAAAGGAACTTCCACAAAAAGCGTATTCCAATCTGACATCGCTCCATTCCAAAGCCCTGGCAATTCCATCGCCTTTAATTCTTTTCCGTCTTTGGTCTTATCCGTGATAAAACCCGTATTCATATCGCGAAAATTCAACAAATTTAAACCACGTGTGGCACACACTAAATCCACCGGATTGAAGTGTGACGCCTGGTGAAATTTCCCTTTTTGGTCTTCATTCTTCATATCAATCTGAGCAGACTCCACGAGTTGCAAAGTGAAATTTCCCTTCGAATCCTGGCACCAGAAAGGCCCTCCTCCCGGCTCCCCCGTGTTTTTTACCACCCCACAAACACGTGTAGGACGGGCTAAAACTTCACGGATTTTTGCGACTTTTTCAGCTTGAGACAGCGAGTTGAATGACACCGCCGGAATAAAACCTACATACGTGGCCATTTCTAGTAGCGCTTCCTTAATGGTCGACTCCGATGGATTTTCCAGCAGTTGCCTATCTAGGTGGTCGATTCCTTCCAAAATCCATAGCAACAATCCACCCAAGGCTTTTTTGTATGCTATTGTAGGTTGTTTTAAGGCATCTGGAACGACATTGTCGATATTTTTAATGAAGATGATATCCGCTTTCAAATCATTCAAGTTCTCTAATAGGGCTCCGTGGCCAGCCGGTCTGAAAAGGAGGGAGCCATCATATTCCCGGAAAAGGCTATTATCCGGATTTACGGCAATCGTGTCTGTTGCGGGCTTTTGTTCTGAAAAAGTGATCTCGAATTGGATACCTGTTTGAGATTCCCATTTCGGGACAAGCTTGTTAACTAATTGCTCGAAACCACCGCGGTGTTCTGGTGAGACGGTGAAATGTAAGCGGGCTTTTTGGCCATTGGATGCATAGGCTGCTGCCTCCACGATGTGTTCCTCTAAAGGAGTTCGCGCTCCTTCTGGGTAGGCATGGAAGGACAGAAGGCCTTTGGGTTTTTGGCCATAATCCATTCCTTCAGACCCTAATAATTTCTGTAGAATATCTGCCGAATCGTCCTTTCCCTCAATGAGCTTTTTGAGTTCAGGGAAAAAAGCAAAGTGGTCCAGCTCATCAAAAAACTTCGTGCATTCTTTATTTTCCTCTCCAGTCGATAAGAACTCGAACAGGGATTTAAACATACGAGTGGCTGCACCAGAGGCTGGTACCATCTTTAAGATAGAAAGTGATGTTTTTTTCTGATCAAAGCGGTCGATAAATTCTTGCAACTGCTCAGCCGAAAATTGAAAAATTCCATTTCCAATCGAAGCCGATTTTTCCAATTTCATCCAAGGAAAGCCCGATTTAAAAAAATCAACTTGTTGATTCAATTCCGCGGGAGTAATTCCACGTTTTAATAATTGGGTTAAATCCTTCTCTGATAACATATGCGCTTTCTTTTGTGTCTAAAAATAAGAATTTCTTCGCAGGAATTCCTAAAAATCCGGTGGAGGAGTTCATTCTTTTTTGGTAGATTTGTTTAGACGATGGCGGACATTCAGGACATATTGCAAAAATACTGGGGGCATTCGGCTTTCAGGCCTCTGCAAGCGGAGATCATTCACTCGGTGTTAGAAGGCAAGGATACCCTAGCTTTATTGCCCACCGGAGGAGGAAAGTCCCTATGTTTTCAGGTGCCGGCCCTCGCTTTGCCAGGTATTTGCATCGTCATCACCCCCCTGATTGCTTTGATGCAAGATCAAGTAGCGCAATTAAACCGTCGGGGCATTCCAGCAACGGCCCTTTTTTCCGGCCTCCGCAAACGTCAAATCGATATCCTATTAGACAATTGCATTTACGGCAATACAAAATTTCTCTATGTTTCTCCCGAACGAATAAAAACAGATTTATTTATTGAGCGGGCCAAACAGATGAACATCAGTCTACTAGTCATCGATGAGGCACACTGTATTTCGCAATGGGGCCATGATTTTAGACCCCCCTATTTAGAAATTGCTGCGTTTCGTGCCTTGATTCCGAGCGTTCCGTGCATCGCTTTGACGGCCTCCGCGAACGAAGACGTAAAACAAGAAATTCAAGAAAAACTGCAATTCAAGAACGCAGCTGTATTCCAAAAAAGTTTCAGCCGCGCTAACCTCTCCTATTCTGTTCTCTATGAAGCGGACAAAGAGAAGAAGTTATGCTCCATGTTGCAACGCGTTCCCGGCTCTTCGATCGTGTATGTGCGCAACCGGAGACGGACGCAGGAAATCTCCGATATGCTTTCCAAAGCGGGTATCTCTAGCACTTTTTACCATGCCGGCTTGCCCACAGAGGTGCGTTCTGAGAGGCAAAAAGACTGGATCGAAAGCAAAATTGATTGCATAGTAGCTACTAATGCGTTTGGGATGGGAATCGATAAACCGGACGTTCGCCTCGTCGTTCATCTAGATTTACCTGATACCATCGAGGCCTATTACCAAGAGGCGGGACGTGCAGGTCGTGACGAAAAGAAAGCCTATGCTGCGATATTATATGAAGAAAAGGATCTACTAGATTTAACGGCACAGTGGGAAAAGTCATTTCCCACAGCAGAAACAATTAAAAAAACTTACCAAGCGGTTTCCAATTATCTGCAAGTAGCGGAAGGAAGTGGCGAATTACAGAATTATGATTTTGACTGGATGGACTTGTGTAAGCGTTTTAACTTGCCTAGCTCACAGACTTATTTTGCCTTAAAAACAATAGAGTCCGAGGGTTTAATTTTATTAAATGACGCTTTCCAAAACCCTTCTAAAATCCGCTTCATTGTCAGTTCCACCGAACTATATGATTTTCAAATTCGAAATGAGAAATTTGAATCCTTCCTAAAAGGCCTGCTTCGAATCTATGGAGGGAATTTATATACCCAGTTTGTCAGCATCTCTGAAGCTGACTTCGCCCAACAAATTAAAATACCTCCAGCCGAGGTGGAACGAAATTTAGCCTTGCTAGAGAAGTTCGAACTCATCGAATATGATAAACAAAACGGCCTACCGAAATTAGTCTTCTTGACACCAAGGGCGAATATTAATAACCTACCTATCATCTGGGCTGAATACGCAAGAAAGAAGGAAAAATCGAAGAAAAAGATCGATGCGATGATTCACTATGTGAAACATCCGGAAGCGTGTAGAACGCTGTTGATTACCTCCTATTTCGGGGAGTCTCTACAACAGGCGTGCGGGGTATGCGACCATTGTGTGCAACGAAAAAAAGAAGCCTCCGGGAAAGATATCCCCGAAGGCCTCGAAGCAGAACGTAAATTAATTCTGACTTATTTGAATAATGGACCCTTGTCCGTTCAAGATTTAGTGGAATGCCTTCGGCCTTTAGCTTCAAATGAGGCTTTGAGCATCATTCAATTCAGCCTAGAAATGGGCGAAATTCACTATACCGCCGCGGATGAACTCGCTATAGGCTCTGCCTGAAAGACAAACTTCACCGGACTTTTCACCTGCTCTTTCAGCAAAGCTAAGGCTAATACCTCTTTCGCATCATCTACGTAGTGGAAACTCAAATCTGAAATATAATGCGCTTCGATCTCCTCCACATCTTTGCGGTTCTTCGAACACATGATGATCTCTTTAATCCCTGCTCTTTTAGCCGCTAAAATCTTCTCCTTTATTCCTCCTACCGGCAACACTTTGCCACGTAGCGTAATCTCCCCTGTCATGGCTAATTTTGATTTTACTTTGCGTTGCGTTAAAGCGGACGCAATCGCAGTCAACATCGTAATTCCAGCAGATGGACCATCTTTAGGAACCGCTCCCGCAGGAACGTGGATATGTAAGTTGTATTGGTCAAAAATACGGTAATCAATTTCGTATTCGTCTGAATGGGCCTTCAAGAAACTTAAGGCAGCCATGGCAGACTCCTTCATCACATCGCCTAATTGGCCAGAAAGCGTTAAAACACCTT
>JBIIGE010000030.1:0-20223 GCA_044236555.1 Aquirufa sp.
ATCTCTTTATAATAATGATAGAGGATCTAGGAACATTGCAATTGGATTTCAGAGCATGTACAATAATTCAGTTGGTGGTTATAATATATCACTTGGAGATTGGAGTTTGTTTAAAAATGATACTTCACACAACATTGCACTTGGATATTCCAGCTTATATAATAACGTATCTGGTGAATATAATATTGCAATAGGTAAAAACAGCTTAGAAGCGAATACTGAGGGAGATTATAACATAGCAATTGGTGAACGAAGTTCAATTAGAAATACCTCAGGTGAAGATAATATTGCAATTGGTAGACTTAGTATGCAAAATAATACCACCGGTTATGATAATGTCGTTATTGGTTATGGCGCATCATCAGGAATTACTGGTACAAGAAATATTGTTATTGGATATTTAGCATCATCTTCTCGTGATGATGTAAGTAATCAAATAACTTTGGGTAATAATGGCATTACATCACTTAGAGCTCAAGTTACTTCCATTACTGCCTTATCAGATAGACGAGATAAAACAGATATACTAACTATTTCTGAGGGTATTGATTTCATAAAAAAATTAAAGCCTGTATCATTTACTTGGAATACAAGAGATAAAGCAAAAGTTGGTCTAAAATCGGCTGGATTTATTGCTCAGGATTTGTTATCACTTCAGAAATCATCACCAATCGGTGAAAATCTAGATTTAGTGAGTGAGGATAACCCTGAAAAATTAGAAGCTCGTTACAATAACCTTTTGCCAGTTATGGTGAAAGCAATTCAAGATCAACAAGCCATCATTGAAGAACTCAAGAAGGAATTAGAAGCTGTAAAGAAGTTTATTCATAAACCCTAAAACCTCAACCCCTCATCTCTGCCTTGTGAAGTAGCCTTCGAGTAATCAATCGACTTCACTTGGCCAGCGATATAGTTGATGCCTTGCCACAAGTGGTTTAAATATACAGGTTCTTGGTAGTTTTCCTTTGCGTGGCCTAGGGTGGTTACCCAGATGTGGCCGCCTTGGAAGTTTTGGGTCCAGGCAGCGGGGAAATAGCGGCCGTAGATGCCTTTGTGTTTCGTGATTAAGTCTTTTTGCGCCTGATCTAAGGTTGAAACATCGTGCATTAACAGGGTTTTGATGCCTGGGTAGAGTTCTCCGCCAAAATAGCATTCGTCTTCTTTTGTCCACTTAGTGGGCACGCCTTTCAGGGATGGGTGTGCGGGGTCGATGTTGATGACCGAGAAAGGTTGGAATTTTGCATGCCAGGTGAAGGTTTCGCCTACCATCATTTTGAACCAGTCCCATTTGCGTTCTGTGCCCGTTACGGAGTGTACGCCCACGAATCCGCCGCCGGCTTCAATGTAGTGACGGAAGGCGAGGCGCTGGGTGTCTGTGTCGAAAACGTCGTTGTTCGTGGAGGTGAAGATGATGAGCTTGTATTTGGCCAAATTCTGTTCCTCAAACACCCCTGGATTATCAGATACGTCCACTTTAAAACGCTTTTCAGCGCCTAATTTTTGGATAGCAGCCACGGCAGACGAAATATTATCGTGCACGTAGCCTGGGCCATTTTTCGTGTAGACAAGAACTGAATAAGAAGTCTTTTGCGCAAAAGAGGATGAAGATGCAAAAGCAAAAAGCAGAAATAATGTCGTTAATCTCATTTTACGCCGTATTTATCAATTAAATAGATGATGGCTGCCATGTTCACGGCGCCTAAATGTAGTTCTCTTTTGTTCACGTTTTCAAACACGTCTGTCTTCGCGTGGTGAAGATCGAAATAGCGTTGGCTATCGGGGATAAGACCAGCTAAAATCGTAGCTTTATTTACGCCGGCCATAGGAGCGATATCCGTACCGCCACCTCCTAAGGTAATCTCAGATCCATAAGGCTTTAATAGGGGAGTCCACGCTTGGAATCGGGCGAATTGTTCCGCATTGGCCGAAATTCCGATCGAGCGAGGGGTGAAGCCACCTTCATCACTTTCTAAAGCGAAAATATGGTTCTCTTGTTTGATTTTTATTTGGTTTGCGTATTCCTTACCACCACGGGCTGCATTTTCTTCGTTTGCGAATAGAACAAAGCGAATGGTGCGCTTGGGCTTGTAGTTCAAGACTTTTATGACGCGTAAGACCTCCATGGTTTGGACGATGCCGGCGCCGTCGTCGTGTGCGCCTTCGTTTACATCCCAGCTATCTAAGTGGCCGCCTAAGGTGATGTATTGGTCTGGGAACTCGGATCCGCGAATTTCGGCGATCACATTGTTGTCGTCTGCGTCTGGAAGGAAGAAACCGTAAGTTTGTAGTTGGGCTTTGATGGATCCTTTTTTGGCCAAAGAATACAGCATCTTCGCATCATCCGGACCTAGAGCCACCGCCGGAATCTTTGGAAAAGCCTCGTCATAACCCATGCTACCCGTATGAGGCTCATTATCCGGCGCCGTACTTAAGGAGTGAATCATAATCGCCACAGCCCCATATTTCGCGGCTCTACTCGCACCAGAACGGCGAAAAGCGCCACTCTCGCCATAAGCTTTAAACGTCTGAATTTTCGTGGGATCAAAAACACTGTGGAAATACACAATCTTGCCCTTCACCTCGTCCTTGCGCTTTTCTAACTCTTCAAAACTAGCCACTGCAACAACCTCTGCCTCGATTAATCCATTCGATCCCATCGAATTTCCTAAGGCCAAAGCCGCCAAAGGTTGCATTCTCGCCTCCCCATTCACCCCCACAATCGCAGCAAAATCTTTCCCACCTCTTTTCCAATTAGGCACCTTACATGGCTGCAAAAACACTTTATCTGGCCCCATCGCCTCTAAACTCTTCTTCCCCCAAACCACCGCATTCTGCGCCTGCGGAGAACCGGCTAAACGTCCACCTATCTTTTTGGTCAACTCATATAATAAGTCATAGGCTTTCCCGTTTGTCATAATCTCATCCGACATCTTTTTGATAAATAAGCTGTCAGCATTCGATTGTGCCTGAGAAAACAAGGGGAGGAGCAATAGGGGTAGGAAACGTAATTTCATTGTCATTTAATAAAAAGTGTGTTTAAAGATAGGAAAAAAAGTCGCTAGTCGCTAGTCGCTAGTCCGGAGGGAAAGAGTCCGAAGTCCGGAGGGATAAAGAGAGTATAGATTATAGAGTATAGATTAGAGATTTCTTTGGCTAGCTTTTATTATTTGTGATTTCTATCTTTACTCTATGCTCTCTTCTCTATAATCTTAATTTTCATGAAAAAACTACTAATACTTTTAACGCTTATTTCGCTGAATGCACATGCCCAATCCTTCCAAGGCATCCTCAAAAAAGCCACTGAAATCGCCTCAGGTGCCACAAAAACCGGTTTGAGTTCAGACGATATCGCTAATGGCTTAAAAGAAGCGCTTCGTATAGGTGCCGAAAAAGGCTGCTCTAATCTCTCTAAACCAGATGGTTTCTTTAAAAACGCAGCCTTAAAAATCTTGATGCCACCCGAAGCTGCTAAAGTAGAAAGCACCCTCAGAAGCGTCGGTCTTAATCAATTAGCAGACGATTTTATCCTAAGCATGAACCGCGCCGCTGAAGATGCATCTGCCACCGCAGCACCTATTTTCGTAAATGCGATCAAGCAAATGACCATAACTGATGGACTAACCATTTTACGAGGTGACGAAACGGCTGCTACGGCATTTTTGAGATCAAAAACAGCAGATAATTTAAAATCATCCTTTAATCCCATTATTAAAACATCTCTAGATAAAGTAAATGCTACTCGATATTGGGAAAAAGCCATCTCTGCCTACAATGCCATTCCTTTCAGCAATAAGAAGATTAATCCTGACTTGAGCGCCTACGTGACGGAGAAAGCCATGGAAGGGATCTATAGCGAAATCGCAAAACAAGAAAAGGATATCCGGGCAAATCCAATGGCAAGGACTAATGAGCTATTAAAGAGGGTGTTTGAGAAATAAGCAAGACACATGGAAATGAAAAAAATCATGATTAATAGCTATATGATAGCTTTGACAATTGTCATTATCTTGGCTATGATCGATTCAGATGTGATTGTAAGTATTGCGAGTTTAGTATTAGATGTACTCGTTATGTCAGTTTTATGTTGGACGGTGGTATTTCCTATTTCTATTTTGGTAAGTCGAATAAAGACAAAAAATGAAAAAAAACGATCTAATTCGTGAGAATTATACCGATTACAGTTTAAACGAGTTAGAGCAGGACTGCTGGAACCGATTAGACATAGGCGCCATCAAAAGCAGAAATCCCTTCCATACGCCTAGTGTGGCCACGTTATCTAAGGGCGAGGTCAGTATGCGAACCGTCGTATTACGAAAAGCTTTACCAGAAGAAAGAGAGTTACGTTTTCACACGGATGTCAGAAGCATCAAATGGGACGATTTATTGATAAATCCAGCTATAAGCGCGCTTTTTTATGATGCAGACGAGCGAATTCAATTACGGATAAAGGGAAAGGCGGTTTTACATCACAGGAATGATATAACGGCCAAAGCCTGGGAAACCACCACTCTTTCCAGTAGAAAATGTTACTTAACTCTCCACAGCCCATCAAGTTTTACAGATTCATCAATAAGTGGTCTTTCAGAAGACATAGAACAAGAAAAATTCACGTTATCAGAAAGCGAAGTGGGTTACGCGAACTTTGGCATTGTTTCTATTCGAGTACAATCCATCGATTGGTTGTGGCTGAATCATTCGGGGCATAGAAGGGCATTTTTTGATTATACCTATGGAAGTTTTCAATGGATGATTCCTTAAATTAGTATCTTATCCTTCAACTTTAAAACCATTTAAGCAATGAAAAAATTACTAACCATTTTGCTACTAGGCTTGAGTACATCTTTTACTTATGCTCAGTCTCAGCGGGAAATGACGCAAGAAAGTGATAAATCATACAAGAAAGCAGACAAAGAATTAACTCTTGTCATTAATAAAATAGCAGCTAAATATGCTAAAAACACGGTCTTCATCAAGGCATTGCGAGAATCACAAAGCCTTTGGATTAAGTTCAGATCAGCAGAAATTAATATGATGTTTCCTGGTGCTAATGGACCAAAATTCTATGGCAGCGCTTACCCAATGTGCACTAATTTAGTCGCAGAAGGAATAACGAAAAAAAGAATAGCGCAACTCAATAAATGGTTAAAACCAGCATCGGATGAGGATATCTGCACAGGAAGTATTGGAGATACAGCGGCGGATTAATTCATCATTTATGGTAATATGCGAAATCCACAAGGAGGAATTAGGCATTACGGATTGCCAAATTTAAATATCTTTTTGAAACTAAAAAGATTTCTTCTTCATTTTCGGGAACTGATATAAAAAAAAACTGTCAAAATGGATTTGACAGTGTTTGATAATTTAATGAGTACTAAAATATTTAATCTAGAAAACCCTAAATAATCCAAGTACCCAGCCCTCCATATTTTGATTTTTTATTTTACACCAGACATTGTATTCACTATCTTCGGTATCCTCCATTTTTTCCATTTCTCCTATTTCAATGAGTTTAAATCCTTTTTTTTCCAAATCTAAATCTCTTGCCAAAACAGTGGATTTTTTATCTGGATTCTGATAAACCGTTAACTGTTTATCAACAATATCCTTTCTCTTTGCTGGTAATTTAATTTTATCTTCTGACGTTTCAAATGATACAAAATTCCCCATAAGAGTTAACTTAAAATTATCTTCCGATTTATCGTAAAAGTTATATGATTTTCCAACAATTACATTCCCTTTTCTTGTACCGGTAAAATACATGTTTTGTTCGCCTTGAGCTGCATATCCATAGAATCCCCGAATAAATTCTCCATCAGCTTGAAAAATAATTAATTTTCCTACGATAACAGGACTGCTTCCCATTATGACATCCTCTTCAGAATAATAAGTAAAAATCCCTGATGTGGGTACGACTGGAATTGAAAATTTAGTTTGGGTTTTGGATTTTACTTTTGATTGAGCGATTAAACTAGTAGTTATTACTAAAGAACAAAAAAATAGAATTGCGAAAGTCTTTAAATTTTTCATATGAATACGTTTAGGTTTTTCCAATTTAACAAAAAAAATAATTGATTTATAGCATAAGGAACCATGGTTTAGAACGTAATGTTGGAGAAAAAAAACTCATACCTTTAAATAAATATTCAAACCAATTTTTGGGATATTTATTTAAATTTCAATCAGAAAATAAATATATATAAAAATGAAAAAAACACTATTCACATTCTTATTTACAGGTTTATTATTTAATTCATTTTCACAAAAAGTAGAATATGGTGTTTATTGGTTCGAAAGTAAAAATTACAATCTTGTCATAAATAATACTTTGGAAAAAATGCAGATCGCACTAGTCAACAAGGAATTAAGGTTTCAACAAAATGGTGTTGCCGAGCAAAGAATTGCTCCTAGATATAGTAATACTCCTGGGAAGATTTGGTACGAATTTCAAACAGATTCCTGTAACTACGACTTTGATATCTCAAAAACTAAACTCACTTTAAATTCATTTGATTGTAAGAATGGAAAGAAAAGTTCTAAAATGGTATTTTTGAAAAGAAACTTTACAAGTCTAGCTAAATGGAACCAACAATTGGAAGAATTGAAAAAGAAAAATGAAATTAAAAAGTAGTTTGAAGTTTATTTAGAAAGTGTATTTATCATCCATTTCGACTTTTTCTTACCTGTTTTCCTAGGAAACTCCCCATCATAAGACATGACATCAGTTTTCCTAAATTCAAGAACTGCTTTATACGTTTTACCCACTAATTTGCCATCACTTTCTCCATTATCATAGTATGCTCCCTGAATACCTGCTACAATACCATTATCCTTCGTTTTGCCATCTATATTTTCAAAATCATATGATACTCCAGAAGAAGTATCTTTAAATTCAATGTAACATAAATCACCACACGAATAGGATAATAATTTAAGCGTAACTACTTTCTTTGTTCCCAAAGTTTGAGCTTGACTAACACTTGCAGAAAATAACATCAACATACTAATCAATGTTAAGCCGGTAATTCTCTTGAAATTTTTCATATAATTAAAAGTTAAGTTGGTTTTAAAATTCGTTCAATTATAAAATCTTTCTAAATATTTCCCCCTTTTTACCTACTGCAAATACCGTTCCATCGGGTTTAATCGCTATACTGGTGAATTCTTCTACACTATCAGTAGGTTCTTTAAACCAGGATAAACCACCATCAATACTTTTCAATAAAAGACCATTAGTACCTGCAATGTAGCCTTTATTACCGTCTTTAAATAAGACAGCATTCATTGTCTCAGCTGAGTAGCCAGCAATAGTTCTCATGGACCAATTTAGGCCACCGTCACCTGAAGTAAAGTATTTACCATTAGATCCTACCGCATAGCCTTTTAATCCATTCATGTCAATTCCATACAGATCAGCAATACCATCTAGGTTTTTCTCTGTTACGATTTTAGAGCCATTGGCTAGGAATGTTGATGTAAAAATGGAGCAATTATTGGTGGTTCCAGCCCAATAATTACTACTACCTATGTAAACCTTCCCATCGGTATTCATATCCCCGCAATTAAAACCCACTATTTTAGAGGCCTTTGTCCTTGTCCAATTTACACCCCCATCAGATGAAAAGGCAATTGTTCCAGAAACTTGTGATGCATTAGGATAGGCATTAAATAGAAAGCTAACTGTATTGCTTCCAGAAGTGAATATTCCGGTAATTTTCAAGCGCTCATTACCATTCCATTCCCTAGTTACTTGCGCCCAACTTAATCCTCCATCGGTTGTCTTGTAGAGGTAGGCATAATTTTGATCATTTCCGCCGGCGTAACCTAAATTTTCGTTTTCAAAATGTATACTTGTGAAATTTACGGATGAACTTTCTCGAATTTTTGTCCACGTATCCCCGCCATTGATGGTCTTTAAAAGGACTTTATTACCCGCTATAAATCCTATATTATTTGATATGAATTGAACTTCATTCAAATCTTCCGTTGTAGGCTGAGGCGTATTGAAAGAAAGCTCTCTTCCATAGGCTACTCCATTCCCATTTTTGGCATAGGCCCTCACGAAGTAACGGGTGTTTTGTTTTAAGCCCAAAATAGCTGAAGTAATTGTCCCCGTAGCGGTACCGTCTGAGGTCTTTTCATTGGCAATAGTCGGATTAACCGTAGTTGCCCAGCAAACGCCTCTTTGTTCGATAGGACTTGCCCCAGTAGAAACCAATGTTGAAAAGACTTGCGCATTAGAGGTAGTAATTGCAGCCACATCATTAGTCGTAACAACAGGCAAAAGAGAAGTTGTTGTAAATTCCATTTGCTCCCCATAAGCAGTGTCTTTAACACTAATCGCGTAGGATGTAACAAAATACTTCGTATCAGAAGTGAGGCCACTTAAGGTAACTTGATAGCTTCCCAAAACAGCACTCGCCGCCTTAGCCCTAATATTTTTTATCGTAGGGAAGGGGGTAGTGGCGTAACATACGCCTCTTTCTAACAAATCAACACCTCCCGCAGAATTAACTGTTCCACCACAAACAGCGCTATTAAACGTAACAGCCGTCACAGGCGAACTTGTAATATTTATTTTGTAAGCCACATTTGCCTCCAAGTCTACATTAGATACGCAGGAGTACAATACAAACGTAATTATTAGTAAACTAAAAAGCTGAAGAGCTACCTTAAATTGGGACATAAGCTTTACTTAAAAATTCAAATACTAAATCTCTAATTATTACTCTGACAAAACAAAAGTGATGGATTGTTTGAATGTTGAACGAACTGCACGTCCGGAAAGTTTTGCAGGATTCCACCTAGGCATTGATTTAACCACCCTTATAGCTTCCTCATCACAACCAAATCCAATCCCTTTTTCCAACTTTACATCATCAATTGAACCATCGATATTTACCACAAAAGAAACTATAACACGTCCACCTATATTTTTTTTTTGAGCATCAGAAGGATATGTTAACGTCTTATTTAAAAAACGCCCCCATGCACCAGGACCTCCTGGGAATTCAGCTTGCTGCTCAACCACTGTGAAAATTTCTTCATTAGTAACTAGATAATTATAATTTTTCGTTTTCTTATACATATCATCACTGTTTGCTTTAAATCCCCTAGATTCAACCAAATAATCTTCTATGGACTCGAGTTCAGATAATGTTTTTACATCATTCCAACTGTATTCCCCTACTAACTGTGAAGCCTTAGGAAGTTGTAAATCAATATCTATTTTATTTTTATTAAGGACAAAAGTATATTCTTTTCTGGCATTTATTTTTGACTCATTTCTAGGGCTATCGCCGAAATTTGATTCATTCTTAAGTAAAATAACTTCATTCCCTGCATATTCATTTTTACCTTCAATAACTTTAAAATTTAAAAGATAATTTTCCCATTTTTCGACAAATCTTTTAATTAAACTCAAAGAAAATTGCTTCCTAAGCAACAAATTGTATTGATTCCCTTGAAAATTAATTTTAACAGGGAATGATTTTTTATTCATTTTTTCAAACAAACTTATTTCCTCAGGCTTAACACTTAATTCAGAAAGTGTATGAAAGAGAAATTTCGAACAAAAATCAATATTCCTGTTTGTTATCACTTGCACTCGTACGGGAACAGCCCATTCTTTATTTGTATCATCTAAACTTTTTGGGAAACTACTATTAATTTTATAATCAAATACAGAATGCATTGGCTTATCTAAAAACTCCAACATTCTTAAAATAGATTCAGTTTCACTTTGCTCATTTAATATCATTTGTTTAATCTGAAGAGCAATGTTTCCGCCCTTAAATTCAACATTTAAACCAATTGTCTTCAGTACATTTATAAAACTCTCCATATTGATTCTAACGTTCAAGGTAGAGGCTATTTTCCCATTGGGGAGTTGATCATCATATGCTATTGAATAATCTAGAAAAGTTGAGGAATTCAAAATTAGGTTCTGTATTGTTTCAAAAGATAAATTGGAATTCAAATTTGACTGATACAACCCAGAAATAGCTAATGAAATGCATGATTTCAAAGCATCTTGATGAGCTTCCTCTTTAGTAATTCCACTACCATTTACCACTAAAATTATTGGATTATCAGCCTCACTTATTTGACTAAATGAGCGAAAAGCAAATAAGCTAAAGATTAGAATGATAAAATATATAAATCTATTTTTCATGTTTACTAAACCGATTGAGCACACACTAATTTAAAGGTTGACTTTTAGCAACTTAAATTTCTCTTCCATACGTTAACATTCGATTTTAATTGCCAAATTTCAATTTAGATATTTAACTTTTTGCGACAAAAAAATCAGCTTTATATTTATTTGGCGGTAAGGATTTTAATTGCATAATGAATTGAGTACATAAACCGTATTTTACCAAAATTATTAATTTAGTTTATTGATATTTGCACCTTATTTTCATAAAACAATGCTCAAAAATTTATTAAAAACGCCAATAGGAAGGCTGCGAATCGTCGCATTTCTAGAAGGTTGTTCGTATCTACTTTTAGGTTTTACGATGATATTAAAATACAAGTATGGTATGCCGCAGCCTAATTACGTGGTGGGTTTAGCACACGGAATTCTATTTGTTCTTTACGTCGTTTTAGTACTTCAAGTTTCGTTTATTCATCGATGGAACTTACTTAAAATGTTTTGGGCTTTTGTTGCATCACTCATTCCTTTTGGCACTTTTTATGCGGATAAAGCCCTATTTAGATAATTGGATCTTAGCATTTGTATTTTTTGCCATTTTCCTCTCTTGTTCAAAAGAGGATGAACCTGTTACTGCTCCTTTAATTGGTGCTCCTGAAATTACGGTCTCTACGCTATTAAGTAATCAGGGGATAATTTGGGGCTTTGATTTTCTGCCTAATGGCAACCTGTTGTTTACACAAAAAACAGGGACAATGCGCTTGTTTGACCCGACTACTCAAAGCAATACACTCATCTCAGGCTTGCCTTCCAATATTTCCGCAGCAGGGCAGGGAGGGTTGCTAGATGTGGCTATTTCACCGGATTATGCTTCAAGCAAAAGTGTATATACCACTTACAGCATTACAGGGGGATTTCTTGTTTTAGCAAGGTTCACTTTAAATGGAACGGCTGCTAGCAATTGGCAGGTCTTGCATACCACTGAGTCTGCGTCGACCTGGAATGGCCATTATGGGAGTCGAATTGCCTTTGGTACGGATAGTAAATTGTATTGGAGTGTGGGAGAAGGAGGGGGAGGAAGCCTGGGCGGGGCAACAAGTCCACATCAAAATGGCCAAAGGCTAAACACTTTTTGGGGTAAAATACATCGAATGAATCTGGATGGAACTATACCAGCTGATAATACTCTTTTACCAGGCCAAACGGGACGTTCCACCCTATTCAGTTATGGGCATCGCAATCCCCAAGGCATGGCTTTTGACCCTAAAACAAATCGACTTTTTGTAAATGAACATGGACCTAGTGGTGGCTGTGAGCTTAACCGCGTTCAACCTGCAGAAAATTTCGGCTGGCCTTTGTACAGCATGGGCATCAATTATAATGGAACCACAATAAGCAACGGTCATACTGCACCGGGAATTGTGGCACCATTGAAAAGTTGGACTCCGGCATTCGCGCCATCAGGTTTAACCTTTATTAACCATCCTTCATTTAAAGATTGGAATGGCAATTTGCTCATGGGAAGCCTGGGGCGAAAACATTTACTCATGATAAAAATGACCAATGGGGTACCAAGCAATGAAACCATTTTACTCGAAAATAATGGCCGTATAAGAAATGTAAAAATGGGTCCTGGTGGTAAAATTTATGTGAGCGTGGAAGATGGGGGAAGGTTGCTAATGTTGAGCGCCAAATAAAAAAAACACTGCCTATATTGAAATAGACAGTGTTTTTTAATAATAGTTGTGATCCCGCTGGGGCGTTACAATTTATCTTAACTTGCACATATACAATCATTTATAACATTTTATAGTTCCCACAACCCAAAGTCGAGCCACAAAATCTTTTTTTAGTCATTCTCTAACTCGTCTGGAATCATTTTATCAAAAATAAAATAATTGAAGGAGATAATTGGTCGAAGAAAAATCACATTTCGTCTACCTTACAATTGCACCAATCGATTGACAGAAAATACAAATAATAATAGCACTTTCTTTGCAATTACATTTCTATAATCGCACAAGTTATTTCTATATCTCATCCTTGTTGATGCCAATAAGACTTTTATTCTTTTCAGTATTTATTTTTCAATTTACTTATTCAGTTGCACAGGAGTCGAATAATTTCCCTCCATCTCTCAATCCTCCTATTGTATATGCAGTTGAATCGAGTGAAACCATTGTTATCGATGGAAAATTGGATGAGTCCATATGGAATAAAGCTCCAATTACACGTGACTTTTTTAGAATGGAACCACGCCAAGGTGGGAAATATTTATATGAAACTTTTGTTCAAGTTGCCTACGATAAAAAAAACATTTACTTCGGTATTTTTTGCAAAGATTCACTAGGGAAAAAAGGTATTCGAGTTCAAGATTTACGAAGGGATTTTATTTACGGGGAAAATGATGTTTTTTATATTCAGCTTGATCCACAAAATTTAAAAAGATTTTGTGTCTCATTTCAAACTACTCCATATGGCAATCAAAGAGATTTGCAAGTTTTTGATGGAACACTTAAAGATAATGATTGGGATGCATTATGGAAAGTTAGAACAACGATAACTGATAGTGGTTATTATGCAGAATTTGCGATACCATTTAAATCAGTTCGTTATGAAAATGTAAATGCATCGGATTCTGTTTCCTGGGGGATTAGTTTTGCGAGACTAGCAAGAAGGGATTATGAACAAACTGTTTTTCCTGCAATTCCTCAAAGTTTTGATCCTTATCGAATGACTTATGCAGCTCAACTTAAGGGATTGAAATTGCCACCAAATTCATCTAATGTTAGATTTCAACCCTATACCTTATTTCAATCAAATCAATCCACCAATCAAAATAATCAGAAAACCAATAATAGCTTCATTAAATCGGGAGGTGAGGTTAAATGGTCAGTTACACCAAGTGCTGTGGTTGATTTCACCTTTAATACTGATTTTGCACAAGCGGATGTAGATAGAGCTGTAAATAACCTTACTAGATTTAATATGTTTTTTCCAGAGAGAAGACAGTTTTTTTTAGAGAATAGTGGAGTTTATGCAGGGGCTGATTTTAGTAATATTAAACCTTTTTTTAGCCGAACAATAGGTTTGTCAAATACTCAATTTAATGCAGACCCCGTTCCAATAGATGCTGGAATTCGTTATACCGATAGAAATCAAAAAAGAACATTAGCAGGTTTATATGTTCATCAAAGAGGAACAGTTCAGCAAAGTGCAGCTAATTTTGGTGTTTTGAGATATCTTAAAAATTATAGCAAACAAAATAATTTTGGTGTAATGTATACCCATCGACTTGATGAAGTTGATATATCAAACGGATTTAAGCAATCAAATAATTCAACCTTAACTTTTGATGGTTTTATTAGACCAAAAGATGAAATAACTATTCAATATCTAGGTTCCGCGTCAAGAAATAACACCAATGATAGTATTGGGTTTGCTGGTAGTTTTTATGCAGGATGGTTTCCTAATAAAGCATATCTTGGATGGGTTACAGATTTTGTAAGTAAAAAATATGTTCCAGGCATGGGTTTCGTTTTTGCAAACAATACCATAAAACATAATCCTGGTGGTTATTTTATTTGGCGTCCAAAAAATGGTTGGCTGAGCAAGTGGATTCGTCGTTGGGATCCTGGTGCTTTTGTCAATTGGTTTCAAAATACCAATAATTTTAAAACACAAGAATTCAGTATATACATATTTCCATTATATATTATTACAACAACCAATGGACAAATAGAATATGCTGCTACGCCCACATGGCAAAATTTTGATTTTCCTTTTACTATATTAAATAGGTTTATTCAGCCTAAGGAATATCATTATTGGCGCCACACTTTGAGGTATAAAACTGATGCTTCAAAAAAAATCTCCTTTGAAAGTAAATATGAATGGGGCGGTTATTATAGTGGTAATTTAAACACATTTACCTTTGGGACTAGAATTGCACCAATTCCTCATATTGCATTTACAGCCAATTACGAACACAATAATTTTCAAAATTTCGGATTTATTGGAGACCATTTCGAAACAGGCCTATATACTACAGGACTCCGTCTTGCGGCTAATCCAAGAATGCAATTATCTGCATTCTATCAATATAATTCATTTGATAAAAGGGCTAGATGGAATGCTAGGGGAAGTTGGGAGTTTGCTCCACTGAGTTTTTTGTATCTGGTTTTTAATGAAAGTAGTTTTAGAGATATCCCAGTGCAGAATCAATCATTTATCTCTAAACTTACTTATTTGAAGCAGTTTTAGCATTTTTTGATTCAAGTTAACGAGGTTAAGATAATTAAAGCCGTGCCAAACAAATCAATACAATAGGGGGCAAAACCGAGCCTAAAAGGCATAAAAAAACTCCAAAATCGTAAGAAATTGGAGTCTTTAGTGCTATTTACTAGCTAAGAAGTGATCCCGCTGGGATTCGAACCCAGGACCCATACATTAAAAGTGTATTGCTCTACCAACTGAGCTACGGAATCATTCAAGCCGAGGCTTGTATATGTAAAATGGTTCACTCTGGAACCGAAAGGAAGTTCAACCACTGGTTGACCTTCGTTTGCAAAAGAGTAACTTTTTCCCCTTATTGCGGTGCAAAACTAGCACCCTTTTTTAAATAATGCAAGTCATTCGTCTAAATAAAATTACATTTCTGATTATTTTTCTTTTGGCTTTTGGACAAAGGGCTTATAGCCAAATAGATAGAAATCAACTCGCATTAGCTGATTCTCTGTTTAAAGCGAATAGACTTTTATCTGCCGAGAAAATTTACGTGTCTCATTTAAAGACCAATCCAACCGAATCCGAAAATATCAAGTTAAAACTGGCCTATATAGCGAAAGCAAAAAACGATTGGTTGAAGGAATTATACTATTTATCCAGTATACAAGCGACGAATGCGCTGCCAGAAATTTCGAAACGTTTAGAGGAAATAGGAGAAAAGCAGGGACTGAACGGCTTCAAGATGAGTATTTGGGATCAGATATATTGGCTTTATTTCAAATACTTTGCCTTTATATTGGGTTTCTTACTCTTAATCGCACTGTATGGGGCGGGCGTTTTGACCTATTCGGTTGTTAAAATGAAAACGATTAGGACCAGTCAATTCACCTATTTAATCATTTACATTGCCTTTATTGGCCTGTTCGCGAACTTTCCTGGGTTTTTAAATTATGGGATTATTACCAAAGAGAAATCGTACATGCGCGACTTCCCATCCTCCGCTGCACCGGTGGAGCGGCTTTTAAAGAAGGGGAATCGGATTAATTATTGGTTCACCCGCGATATTTGGGTCTATAGCCTGATCGAAAATCAGCAGGGATACGTAAAGGAAGATGATTTTTTACCTATCAACTAGAGGTGCAGGATTTGGAAGCTTAAGTCCAAAATAATTTCGCGATCCGTCTCTGCGCTACCGATAACCCCTTTCACTTTTAAATCAGCGTTCTTCACCGCCTCAATAATGCGGACCACCTTGGCTAAAGGGTAATTTCTTGCCGCCGTCGTATAATCACGCACAAAATAAGGATTCACCCCAATAAGCTTTGCAATCTCTCCGTCTGAGACATTTCCCACATCGTGGACCTGCAAGACTTTAGAGAAGAAGTTAAATAAAAGCACCAACATGGGCGCAGCTGGATTCTGCTTTGTATTCTCTGCAAAATGAAAGGCAATTTTCTGTGCTTTTTCGGTGTTGCGTTGAATAATGGCTTTTTGGAACTCAAAATAATTATATTCCCGACTAATCCCGATGTATTTCTCTACCTCCGCTGAACCCACCTCAGCCCCAGCCGGCACATTCACGGCTAATTTATCCGCCTCATGCGCCATTCTAGACAAATCCGCACCCACATAGGAAACCATCAATTCGACAGTAGAGGGCTGAATTTTAATCCCTTTTTGACCTAAATAATCCACTAACCAAGCCCCCAATTTATCTTCCGAAACCTTCTTCGAAGTCACAATCACCCCATGCTTTACCAAGGCAGAAAACACCTTTGATTTATCTGAAAGCAAGGATTTTACGGTCAAAACAAGTAGGGTAGAAGGTGTCGGATTCGCACAATAATCCTCCCAAACTTTCAAATCGTCATCTTTAGCCTTCGCATTCTCCTTCGCTTTCGCCATCGCCTCAATAAACGCCGCCTCCTTCACAATAACTACCTGACGCTCAGACATCATCGGATATCGACGCGCAGTCGCAACGATAGATCCTAAACTATGATCCTTGCCAAAAAGTACAAATTGATTAAAACTCTGTTGATCCTCCGGCAACACCTGCTTTTCAAAAGCCTCCACTAACTGATCAATCAAATAAGGCTCATCACCGTGCAACAAATAAATAGGAGCCAGTTTTTTCTGCTTAATATCCTTTAAAACTTCTTGAGCGCTCTGTTGCATAGGGTAAATTAGTTGAACAAAAATAGGTAAAACCAAAGGGATGGAAAAATATCTCAAGTATTTCCCGTAGGTTTGCAGGCAAAAAAAAAGCTCAAACCATGCCAATTGCAAAAAATAACGTCGTATTCATCTCGTATCAACTTGCATTTCCAGATGAAGACGGACAACCCGATGTCGTAGAAATCGTAGACGAAAAAGAACCAATGGTCTTTATTCATGGCCTTAGTGGCCTACCAGAAGCGTTTGAAACCAACCTGTTAGGCTTAAACGAAGGCGACACATTCGATTTCAGCATCTCAGCCGAAGACGCTTACGGTAACGTCGATCCTAACGCGATCATCCAATTACCTAAATCTATTTTCCAGGCCGAAGGCCAAAACGCAGACGATATCCTACAAATCGGAAACTTCATCCCCATGACGGACGACCAAGGAAACCGCATGCAAGGTTTAGTCGTTTCTATCGAAGGAGAAACTGTAACCATGGACTTTAACCACCCATTAGCGGAGAAAACATTAATGTTCCAAGGAAAGATCTTAAAAATCAGAGAAGCCACTCCAGACGAAATCGCCCATGGCCATGTGCATGGGGAAGGTGGGGTTCATCATTAATAAAAAAGAGGCTGACGCCTCTTTTTTATTAATGGAGATTAGAGATTATAGAGTAGAGAGAAGAAATACTATCTCGAAAACATGCAAAAAGGCGCTTTTAGCGCCTTTTTGCATAAATATATACTCTCTTGTATCTACTCTATAATCTATACTCTCTTCTCTAATTTCATATTCAGAATTATAGCCCTGCTATAATTCTGAATATGAAACTACCTCCACCCCAAACTTCCTTAAAAAATCGACCCCCTCATCCGAAGCCAAGCCTTTATAAGCAGCATAGGAGTTCAAGTAGATTACTTTTTTGATCTTCATGCTGTAAATAATACGCGCACAGGAAATGCAAGGGGATAATGTAACGTAAATCGTAGAGCCTTCGACTGAAACACCGTTCTTGGAGGCGTATAATATGGCGTTTTGTTCAGCATGAAGAGCCAGTGAACAACTTCCTTTGGAATCGCGCGGACAACCATCTTCGCCAAATTCCTCATCACAGTTATGGGTTCCTGCGGGAGGACCGTTGTAACCTATCGAAATAATTCGGGTATCTTTTGTTAATACACAACCGACTTGAGCGCGGGTGCAATGGGAACGAAGCGCCAGATTCTGAGCCAGTTCCATAAAGATCACATCAAAAGAAGGCTTTTTCATAGGCATAAAAAAATCCCAAAAAGGGATTTCAAGTAGCGGGGAGCAGAATCGAACTGCCGACCTTTGGGTTATGAATCCAACGCTCTAACCATCTGAGCTACCCCGCCAAATTGTGGAGCAAAGGTAAGCTTTCCGTCTGTAGAACACAAATATTTTCACAATACTTATTAATTTTGCGCAGGATTTGGGATTTAGCCCAGAGTTAATACCTTTGTTTACAGGTAGTTTTACAGGTAATTAAATCCATTAATTTATGTCGCAGACACCCTATACTTTCGAATATGAGGTAAAAGCATCTCCTAAGGTGTTGTATCCTTATCTAAGTAGTCCATCCGGATTACAACAATGGTTTGCAGACAAGGTAATCGTTAGAGGAAGCTCAGAATTACATTTCTATTGGGATAATGAGAATCATCCGGCAATAGTTCTACCGGGAAAAGCCAATAAATCGGTCAAGTTTGATTTCAAAAGAGGCGATTCCGAACCAGGGAAGCATATTATTGAATTAAGTCTAGATGTTAGCGAGGTTTCTAATACAACCTATCTTACAGTCATTGATGGGGCATCGACTTTTAAGACTGATGCCGATGCAGAAGAATTATGGGATTATTTAATCGATAAGCTGAAAGAAATCGTAGGTAGTTAGGAATTGATAGGATGCGTAAGATTGATAAATTAGTACTTCAGGCGTTTTTTGGACCATTTATTTTGACACTTCTTGTTGTCATCTTTATATTCCTATTGCGTTTGGTGCTTTTTTACTTTGCAGATCTTTTCGGTAAGGACTTAGGGGCTTTTGTCTATGTAGAGCTATTTTTCTATTTCTCGCTGATTACAATTCCGTTAGCGATGCCCTTATCGGTATTATTATCCTCTTTGATGACATTTGGGAAGCTAGGGGAGAACTTCGAATTAACTGCCCTTAAGAGTGCGGGAATCTCCATTTTTCGCATTATGCGTCCTATTTTGACGGTATCGGTATTTTTAAGCCTCTTTATGTTTTGGTTTATGAATGTGGCTTTGCCTTGGGCAAATATTAAAGGCTGGAGTTTATTGTATGATATAAAGACCACTAAGACTACGCTAAATATCAAGGAGGGCATATTCTACACGGATTTAACAGGATACTCGATCAAAGTAGCGAAGAAGTACCCGGATAACAAGACCCTGAAGAACTTAATCATTTACGATCATACCCACAATGATGGGAATCGCCATGTGACTTTGGCGGACTCAGCGTTAATGTATACGATTCTGAATAAGCGGTATTTAATCTTTGAACTCTTTAATGGAAAGGATTACTTAGAGGATGCTGACCAAGGTTCGGCAGCAAATCCAACGGAATTAGCGGTGCATGAATTCAAAAAAAGCAAGGTAGTGATGTCATTAGCGGTGTTTGATCTCCAAAAAACGGATGAGCAACAATTCGCCCACCACGAGATCATGCGTAACAATAACCAACTGGCGGATGACGCTGATTCACTTAGAAAAACGATAGCGAATGTTAAGCAGGGATTTTACAAATCTTCTAGCATGAATTTTCTCTACCATATATCGCCTGTGAAGAAGACCATACAATTCTTCCGAAAAACAGATTGGGTTAAACCCCGTTTAGCAAAAGCTTTAGCGTCTAAAAGCCCGGTTCCCTATGACTTAGCCTTACAGCAGGCGAAAAATATGCTGACCGCAGGTGAGACCAATAAGATAATTGTTGAGGATTACGAAATGAAATTAAATAAGACTAACCTAGAGTGGCACCACAAATTCACGAATGCCATCGCTATTTTGGTGATGTTCCTTATCGGGGCGCCATTGGGGGCTATTATTAAGAAAGGTGGCTTTGGTGTGCCAGTCGTAGTGGCTGTTTCCTTCTTTATATTACTCTATATTTTAACTCAGCAAGGGGATAAAATGGCCAAAGAAGGAGCCTTAATTCTCCAAGTAGGCGCTTGGCTATCTAATGCCATTCTTGCCCTCATCGGGGCTTACTTCCTGAAGATCGCTTTAGCGGATTCTCGGTTGTTTGAAACGGACTTCTACCGGGTGGTTTGGGACAGCATTAAAAACAAATGGGGGCGTGTAAAAACACAAGCCTAGAACATTTGTTTATTAGCGAGAAAAAGAGTACTTTTGCAAATTCAATAATTATTTAAAACTTAAACTGGTAAAAGATGTATTTGTCACCTGAGAAAAAACAAGAAATTTTCGAATCAAAAGGGAAAGCAAAGTCTAAAATCGATACTGGTTCTGCTGAGTCGCAAATCGCGTTATTCACTTACAGAATCAACTATCTGACTGAGCACTTGAAGAAAAACAAGAAAGACCACAGCACACGCTTAGGACTTTTAAAGTTAGTAGGTAAGCGTCGTAGCTTATTAGATTACTTAACTCGTACTGATATCA
>JBIIGE010000074.1:0-5646 GCA_044236555.1 Aquirufa sp.
CTTTGAATAAGACTCCCATCGCAGCTAACTCAGCAATTTTAGCTTTTTGAGTGGTTTTACCATCTACTAAAATACTAATTCCAGCCCCGTGAGCTACAAGCTCGATTTGGGTAGAAGAACCTAAAGCCGTTTGAAGATTTGAAATGTTTTTTAGTGCACCATGCCATACTAAAGTGTCCGAAGTATTCAATTGGATCACTACTTTATGAGTTTGTGCGTTTGCTGCGAAGGAAATAAAAGCAACGAAAAGGGTTAACAGTATGGAATTTTTCATAGATATATTTTTTTTAAACTTACTTATTTTATAGAATGAAAGCAATGTGGAACGAGCGATATCAGCAAGATATCTACCAATATGGAATCAATCCAAATGAATTCATGGCTGAACATATACCCCAGATAACAGCGGGTCGAATTTTATTCCCAGGCGCTGGAGAAGGTCGGGATGCTGTTTTTGCGGCTAAATTAGGTTGGGAGGTACACGCCTTTGACCTAAGCGAACAAGGTCAATCAAAAGCCCTAAAACTAGCCTCACAAGAAAAGACTCGTATCCATTTTAAAGTAGCTGACGCCACGTTAGTCAAATTCCCTTTAGCGTCTTTTGACATCATAGCCCTTACCTATTTCCATTTACCCATCGAAACCAGGCTACCCTTTTACGCTAATTGTGTTTCGTGGTTAAAACCTGGTGGTATAATTCTCTTAGAAGGTTTTACAAAACAGCAATTAGGATTAAGCTCAGGCGGGCCTAAAAATATCGATTGGTTATTTTCTGCCAAAGAATTAGAAACTGAATTCCCCGGCTTAAAGATTATTTTAAATGTAGAAAAACAACGGATTTTAGATGAAGGCCCTTTACATCAAGGTTTGGCAGAAGTAGTACAATTCATTGCACAAAAATAGATCAGAGACATTTGTCACGATTCAGCCCATTTTTGAGAATTATATTTGCGTACATAAACACAAAATAAGATGTTAACATTACTGAAGAATTTATTGGGCATTGGCCCTAAAGTGGACCTGAACGAGTTAATTGCATCAGGCGCGATAGTGGTGGACGTTCGCACGCCATCGGAATACAAAGACGGACACGTGAAAGGATCCATCAACATACCTTTGCAAACTTTAAATGCTAATTTGAACAAATTAAAGAAAGATCAAGTTATAATAACCTGTTGCCGCTCGGGAAGCCGTAGTGGTATGGCTAAACGCATGCTAAAAGCAAATGGATTCGAACAGGTGCACAATGGTGGGGCTTGGACGTCGCTTAAAGCATAAAGCACAAAGAATAAATTAAAGATAAGAGAGTATAGAGTATAGAGTAGAGATAAGAGAGTATAGTTAGGAGATGGTAAATGGTGAATGATGAATGATGAATTCTTTACTCTTTACTCTTTACTCTTTTATCTATAATCTCTAATCTACTGTCCACTGTCCACTGACAACTGTCCACTGAAAACTGTATTACCATGAGCAAATTCGCCGAATTATTGAAATCGCCAGAACCCGTTTTAGTTGATTTTTCAGCTGAATGGTGTGGCCCATGCAAGCAATTAAAGCCTATTTTAGAACAATTAAAGTCTAAGATTGGAGATTCTGCCAAAATCATTAAAATCGATGTCGACAAGAATCGTACCTTAGCAGATAAATTTCAAATACGTTCTGTACCCACGATGATCCTTTTTAAGGATGGGAAGTCGGTTTGGCGGCAGTCAGGGGTGATTCAAGCGAACGTTTTGGAAGGAATTATTAAACAACATTCGAAATGAAAAAAGTACTTTATTCTATTTTTATAGCAAGTCTATTATTTTCTTGTGGGCCAAAAGAGGGACAACAAGATCTAGGCGCAACAGAATTCCAAACAGCCATGGCTGAAGAGTCGGGAGCACAGATTTTGGACGTCAGAACCATCGATGAATTCCAAAATGGTCATATTGAAGGTGCCATCAATGCAGATGTTAGTTCACCTACTTTTGCACAAATCGCTGGTGAATTAGCAAAAGACAAAACAGTGTATGTTTACTGCTTATCAGGAGCAAGATCCTCTTCTGCTGCCGGAATGCTAAAGGAAATGGGCTTCAAATCCATCGTCAATTTAACGGGTGGAATGCTAGCTTGGCAGTCTGCTAATTTACCTATCGCAACAGGCGAATCGAAAATACCTGCCTCAGCTGGTTTAACCGAGGCAAGTTTCGCTGAAAAAATCAAAGGCAAGCCGATGGTCATAATCGACTACAATGCCACTTGGTGCGGCCCCTGCAAGCAATTAAGCCCAATTTTAAAGGAATGGGTAAAAGCGCAGAATGGTAAAGTAGAACTCATCGAGATTGATGTGGATGAAAACCAAGAATTAGCAAAATCCATGAAAATTGAATCAATCCCTTACCTTGAAATGTACAAAAACGGAGTAAAAACTTGGTCAAGTATAGGATTGATTGGGAAAGAAGAGCTAGATAAATCGCTGCGCTAGGCAGTGGTCAGTAGTCAGTGGACAGTCCGGAGGAAATGAGTCCGGAGGGACTTTTACTAAGTTGTTAGTTCAAACTCGTTATTGAAAATTATTGCGCAGCACAATTTGCTATTTTTCAAGATGTTAAAGAAGAGGCTTTTTCTTTAGTTGTTAGTTCAAACTCGTTATTGAAAATTATTGCGTAGCACAATTTTAATAACGAGTTTGAACTAACAAGTCATCCTCACCTTCACCACCCCAGCCGAAACCACCGTCAAGCACCCAATCACCACAACACTGACGTTTAATTCAAAATAGTCAGCTAGAATCCCTGTCAAAATAGCTCCAAAAGCATAACCTAAATCGCGCCAAAGGCGAAAGATACCTAAACTGCCTGCCCTATCCGTTGGATGCGTATTTGCGGCTATAGAGGCTAAAAAGGTAGGGTAAACAACTGCCGTGCCCAGTCCTAATACAAAAGATAAGGTCGCATACACAAAAAATGTATCAGCCCAAAGCAAACCTAAAATCGCAGCACCTTGTAAAAGCATACCAATAAAGAGAAGGTCTTTTTGGCATATAAAATCAGACAATCGCCCCGTTCCCAGCTGAGCTAATCCCCATACTAATGGATAAATTGCTGTTATCAGCCCAATATCCGCTAAACTAAAGCCTTTCGCGGCTAGCAGTATTGGAAACAATCCCCAGATCATCCCATCATTCAAATTATTCACTAATCCAGCCTGTGAAATAGATCCTAGGTTTCGATGCCATAAACTAGTATCCCAAAATCGATTATGTAACAAAGGCACCGAACTTTCGGCTGCGGCTTTGTGCACAAAAAGCTGGGTGTCTTTGACCCAAATAATACTCAAGCCTAGGCCGAAAATAACAAACACAATACCGATGTAGAACGGATAAGGTCTAATACCATAGGTATTCGCAATCCAAGCAGTCAACAAGGCGACTAGACCAACAGACAGGTACCCCGCAAATTCATTGATTCCCATCGCGAGACCGCGCTGTTTATCCCCCACTAAATCAATTTTCATCGTCACCGTACTGGACCAAGCGAGACCTTGGTTAAAACCTAGCAAGACGTTAGCCACAATGATCCAATTCCAAGATGGCGCCCACATCAACAGAAAAGGAATGGGAATCGCAAAAAGCCAGCCATAAATCAATAATCGACGTCGTCCAACTGTATTCGCAAAATGACCGGCGAAGTAATTGGTCACGGCTTTGACAATTCCAAAAACAACAATAAACGAAAAAATTACTGTGTGCGAAGCAATTTGAAACTCTTCTGAAGCCAAACGAGGCAATATCGATCTTTCCAAGCCGACCATGCCTCCCACGAATGCGTTGACTAAAATCAATAAACTAAACTGTTGCCAATTTTCTTTCAAGCCTAATTTGACCTCCATATCATTGCTTTTACACAACAAAGTTGATCAATAGGCCACTAACACCACTTAACAAATGTTAAATTAAGATTTCTTCGCGCGAATGCGACTTAAACTCACTTGGGTGATTCCCAAATAGGACGCAATGTATTTTAATGGAGCGCGCTTTAACACCTCTGGTTGCTCATTTTCTAATAAATGGTAACGCTCCTCGGCCGTATGAAACTGCAAATTTTCAATCCGCTGAATCGTTTCTACATAGGCCCTTTCAAATAAGCGCGCGAACAGCCGCTCAATGTCCCGATGCTCCTCATAGAGTGAAGCTAATTTTGTCGTATCAATGGCCCAAAGCTCCGAATCCTCCAATACTTGAATTCCCTTCTGACTAGGTTTTCCAGCAAATAAGCTCTCCGCACGTGCAATGAGATTTAATTCTCCGTAAAAGCCCTCCGTCACATCCAAACCATCTTTTTCATAAAAGATCCTCGCCATTCCATTTTTTAGGAAGTAAAGCGTTTTACAAGTTTGGCCTATCGACTGAAGAGGTTGATTACGTGCTATGCTCGTAGGCTGACAAATGGCTTCTAGGGCCTCTTGAGCGCTTGAACTCAAGGGAGAAAGGGTCAGGAAATAGTTGATTAGTGGGTGCATAGTATTCTGGAGCAATTAAAGAGTAGAGATTATAGAGTAGAGATTTTACCATTCACCATCTCTTCTCTATACTCTCCTATCTCCTATCTCTACTCTATTTCTTCGCGGCTTCAAACCCTATCGAAACCGAATTCACGCAATAACGTAAGCCTGTATCTGTAGGACCATCATCAAAAACGTGACCTAAGTGGCCTCCGCATTTTGCGCAGGTAATCTCGATTCGGCGCATGCCTAAGGTATTATCAATGGTTTCTTTGATTACACCGGCTTTCACTTCCTTGTCGAAACTCGGCCAGCCGCAATGCGAATCGAACTTTGAGTCAGAGCTAAAAAGTGGGGCTCCGCAACCTTTACAGGTATACATTCCCTTTTCGTTGTGCATCAAGAATTTACCTGTGTAGGGGCGTTCTGTACCTTTTTGGCGTAAAATATAATATTCGTCTTCTGTTAACTTAGCCTTCCATTCGGCTTCTGTTTTAGGCAAATTATCCATCGTATTTGTTGCTATCGGTTGTTTAGGCGTTTGTTTGGGTTGTTGACCACAAGCCTGCAGGCTCATGAACACGAGTACTAATCCTAGAATGTTTTTCATGTGATTATATTTTATAGCATAACGCAAGATAAGGGAAAAAGGTTTACGGGCCGCAAGAGGCAGAGGACAGTTGACAGTGGACAGTGGGCAGTGGACAGTGGACAGTTGACAGTGGACAGTAGTCGGTAGTCGGTAGTCCAGAATCAAAGTTCAAAGACCAAAGGTCAAAGTTCAGAGCTGGAATCGCCTTTGGCGATACTATTTGAAATGTTTATTTAAAATTCTTTGAACTTTGCTCTTTGAACTTTAGTCTTTGAAATTATGAATACCGTGGATCCACCCGCCACGCTAACTTCCTTAATTGTTGTACCCGTAGCGTACGATGGCCAAAGTCATCCATCGACACCCCTTGCATCCAATAAATTCCACTGCCGCGGAAGGAGTAGTTTTTTAGGTCTGACGGAAAATGGACCGTATCGAAGAACTCGCCTTGAAGGTCGACGAAATAGCCAAAATACATGCGCTCTCCCTGCTTTGTTCGCGTGGATTTGAGGGTGACGAGGTAGCCGATGATATCGCCTTGGGGCAATACTAAATCCGCGTTTAAT
>JBIIGE010000075.1:0-5553 GCA_044236555.1 Aquirufa sp.
AACGAAGGATACGGCTAGCGCAACGGCATACCGGGTGGAATCTGCTACTTCATCCGCGGACTTAATTATGCGTAACCCGCAATACGGAACGGATATTGCGAAGATGTTAGAGAAAATCCCGCCAGCCCAACAAACCTACATGGCAACGATGTTATCCGCGGCTAAAAATAATTGGACTCCCGAATTGCACGAGCGTTATTTCAAGTGGTTTAAAAATTCATTCCAATTTTCTGGCGGACGCAGTTACGTAGGATTCATAGATCGGGCACGAAAATTAGCCTTGAAGAATGTAGCTGAAAATAAGCGGGCTTACTATGACAAATTAGGAGGCGCTGATTTATTATCTGCGAATGGGAATGATGTAATGAATGTCGATAGCCCGAAAGGTCCTGGTAAGCAATGGAAATTAGAGGAGGCGGTGGCTTTATTTGACGCCCCTTTAACAGACCGTGATTTCAAAAACGGAAAATCGATGTATGCTGCGACCACCTGTATTCGTTGCCATGCTATTGGAAGCGAAGGTGGCGGAAACGTAGGGCCAGATCTAACGAATTTAGGTACGCGATTCTCGAAAAAAGATATGTTAGAGGCCATCATCAATCCAAACAAAACCGTTTCGGATCAATATGCCGCGACGCAATTTATGCTACGCAATGGAACTTCGGTGATAGGCCGATTAACCAACCAGGATAAAATGGCCTATTACGTTTCTCAAAATCCTTATGCGCCGGATCAGGTGGAGAAGATTTTGAAGAAAAATGTCATTTCGTTGAAATACTCCCCTGTTTCAAGTATGTTACCCGGTTTAATCAACAGTCTAAACGCCGAAGAATTAAAGGACTTGATGGCCTATTTAATGACGGGTGGAAGTGAGAGTAATGCTGTATTTAAAAAGAAGTAAGCGCAATAAACATGTCAGATTGGACCGGTAAAATAGCGAATCACAAGCAATTAGGAGGCATCGAAACATCCGTTTTAGATAATGGGGCAGGTCGGGGTGTTCGAATTGCCTGGATAGATACCGGAACGGGTTTCCGATATAAGGTGGTCATTGACCGCGCCATGGACATTGCGGAGGCGTTTTATAACCAATTTAGCCTGGCTTGGATCAGCCCGGCGGGTATCACGGCTCCTCAGCCTATGTCGAATCATGGGATTGATTGGCTACGAACTTTTGGTGGTGGCCTACTAGCTACCTGTGGACTTGATCATGTGGGCGGACCCGAGGCTGACGAAACGGGGGACCGAGGAGTTCATGGTCAAATAGGAAATTTGCCAGCTGAAATCGTATCCATTATTCAGCCCGATTTACTTAATGGCTCGCTGGAGATGTCGATTACGGGGATTATACGCCAACATAAAATTTTTGGGCCCTGTCTCACGCTAAAACGCACCATTTCAGGCAGATTAGGCGAGGCGACTTTACAAATCCATGACGAGGTAATTAACGAAGGAAATACCGCCGCTCCGCTGATGCTTTTGTACCATTTTAATTTCGGTTGGCCATTAGTGGATGAAGGAACGGATATTATCTGGAAGGGGACGCACCGCGTCGCATCAGATCCCCAGTTATTAGGCATCAAGGATATCAAAAAGTGCCCGCGGCCACTCGAGCTTCATCAAGGAAGTGGGGAGTCTGTTATTTACATTGATCCCGAGGCTGATACAGAGCATAAAGTTCATTGCGGACTTTGGAACAAAGAAAGAGAGCTAGGCCTGCGCATCACATTTGATAAACGTGAATTACCTTGTTTGACGAACTGGCATCATTTTGCTGAACACGAATATGTGACAGGTATTGAGCCTGGAACGAACCCACCCATTGGCCAAAAAGCCGCGCGGGAATCAAACACATTAACGAGTCTAGCGCCAGGGGAGAAAAAAGAGATAACGTTAACGCTGACTATTTTAGCACCTAATTTACCTAAGTCGAAAAAGGATATAGATTTTTTACATTTAACAAAATGACGACGACATGAGCACTAATGCAGCTAAAGCGCTTGCGCAAGGAAAAGGAATTTTAAGGCTTGCGCCTACATGGGTACCTAGGTCTTTTTGTGTACCTGGGAGAAGAATTAAATTACATCCAGATGATTATTACGTCTTGGGCGGCGCCCGTGGTGGAATCGATGAACGTTGGTTATCCTCTACGACTCCGGCTAAAAACGGTCCATTGACTGGTGAAAACGAAGGCTTAAGTGCTGTTGTTTATTCCGAAGGGGGGAAAGAGGAGCAGATTCTGTTGATCGATGTCATCGAAGAATTGAAAGGTGAAGTGATCGGAGACCGTCTATGGAATGAATACAAATCGTGGCCGATGTATTCGAAGTTTTTTGATAACATGGGGCCATTGCCTCACCACATACATCACAATGATGAGCATGCCGCTAAAATAGGTCAATTAGGGAAGCCGGAGGCCTATTATTTCCCGCCGCAATTAAATAACCATGGGGGGGATTTCCCGTATACGTTCTTTGGTATTGCTCCTGGTACGACGAAGGAACAAATCAAAGAGTGTTTGATGAACTTCACGAAAGGGGATAACAAAATTACGATGTATTCTCAGGCGTTTCCATTGATTCCTGGGACGGGTTGGGATGTTCCTCCGGGCATGTTGCACGCCCCGGGCAGTATGTGTACCTATGAGCCACAAAAAGCATCCGATGTTTTTGCGATGTATCAGTCGCTGGTTAATGAGGCGGTCATTCCAGAGGAATTGTTGTGGAATGGTACTCCCAAAGAGGACATTGGGAATTATGATCAATTGATGGAGGTCATCGATTGGGAGTTAAATACGAACCCGAATTTATTAGAAACGCGCTTTATGCAACCGATTCCTGTGCGGGATGAGGCAGAAATGGCGGCACAAGGATACTCTGAAAAATGGGTATGCTACCGTTCAGATGCGTTTAGCGCGAAAGAATTAACAGTATTCCCTGGCCAAACTGTTACCATTACCGATGCGGCAGCCTATGGTTTAATCATGATGCAAGGACATGGTAAAATGGGCGTCTGGAATATCGAGACCCCGGCCATGATTCGGTACGGGCAATTGACTAATGATGAATTTTTTGTCACAGAGGCTACTGCAAAAGCCGGTGTTCAAATCACGAATTACTCGTCTACGGACCCGATTGTTATGTTGAAACATTTTGGCCCAGCTAACCCAGATTTAAAATTATAACCTATTTCAAACATGAATACGTATCCTAAATTACACAATGCAACTTGGCCTGGAATTGTAGGCAAAGGCCCCGATTCAGAGCCCGTTATTTCACTTGATAAAATGCTTGCCATGACAGCCGCCGCCGAAGTTAATGGCGTTAAGTTTGATGGCGTGGATATTGGTTTGCTGCCTCCTCACTTTGATATAGAAAGTGGGAAAGATGGCGCTAAAGCCCTAGCGGATAAAGTGGCCGCTCATGGCTTAGAAATTGGGAGTTTAGTCGCTCCTATTTGGGCAGGTAATGCGATGGGGGATAAAGATGCGCGCGATACCTTTGTGGACATGGTGCGCAAAACGTGTGAAATAGGTGCGGAACTGCGCCATTTAGGCATTCGTCCTAATGGAATCGTTCGAATTGATTCTGCTGCGGGAGTAGCGGATTGGGCGAAGGATCCGAAAGGAAATTCTAAATTGATTGTGGATACATTCCAAAGAGCCTGTGACGTCGCCGCAGATTTCGGTGAAAGATTAGCGGCCGAAGGAGAAATTTGTTGGGGAGGCATGCACTCGTGGCGCAATATGATTCAGACCTTAGAGTCCGTAGATCGTCCTAACATTGGATTCCAAGCGGACATGTCCCATACCTTACTCTATACGATGGGGTATAATTGCCCAGAAGACCGCATTTTACCTGTGGATTATAACTGGGAGGATCGCGAGGTTTTGAGGGCCTCATTAAAAGAATTGACGGCTGCGCTTCGCCCATGGACGATTGATTTTCACGTAGCTCAAAATGACGGAACTGTGCATGGCACAGGAAGTCATGATAAGACGGGCCGTCACTGCCAAGCAACGGATCCGAATGGCAAATTGAACATCGCTGAAGATGCTGGATTCTGGTTAAGAGGTGCGGATGGACAATTAACTAAAGCGTTCAAACATATTTGTTGGGACGGCTGCATGTTCAGCAACTCCGTTATGGAGCAGCAGCAAACTTGGAATGATATTTTAGCGGCCATGATCGACGTGCGTAAGGCACATGGTTGGTCATAATAAACCTATAACCTATGAAACAGATTAGAATTGGATTAATTGGCACCGGATTTATGGGTAGAACCCATTCCAACGGATATAACCGTATCCAAAACTTTTTCCCAGAGTTAACCTGTAAACCCGTTTTGCAAGCGGTCTGCTCGCGCAATGAAGCCAGTGTGAAAGCCTTTGCAGAACAATGGGGATACGCCTCATATGAGACCGATTGGCGGAAATTAATTGCCCGAGATGATATTGATGCAGTGGATATTTGTACGCCTAATGATACGCATGCTGAAATCGCGATTGCCGCAGCTGCCGCAGGAAAAATGATTTTATGTGAGAAGCCCTTGTCTCGCACCTTAGCTGAGGGAGAGCAAATGGTGGCCGCAATTGAGAAAGCAGGCGTGGCGAATACTGTTTGGTATAATTATCGACGCTTACCTGCGGTTACTTTAGCTAAGCAAATCATCGATTCAGGAAAACTAGGACGCATATTTCACTACCGGGCTAATTTCCTTCAAGATTGGACCATTTCGCCTGATTTACCACAAGGTGGTGCTGGTACTTGGCGATTGGATGTGGATGCGGCCGGTTCTGGGGTGACGGGGGATTTATTAGCCCACTGTATAGACACGGCCATGTGGTTAAATGGCGGCATTACAGATGTATCCGCGATGACGGAAACATTTATTAAAGAACGCGTTCACGTTAGTTCAGGTGCCGTGAAAAAAGTAGGTATTGATGATGCCTGTATTTTCCATTGCCACTTTGATAATGGCTCTTTAGGCCTATTTGAATCTACTCGGTATGCACGTGGCCACAAGGCCCTGTATACGTTTGAAATCAATGGGGAGCATGCTTCCTTGCGTTGGGATTTACATGATTTGAATCGCTTAGAAATGTTTGATCATACAGATGATGGATTAACCCGGGGATGGAAAACCATATTAGTGACAGATGGCAACCAGCCTTACATGGACAAGTGGTGGGTTCCTGGTTTAATTATTGGATATGAGCATAGTTTTGTTCATCAAGCGGCTGACTTTTTGAAAGCAATAGGAGAAAATAAGCCTTGTGCACCTACCTTCAGAGACGCGTTACAAACACAGCGTGTTTGCGAAGCTGTCATTGAATCAGCCAATACCAAGTCTTGGAAAGATACACATGTTGAATGGCCCTGAGTGCTCGCTGAGGGCTTTTCGACTT
This sequence comes from Aquirufa sp., assembly GCA_044236555.1. Classification (GTDB taxonomy): domain Bacteria; phylum Bacteroidota; class Bacteroidia; order Cytophagales; family Spirosomataceae; genus Aquirufa. The sequence continues at coordinate 5,408 of JBIIGE010000075.1, forward strand.
TTTCCCTAGTACATATGAAAATTTTTGCCCACTTCTTGATGATCTTGTTATTGTCAAGCAGTTGTAAAAAAAAGGAGGCCGAGATCACACCATCGGTTCCTGATACGATGTATTTCCCATCTACTAATTCGTGGGAGACTATATCC
>JBIIGE010000076.1:0-5544 GCA_044236555.1 Aquirufa sp.
TCGTTCTAATCTTCGCCTTAGTGGCGGCCTTTAGATTGAAGATAAACGCAAAGCAATTGACCCAAATTAAGATTTGCGCCACGTATTGGCATTTTTTAGATGCGTTGTGGCTTTATTTATTTGTATTTTTATTGATTAACAATTAAGCTTATCCCCTATGTCAGTAGCACACGCTGCCCCAGCGGTTCCAGAAAATTTAACATGGCAAGGTGGTTCTGAACCACTAAAAGCTAGTTATGGAAAATTGATGATGTGGTTCTTCCTTTTATCGGATACCTTCACATTCTCTGCCCTTTTGATCACTTATGGAATGATTCGTTTTAGCCAACCTGCTTGGGAAGGCGCTCCAGCGGATTTCTATTTCTCAACGACTCACTGGCCTATTCCAGAAAAAGTTTTTGAAGCCGTTCCTTTCTTACACGGCATGTCATTGCCTTTAGTTTTCGTAGGTATCATGACCTTCATTTTGATCGCCTCTTCAGTAACGATGGTATTAGCCGTAGAAGCTGGACACCGTGGTGATCGCAAGGACGTAGAAAAATGGATGCTTTGGACGATTGTAGGTGGATTTACTTTCTTAGGTTCTCAAGCTTGGGAGTGGACACACTTTATCCACGGTCCAGAAGATTTATCCTTAGCGGCAAAGCAAATCGTAGATGGCGTTAGTACACCGATTGAGGGAGCGAACTTAGTGCGTAACCCGTATGGACCTCCGGCATTCGCTGATTTATTTTTCTTCATTACAGGTTTCCACGGAACACACGTATTCTCAGGTGTAATTTTGAACATTTTAATTTTCTTCAACGCAGCTACTGGTGTGTATGAGCGTAGAGGTCATTATGAAATGGTGGAGAAAGTAGGTCTTTACTGGCACTTTGTCGATCTAGTTTGGGTATTCGTATTTACCTTCTTCTATTTAGTTTAATCTTATAATTGATTTATATATGGCTTCGCACGCATCACACGGAACCTCAGAAAAAGAAATTGCCCCTCCTAACACAGGCGCCATTTGGAAAACATTTTGGATTTTATTGATCTTAACCGCAATTGAATTCGTGATTGCTTTCACGATGCCAGCTAACACGCTACGTGTAGCTATTTTCTGCGGCATGACAATTGTGAAAGCATTCTATATCGTGGGTGAATTCATGCACTTAAAGCATGAAGTTAAGTCCTTGATTTGGATGGTTTTAATCCCTACACTTTTCGTAGTATGGCTTTTAGTAGCCTTAATCTACGAAGGCGGTCACTTATATTGATTTTAATTCCCTTCTTGGATAATGAATAAAAAGACAGGCATATTATTTCTCGTATTAATAGTGCCTGTCTTAATTTATTTAGGGCTAAAGACATTTGGCACAAATCATTTTAGTCTTCCTCGCTACGTTCCAGCTATCGATTCGACTACGGGAGAAATAAAGATGGCTAAGCGCCTGAACCCACGTTGGAATGAATCAGAGATGGATACAGTTTTCCAAACCATTCCATCCTTCTCCCTTACAGACGAATCGGGAAAGACATTTGACTCAAAAAGCTTACAGGGCAAAATCTACGTGGCTAGTTTCTTCTTTACCCGCTGCACCACGATTTGTCCTAAAATTACCACGCAGCTAAGTCGAGTACAAGATACTTTTCACCAGGATCCAGAGATTCAATTGCTTTCCATTTCAGTTGATCCTAAGTTCGATGAGCCAGAAAAACTAGCAGCTTACGCAAAACGTTTTGATGCGAATAAAGGTCAATGGTATTTTTTGACAGGGGAAAAGAAAGTAATTTATCCTTTGGTCTTAAAAGGCTTCCATGTTCCCTTAGCTGATGCCTCAGAATATGACGCGGCAATTACAAAACCAGACGAAACATTTATCCACTCTGAGCGGTTAGTATTAGTAGACAAAGAAGGAATTATCCGTGGATTTTATGACGGAACAGATAAAAAAGACGTAGATCGATTACTAGTCGAAATCAAAGTATTAAAAAGCATATACACCAACGAGTAAAAACGATGGAAGCAACTAAAAAAAACGATCAATTAATTAATGTGCTTTCGGTAGCTATTCCGGTGGCGGTCGCTGTTTTGATCGGGATTCAAACGAAAATTAATCTTGGTGAATGGACAAAAGTATTGCCTCACGTCATTGGCTTACTGAATTCGACAACTGCTTTAAGTTTAGTGATTGGTTTAATCGCCATAAAGAGTGGAAGTATTAGCGGACACCGTAAAGCGATGGGAGCTGCCTTTTTGCAAGGTGCTGTATTTTTAATCTTGTATATTCTTTACCATATCTCTAATCCATCGACACCTTTCGGTGGCGAAGGTTGGATCCGTCCGGTATATTATTTCTTATTAATCTCGCACATCGTGCTTTCGATCGGTGTGGTTCGCTTAGTTTTGAAAGCTATATATTATGCGGTAACAGATAATATTCCAGCCCACAAGGCAATTGTGAAATGGGCCTACCCTATCTGGTTATACGTATCAGTTTCAGGTGTCATTGTTTACCTTATGATTTCCCCTTTTTATGTATAAGACGTTTCTCATCTTGGTGGCTTTAGTTCTTTTAACCCAAATCGATGCGGTGGCGCAATGTGCGATGTGCCGTACGACGGTCGAAAGTACTATATCAAATGGTCGCAGCAATATTGCAACAGGCTTGAATACGGGAATATTGTATTTACTATCTGCGCCCTATTTAATCGTGGGAGCGATTGCTTTTTTATGGTTTCGCCAAAGCAAACAAGAGCAGCAAGCTCGCCTAGCTAAATTACAGCTGCGCAAAAAAGTGTCTCAACTTTTCAGCAATAATTCGTAATTAATCCCAAATAGGATATTGTGTTAATTTGATAGTCTCCCCAAAGAAGATTTGGGTGGATTTTTCGAATGAATCCGTATAATCTGATACGTAGAATTGACGGGTGGATTCTGCTCCATCGTGCAGCATATCTTCTGCCGCTAAAATACGCTTGATTTCCTCCGCTACGATAAGAGACGTGTCGATAACCTGAATGCTTCCTTTGTAGTAGGCGTCGATCTGTGGTTTGATCAAAGGATAGTGCGTACATCCTAAAATCAAGCCCTCGATTCCTTGTAAGGTAGGTTGCGCTAAATATTCTTTGATAATGTGTTCTGAAATCGAATTCGAGAAGAAGCCTTCCTCGATCATAGGGGCTAATAAAGGGGTTGCCAAAGACTTCACCTGAATATGCTTGCCCAGCGATTCCGCCTTGTTCGCATAAATTCCTGAATTCACCGTTTGCTTCGTCCCGATTAAACCGAGGGTTTTGTTTTCCCAGTTTTGGTCTAAATACGAAATGACCGGGTCTATGACATTGACGACTTTGGCCTTCGTACCTACATAGGCCTTCACTAAATCATAAGCTGCGGCAGAAGCCGAATTACACGCAATCAAAATCAACTTGCAATTCTTCTCTAAAAGCAGATTACAAATCTTCACCGAATAGGCCTGAATCGCCGTCGCTGATTTATCCCCATACGGCAAGTGCGCCGTATCCCCAAAATAGATGATATTCTCCTGCGGCATCAACTCAGTGATGGCATGCGCAAGAGTCAATCCTCCAATTCCACTATCAAAAATCCCGATGGGCGCTGAGTTAGGCATATGATTAATTTAGGCAAAGAACGGAATTTTGAAATTCTTTTCAAACTGACGCAACCATTTAGCACTTTATGCCATCTTTGCATTCGAATTAGAAAATGAACCCTTGAGTACACGTTTACCTTCCTTTACTTCTGAAATTGAACTCATCAACGCCTGTCGAAAAAACAATCGACAAGCGCAGCAGTTCTTATTTCAAAAAATGGCCGGCAAAATGCTCTCCGTAGTGAAACGCTACATCACGAACACCTCAGAAGCAGAAGACACCTTGATGGAAGGCTTTGTGAAAGTGTTCGCAAAACTAGAGCAGTACCAAGGTGGGGGAAGTTTCGAAGGGTGGATCCGTAAAATTATGGTCAACGAGGCCCTGATGTCGATTCGTAAAAACAAAGAGCGGTATCCAGTAGATATAGACATGGCTTTTGAGCTGGCACATCCGGACGAAACGTTCATGCAATTAGGTTTACAAGAAATCGAAGCCTTAATCGCTTCGTTGCCTACAGGTTACCGTACCATTTTTAATTTATATGCCATAGAGGGCTATTCTCATGCAGAAATAGCTCACTTATTAGATATTTCCGAAGGAACTTCTAAATCGCAGCTATCGCGGGCTAGAGCTATATTGCAAAATCAACTAATCACCTTACAGCTATGAAAAATTGGGATTCTGTAGAGGAAAAATGGAGAGAACAACTCCAAAATAAATCAGACGACATCCCGGAGGGATTGTGGTCTCGTATCGAAGAACGCTTGGAAGAAAAACCCGTGCGTCGCTTTCCCATCTATTGGGCGGCAGCAGCGATGCTCTTGCTCGCGCTAGGACTGAGCTGGAATTGGAATTCTGCTCCGGAACAAGTCATACCGGAGGAAACCACCGTGGTGGCGAAGGCCGAAAAAACAGACGTACCTGTGGAAGAAATTGCAGCCTCTGTTTCTGAGCCATTGATTGTTCCTAACAAGGCATCCGAATCTACTTTCACGAAAGCTAGTGAAAAGCCAGTAATAGAGGTAGCATCTTCAGTAGCGACGGTGATCCAGGAATCTCCCAAAGAAGAAATTGTTGCAACAACTCCAGTCATTGAGAAGCAGGACGAATCACCAGAGATCTTAACGGTTCGTTTGGACATAGACCCAATAGTGGAAGAAGAAGTGAAACCAGTATTTACACAGCAGAAACGAAGAAAATCTTTGTTCGGCAAAATCGTAGGTGAAATAAGACAGGCTTTAGAGGGAGAACCTGTGAATTGGCAAAAATTAAAAGAAGGAAACCCTGCCTTTGAAAATAGTATCCACACCGTAGCAAATACCTACGTAAAAACAGAAGAAAATTTAAAACGTACTTTACAATTAAAATAATATGAAAAAGATCATCGCAATTATCTGCCTAGTATTGAGCACTATGAGTCTATATGCTAAAGAAGCACAAGATTCGCTCCTGTTAAAAATTGACAAACGCAACCAAACTTTGCTAAACGCGGGTAATTCCAATCGCACGCTGAGAGAAGAACTGTCGATTGCTTTTGAAAAAAAGGGTCTTGTGCTATCGGACAGTCTTTGGCAAAATATCAGGCAAGCGATTAAAACAGATTCCGACGGGGATAGTAGTATTTCCGTGCGGATTGGAAATAGCTCAGTGAAGATTGGAATCCTAAAAAACGGCGTAAAATACAAATCTGAAATTAGTATGAAATCGAAACCAGGTGGCATCACCATTGCATCTTCTGGAAAAGAGGAAGTGCGTGTCGGGTTAGACGGTGTACACGTGAAGGATGGAAACGAAGAAACCCACGTGACTTGGGATGGCGTGTACCACAAAGATGGAAAGGAAGTGACTAAGGTTATTTGGGGAAAAGATTCTACCAAACTAGCTAAAAAAGATGCCGCCTTATTCAAAGACAATGGTCTTCATCTAAATCTAGGACTTAACGGC
>JBIIGE010000001.1:0-64715 GCA_044236555.1 Aquirufa sp.
CAGCGGTTTTATTATTACAAGACGGAACTATATTCCACGGGAAAGCACTAGGAAAAATAGGAACTCACGGAGGTGAGATCTGTTTTAACACCGGTATGACGGGTTATCAAGAAATCTATACGGATCCGTCTTATGCAGGACAAGTGATCATCAATACGACGGCTCACATCGGGAATTACGGGGTGATGCAAGAAAAAGAAGCGGAATCCAATAAGGTTCAAATCGCCGGTATGGTGTGTAACGAATTTGCTAGCGTTCACTCCCGTGAAACGGCTGATGGATCGTTGCAAGACTACTTAACTACTGCTGGAATTGTAGGAATTTCAGGCATTGATACACGCGCTTTAGTACGTCATATTCGTACGAAGGGGGTGATGAACTGCCTAATCTCCTCTGAAATCTTTGATGAGGCGGCGTTAAAGGCGGCTTTAGAAAAAATTCCATCTATGGAAGGCTTAGAATTATCCTCTCAAGTATGTACGAAAGAAGCCTATTTTGTAGGGGATGAAAAAGCAGAACGTAAAGTCGCTGTATTAGATCTCGGCGTAAAAAGAAGCATCTTGTCGAATATTGCAGAGCGTGGCTGCTATTTAAAAGTATTCCCTGCGAAGACAGCGTTTTCTGAAATTGCGGCTTGGAATCCGGATGGTTACTTTGTTTCAAACGGACCAGGGGACCCAGCGGTGATGTCCTACGCGATTGATACGGTGACGGAATTCTTGAATAGTGATAAGCCTGTTTTTGGCATCTGTTTAGGTCACCAAATCCTAGCACAAGTGGTGGGTTTATCTACTTATAAAATGCACAATGGGCACCGTGGTTTGAATCATCCGGTGAAGAATTTAATCTCAGGTTTATCAGAAATCACGTCCCAAAACCACGGTTTTGCAGTTAAAATGGAGGAGTTAAATTCTTCCGATAAAGCAGAATTGACTCACATTAACTTGAATGACCAAACAGTCGAAGGTTTACGTGTGAAAGGACGTAAAGCATTCTCGGTGCAACATCACCCAGAAGCTAGTCCTGGACCTCATGATTCACGTTACTTGTTTGATCAGTTTATTGATCTAATGAATTAAAAAAAGCCCTGAGAAATCAGGGCTTTTTTGTTAGGCTTGATAGCCGAAGAGGGAATTCTCTTTAATCATTTTAGCGACCGATTTCGGTACTAATGGCACCCATTCATCACCGCCGGATTGAATCATTTCGAGCACCTTATCGGTACGAATATTCATTAGCTTTTCATCGTAGTTTTGAATTTCTGCTAACTTTTGATTTTCTAGTAAATACTGGAATAACCCGTTTAAATGAACCTCTGGTTGAAAGTTTTTGAGGTGAATAATCTCCCCATTTTCATCGATGGTAGGGTAGAGGTATAATTTGATGTTTTGGCCAAATAAACAACCAAAAGCACTCATAATTCCCCCTGGCACTTCTTTGTAATGTTTTTCCTCGAAAATGTACTCTAAGTTAGGCATACCCATGACTAAGGCCATTTTTAACTTAGAGAATTGACTTAAAAAGTCGACTAATTTGAAGTATTCGTGGAAGTTAGAGATTAATACCGTTTGGCCTAAGGAACACAAAATATCCACCCGGTCTAAGAAGTCTTTCTCATCGATCTTGTGGGTTTCATTCTCTAAGCTTTTAAGCGTCAATTCAGACAGTACACAGATTTTATCATCGTCCACATCTGGCTCTTGCTCAAATTGCGCAACGCCTTTCTTTAACATGTCCGAGAAGATATTTGTCACCGGACGGAAACGACCACGAACCGCTACGATGTGCTTTTTTGACAAAGCGTCATAGGGTTGCATCACCTTTCCATCAGGACCAAAAACGGCCGCTTGCGTATACCCGTGCTTCACTAAATACAGTGACATCAAGCGATTATCCACTTCTTTGAAGTCCGGCCCCTCGAAGCGAATCATGTCGATTTCGATGCGGTCTTTTGACAAATCATCTAATAGGGATAAGAGTAATTTCTCTGGATTATCGTAATAATGGTAGCACCCGAACAACAAATTCACCCCAATCACCCCTAAAGCCTGTTGTTGCAAGATATTATCATTGTCAAGCATATTGACGTGGATAACCACATCATTAAAACCGCCATTTGGTGTTAACTGAAAACGAAGTCCGATCCAGCCATGCGCGTCATTGGTTTTTTGAAAATTTAAGGCAGAAACGGTATCTGCAAAAGCAAAAAAGCGTTTTTCTGAAGCAGATTCGGTTAAGCGTACATTTAATAACTTGAATTCCCGATTTAACATTTTCATCAAACGGGGCTCGCAAACATATTTTCCTGAGGCCTCTTCGCCATAGATGGCATCTGAAAAAGCCATGTCATAAGCAGAGATGGTTTTAGCAATGGTACCAGATGCACCACCTGCTTTGAAAAAGTTAGCCGCTACATCCTGGCCCGCCCCGATTTCCGCGAAAGAACCGTAGATACTGCGATCTAGATTGATTTGAAGTGCTTTTTGCTTTGTTCCTATGGATTTAATGTGCGATGTCATAGGGTTTGTTTTAGTTTGTTGTCTTAGGCTTTTTTAAAAGTGCCGCAATTTACGAATTTATGGCCAAAATTCCCCCTTGTGATACAAGCAAAGTCCAGCCATCGGCTCCTCGCTGATATGTCCTATGGTCAAACCATTTCTTTTCATGATTTTCTTTAAAATATCAGAATAATAGAAGGCCACCGAACCGGTGAAGTGGAAAGTCTGACCTTCTGGATAGCGTTTTAAATACAAGCTAATAAAGGCTTCAAAGGATTGCTCAATCACACCATAGCAGAAGCCATCCCTGCGGTGATCAAAAAGAAACTTAGAAAAACTCGCAAACCAGCGATTTGGAAACGATTGTTTGTAGGCCTTATCTAATACCGTTAGCCGGTCCAATACCCCGTACCGCTTTTCAAAAATGGCACGTAAATCTGCTGGCATTTGCCCATGCAAATAGCTTAGCACTAAACTTTTGCCTAAATGCCCTCCACTACCTTCATCTCCTAGCCAAAAACCCAGCGGAGGAATTTGAACAGAAATTCGTCCGCCATCCCAATAACCTGAATTAGAACCAGTCCCTAAAATACAGGCAACTCCAGCTGTTTTTCCACAAAGCGATCGCGCCGCCGCAATGAGGTCATTTTGAATATCGAATTGACAAGAATCGGAGAAATAAGGCTGAAAAGCCTCCAAAACAACCTTACGCTGCTCATCCCCCGTTACCCCCGTACCATAATAAAACACGGCTTCTATGGGATAGCTTTCAAATCCAGCTAAGACTGAAGCTTGTGACGCCCTAATCTCTTCGCTGGTTTGATAATAGGGATTAATGCCATCGCTCGAAAAACTTTCATAAGGAGCATTGGGATCCTTAATGAGCCTCCAAGCCGTTTTAGTCGAACCACTTTCAATAATTAATATCATCATTAGGCTAGGATTCCAATAGGGGTGAATTTTTCAAAGACTTTCTCAGAATGTGGCGCATCAGCGAGCTCAGGGGTTAAATCTTGGCCTGCCCAATGCTCATAGTGCTTTCCATTTTTCCACAGCTTTGAATCAGTCATATCATAGATGAGGCCTTGGAAGGCAACCCAAATTTCAGGCTTATCTTGCCCATTCCGAAGGGCTAATTGTCCGCGTGTATATGTCTTCATATTTTACACGAAGCTAAATAAAAAGGGACAAACCCGCCTTTTTTTCAGAAAGATTTTTAATTTTACACTGCAAAACTTTCGAAGATGAAACAGATTCTTTTAGTATTATTCACGATTACTATGCTGGCATGCGGCGGCGGAGATCCTGCCCCGACTCCCACTCCACCACCACCCACTGTTAATGTGGCTACTCTAGTAAAAAAGGTGTGGACTGCGAGTTCCGTTCAATGGGATGGGGTGACTAAATACGAAAAGTCAGGTACTTCGAATGTTGTGCAAGGTTACTCACAGTATAAGTTAGATTTGTCTAATGCGAGTAATGTGACCTTGACAGAGTTTGATGGTAAAATTTTCACTGGAACCTATACGGTTGCTACAGATGGGAAAAGCCTAACATTAAGTGGTTTAACTAGTGCGGAAGGCGCGCCGACCGGTTCGAATGGAACAATAGTCTATACTATTTTATCTACCCCAACAGCTACAGCCTTAAGTTTACAACAAACAACAGCCTATGTGAAAGCAAGCAGTGCAATTGTTAAACTAGGTTTAGTTGCTCCTTAATAAGTATTTATTTTATTGAAGCCGTCCCTCGGACGGCTTTTTGTGTTATATGGAAAAGAGAACAGAAATTGGCGAAATTGGAGAGTTTGGTTTAATAAATCGCATTGCTGCTGCGTTTACTGAAAAACAAGATTGGACAGATCTAGGTATCGGAGACGATACAGCTGTTTTAGATCCCCAAGGGAATAAGGTAGTAACCACTACCGAATTATTCATCGAAGGAGTTCATTTTGATTTAGGCTACACACCGCTGCAGCATTTAGGGTTTAAAGTGGTTTCTGTTGTGCTTTCTGATATCGCTGCTATGAATGCGATTCCAGCCCAACTCACTATTGGACTAGGTCTTAGCAATCGTTTCTCCGTGGAATCAGTAGATGCGCTCTATGAAGGCATTAAATTAGCCTGTGATGAATACAAAGTAGATTTAGTGGGAGGGGATACGACTTCTAGTCCACAAGGCTTAATCATTTCTATGACAGCAACAGGCGTGGTAGAAGCGGAGAAATTAGTCCAGCGGGGCACGTCTAAGCCCAATGATGTACTTTGTGTTTCAGGTGATTTAGGTGCGGCGTTGATGGGTTTGCATTCTTTGGAAAGAGAAAAACAAGTTTTCTTAGCTAACCCCGATATGAAACCGGAATTAGAGGGCAAAAGCTATGTTGTGTTGCGTCAGCTGAAACCGATGGCCCGTTTTGATATCATCCACGAACTAAGAGAATTAGGCGTTGTACCTACTTCGATGATCGATTGTTCCGATGGTTTAGCCTCTGAGATTATTCATTTATGCAATGCATCAGGCTTAGGGGCTCGTATTTTCGAGAAAAATATCCCTATCGATGATGAGACCTATCTTTCAGCCACAGAATTTAATGTAAGTCCCTTAACGGCTGCTTTGAATGGAGGAGAAGATTATGAATTAGTATTTACGGTTTCGCAGGAGGATTTTCCCAAAGTGGAAAAGATCGCTGATGTTACCGCTATAGGCTATATGACCAATGTAAGTCACGAACGTGTAATGGTTATGAAATCAGATGCAATTGTTGATTTAACGGCACCTGGATTCGGAAAGTCCTAATCCGTTTGTCGACATAATTTGCCGTTTGATAAATTTGTGCTTGGTTTAGGGATTTAATTGGTAATTTTGAATGTTGGAAATTGTCTGACATTAATTTAGTAGTTAATCCGTGTATTTGTTTTAGAGATTACCACTTATGACGAAATCTTCCTTCATCCGGAAATATTCGAATCGCTTTCTCTCGAGATGGCTCGTATTGGTCTTTGATTCACTCATCGTACTTTTCTCATTTTCTATTGCTACGCTTTTGAGAATGAATTTCCAATTATCGGAAATTGATTTCTCTATTTTTGCCTCTCAGTTAATCTTTGTGTTAGGCTTGCGTCTTTTAGCTTTTTTATATTTCCAATCCTACGCAGGAATTATTCGGCATACCAGTATTGAGGATGCCATATTGATATTAAAAGCGGTATTTGCCGGTTCATTTGGTGCTGTACTTGTTTCTGCTGTTATTAGAAATACGATGGGTTTCGAACACGTATTCAATTTATCAGCCTCTATCTTAATTATTGACTTTTTTATTTGCCTATTCTGGATGGTCATTCTTCGCTTTTTTGTGAAGAGCTTTTACGAATCCTTTATTAATCAATTCAAGCCGACCATAGGGGTCTTGATTTATGGAGCAGGTTATACAGGAATGTTGACGAAGAATGTGTTCCAAACGGATCGTTCTACTAATTATAAAATCTTAGGTTTTATTGATGATAATGAATCTAAGATTGGTAAAACCATCGAAGGGATTAAGGTATACAGTTTGCCAGAAGTATTAGATAAGTTTGTAGGCTCTAATGAAGGCTTAGAGGTGATTATGGCCATTAACAATATGTCTGCTAAGTCTAAGCGTAAAATATCTGATATTTTCTTGGACCGTGGTGTAGTGGTAAAGGCCCTGCCTCCGGTAGATAAGTGGGTAGAAGGGGAGTTTGCCATGAATCAGATTCACAATGTGAAGATTGAAGATTTGTTAGGCAGGGAGGTTATTCAGATGAATAACAAGCGCATAGGGGAGGAGATATCCGGGAAAGTCATCTTAGTGACCGGAGCGGCAGGTTCGATCGGAAGTGAAATTGTACGTCAACTCATTGCATATTTCCCGTCAAAATTAGTCTTAGTCGATCAGGCAGAATCAGCCTTGTATGATTTAGAGTATGAATTAGCTGGAAAAGTTCCTACGAATGTGCAGTTAATCGTTAATGTGGCAGACGTCTCTGATACGAGACGCGTAAGTAAGATTTTTAACAACCACCAACCGGATATAATCTTCCACGCTGCGGCCTATAAGCATGTGCCTTTGATGGAAAATAATCCGTACGAAGCGATTAAAACCAATGTAATCGGAACACGAATCTTAGCCGAATTAGCCTCAGAGTTAGGGGTAGAGAAATTTGTCATGGTATCTACCGATAAGGCAGTTAATCCAACGAATGTGATGGGTGCTACGAAGCGATTAGCGGAGATGTATACCCAGTCGATGAACCAGTTAGAAGGGGTGAAGACAAAGTTTATTGCGACCCGTTTTGGAAATGTATTAGGTTCGAATGGTTCTGTCATTCCTTTATTTAAGAAGCAAATTGAGCGTGGGGGCCCGGTAACGGTGACACATCCAGAAATTACGCGTTATTTTATGACCATTCCAGAGGCCTGCGAGCTGGTTTTAGAAGCGGCAACCATGGGCCAGGGTGGCGAAGTATTTGTCTTTGATATGGGCGAATCAGTGAAGATTATTGATTTAGCTAAGAAGATGATCACGCTGAGTGGATTGCGCGTAGATAAGGATATTGAAATTAGATACACCGGTTTGCGTCCTGGCGAAAAGCTCTATGAGGAGTTGTTAAACAATGACGAAAATACCCTTCCTACACACCATCCTAAGATTTTAATTGCGGAAGTGAATACGCCTTCTTATGCCTACATGGAAGTGGCTACGAATGACTTAAATCAATTGTTATCCGCAGGAGACAACAATGCGATTGTTTCTAAAATCAAGGAAATTATTCCGGAGTATAAATCAAACAATTCGGTGTTTGAGACATTAGACAAGAAATCGTCTAAATAATCCCTGTCTTTTTGACTAACCAGATGGCCGCACCTGTAAAGAGTGGAGCTGCTGCTATGTCCACACTGTAATGCACGTGTTGGATCAAAAGTAAGGCTACTAATACGAGGCTAAGCATAATGGCAATCCGCCTTTCTCGCTGAGTAGGAAGAAAGAAGCAAACAAAAACCATCGTGGCTGTATGGCCTGAGAAAAACAGGTCTTTTGTGATGGCCATGTTTTCTCCATAGATGAAAATTTCTGCAAGGGGATCATGTAAATCAACTAAGCCGGCTGGTGGATTCAAGGCCACTAAATAGATGGTCAAAAAGCGGAATCCAGTCTCTAAGTTGAAGGCCCAGGCAAACCAAAGGAACCTTTTAGGGTCATGCAAGAGACGATACAATAAATAAATTACCGACATATAGATGATTCCAAAAATTGGGTAGGAAACATTTAGGGCCGGAAGGATGTTAAGTAGTGGATCGTTCCATTGTATACCCTCTCTTTGTTGGATCCATTGGAAGTAATCATCCGCCTTAAATGGGAAGATGAGAAACACGGCAAGAGCCCCTATAAATGGGAGGACAAAAGTGCGATCTTCAAAGGAGGCTTTCCAGGATTGTTTCAAGTTTGAACGAAAATTAGGTAATTTGGGAAGCGAAATTAGTGCTAAAAATGAAATTAAGATGAAAAAAATCTCAAAAATTACAGTTATTGTGTTGAGCATCATCACAAGCGCTTTTCATTTTTCTTGTGGCAGTGCCGCAGAAAGTAGTGCAAGTAAGACGAGTAAACAGACAACAAATATGGATCAGAAATTAGAGAAAATCACTTTTGGGGCAGGATGCTTTTGGTGTGTGGAAGCCGTTTTTCAACGGGTAAAAGGAGTGAAATCAGTAACATCCGGGTATATGGGAGGAAAGATGAAGAATCCGACCTACCGCGAAGTTTGCTCTGGACTTACCGGGCACGCCGAGGTTTGTCAGTTAAGCTATGACCCTGCGGAGGTGAGCGTGGCTACCTTGCTGGAGATATTTTGGCAAACTCATGATCCTACCACCTTGAATAGACAGGGGGCAGATACGGGTACGCAATACCGCAGTGCGGTGTTTTTCCATACCCCTGAGCAGCAAAAAGAAGCGAATGCTTGGAAGCAGAAATTGAATGAATCCCGTGTTTTTCCAAACCCAATCGTAACGGAGATCACCCCAGCCTCGGAATTTTATGTGGCAGAAGACTACCACCAGAATTATTTCAATGAGAATGGAACGGAGCCTTATTGCCAAATCGTTATTAAGCCCAAAATGGACAAATTCTTAAAGGCTTTTAAATCTAAGTTAAACTAGAATCCTCCTCTATCGTAGAAACTGCGTCTACGGGAAAGTTTCAAGTCTTGTAATAGCGTCGATTTAACGCGGAGATCGAAGGAGTAATTACTCGCACGACCATAGAAGGGGCTAGCGATAGGGGTCCAATTGAAGTTCATTTCCCAGCAATGTAAGTCGCGGTGAACGGACATATTCGTATAAGTTAGGCCCTTGAATTTAAAGTCATATCCGGATGAAATGGTAAACTTCCATTTTTCCGAAAGACTTAGATCTCCTTGAAAGGTAAGTCCACTGACGTTTTGGGCCGCAGCTAAGCCCGTTTTATTCATACTGTATTGGTACGAAAAAGAAAAGTTCCAAGGCACATTCCAGTCGACATAGTCGTCTAGATTTCGGTTAATTTGGTTCATTTGTGCATCGCTGGCATTTTTATTTTCTTTCGGCTTGGGCTTACCAGGGGAGAACCGACGACCTATAGAGAAGTTGAATCCTTGTAATCGAGCTAAACCTGCACCTTGGCTAAACATGTATTCAGGTGTTCTGCGGCCGACATCAAAAAATAGGGGATCAGCTACATACAAGTAGGGGTCGAAACTTCCTCCCATATTGATATCAAAATCCTTTACCCTAGAAGCAAGATTAAATCCGATATTGGAGAGGGCATATTCTTTAGCGAGCAGATTGTAACTACCGTTTAACCCGAAATTATCAATAATTCGTATTTTTTCGGTCAAAACGCTCGCTGTGTCAGACTTCGTTTTCAATTTCGCTTCTAAGGTATTTTGGAATCCAAATGAAATTGCACCAGTGGCACCTCCATAACTGATCGTCCGCGGGTCAAAAGTACTAATGCGTCGAATATCCCCTATTTGCTCTTTTCCGTCTGAATTGATGAATTTACGGTTATTGATTCGGACATCTTGAAAATAGCCTAAACTAGGGTCCGAATTATCTGGCGTATAACTTAAGCTAATCGAAGGCACCAAAGTGTGTCGAACGGCTTCTAAACGCCCTTTTTTAAATCGCAACGTACCGAACAAACGCGTGTTCATACTGGCCGAGAAAGACAATTGCGAATTGAATTTAGGCAAACCACCTATGGTATCAATGCGAACTGTTGAATCCGCGGCTACATAAGAATATTTGTAGGATCTGGTATACATATTTCCCGACCAAGAAACGCCTGGAGTTAGGTTAATGTCCTTAGTTAACTTCAAGTTAGGCAAGGCTAAAGGAATGCTGTAATTGAATTTAGTCTGCGCTTTCTCCCAAAGTATGGGTAGTGTATTCGCATCAACTGGAATCACACCAGCAGGCACATCATTCGCACCTGTCGGTATAAATGGTCGCTGAATGGTTCCCCGTAAAGCATTAGAAGATCGGGGAAATACATCAAATTCATAACGTGTGTAAGGATCACCTACCTGGTTTGTCATTGAAATACCTCCTGAAAAATCTAGACCGATCCGAAATTGATCAATGAACCGATCGCCTAACGCATTTTTCTTTTTAAATGGTTGTATTTGGTTGAGGCCAAAGTTAAAGTCAGTTCCAGCATCGAACACTCGGGTGCTCATGTTTTGGTTGATACGGAGGTTAACACTTGTGCGGACACTTTGGCCAAAACTACGGGAATATTGAACCGAAGACCCAATCGTATTCGAAAGGTATTGCTGTGTATTGAACGTATTGAACTGATTGTAGGAGTTAGAAGCTAGGTTTACTGAAGCGGAGAAACTAGAATTACCTAAACTCCGAGGCGCATGTGACCATTGTAGGGCAAAGTCCGTCCGTTTAGTAGGATCAAATTCGTCCCCGTCACTATTGCGGTTAAAGGCTAAATTGAAGCTTCCGTTATACCGATAGCGCTTGTTATATTGAGAATTAGCACCTAAACCCCACCCGCCTTTGGAATAAATTTGGCCGGTAAAACGGATACCAATGTTTTCGCTAGCCGCCCAATAATAGCCTCCCTCCCGCAGATAAAAACCACGTCCTCTAGGTTCTTCCCCATAGGTAGGCATGATTATACCCGATTTCCCGGCTTCCTTGGGTTGGGAATACGGGAAAAAACCAAACGGTAATCCAATAGGCAAGGGAATATCATTTAATTCAAAATGGAAGGGGCCAGAAATAATCTCTTTTTTACCCACAACCTTGATTTTATTGGCCTTGATGTGAAAGTGTGGGTGGGTTAAATTGCAGGTAGTATAAATGGCATTTCGGATGTAGAGGTTTTCCTCCTCGTCCTTTTTGACATTTTTCCCCTGGACAAAGCCTTCGCCCTGTTGCGTTACGATGCCTTTTATAATCGCTCGTTTTGTTTTGAAATTATAGCGAATCTCGTCTGAATCGTATTTGTCACTGCCTTGTAAGAAAACAGGTAATCCGATCATCTTTTTCGTCAAAGTATCTTTCGTACCGATCGCATATACCTCGTTTTTAGCCCAATCTAGGCGAATGTAGTTCGCTTCAAGGGAGATATCACCGTACTTGACTTTGGCTCCTCCATACAAATTAACAACTTGAGCATCCGCATCTAGAATGGTAGAGTCGACGGCAGAATAGAATACGGTGGTCTGCAAATCAGCGGCAGAATCCTTCGGGATAGATTTTTGTAAAGTATCCGTGGAGATTACCCGCTGCGCTCTTACTTCAACAATGGAAGCAAAAAAGACAAACAGCGTAACAAAAAGGTAATATGTGGATTTCTTTACCAAATGGAATTTAAAAATTATATTTGTACTTATATAGACAAGCCTACAAAATTACATTTTTGCTTGTTATCAACGTGTAACATTTAGAAAATAATGTTTAATCAGCTAAAATCTATCAGTTTAATTTTCGCGGTGGGTTTCTTACTGACAGCTTGGACTCCTAGTGGTTTTCAACAACCGGAGGAAAAAAATCGCATTAAAGTAGTTTGCTTGGATGCTGGACACGGAGGCAAAGATCCAGGTTGTATGGGCCCTAAGGGTTCTCATGAGGGCATTGTTACCTTAAAAATCATTTTAGAGCTTGGCAAAAAGTTGAAAGAGGCTCATCCGGATCTTAAGGTAATTTATACGAGACAAACGGATAATTTTATTGAATTAAATGAGCGCGCTAATATTGCTAATCGCAATAAAGCGGACCTATTTATTTCTGTTCATTGCAACGCGGCTCTAAATAAAAGCGCTTATGGGACAGAAACTTACACGATGGGTTTGCATAAAACGGATGGTAACTTGAATGTGGCGAAGCGGGAGAACTCTGTTATCTTGCAGGAGAAAGATTACGAGAAGACCTATAATGGTTTTGATCCAAATTCTCCGTTAGCGCATATTATGATGGCTAATTACCAAAGTGCCTTCATGGCTAGCTCGGTAAAATTTGCATCGAAAGTGGAAGAGCAGTTTACCAAGACCTATAAACGTAAGAGTTTTGGGGTTAAACAAGCGGGATTTTTGGTTATTTGGCGTACGGCTATGCCTAGTGTCTTAATCGAGACGGGATTTTTAACGAACCCAGATGAGGAGAACTATTTAGCTTCTACAACGGGGCAGTCAGAGGTTGCAACGGCCATTGCATCCGCATTTAAATCATATAAAGAAGAAATCGAAAAATAAATACAATGTTCAAAAGCAATGAATTAAAAGTAGGGTTTTTGGCATTGATCGCCTTCTTAATCCTCTATTTTGGGTTTAATTATTTAAAAGGGAATGACGTTTTCTCTTCAGCTCGGGTCTATTATGTAGAATACGAGAACGTGGATGGTTTGATGGTTTCAAACCAGGTCATGGTCAATGGAATTGAGGTGGGTAAGGTAAAGAAGGTCGAACTTCAACCTACTAAATCGAATAAAATTTTAGTGACTTTACAATTCAGTCAAGCTATCGTTCTTCCAGATAAAACAGTGGCAGTACTCTCTGATGGAGCTTTATTAGGGGGTAAAATTATCCGTTTGCGCTTAGAGGGGAAAGGAAATTTGCCAGAGGAGTCCTTTTTAAAAGGAGAAACGGAAGTGGGCGTCACGTCCTTATTAAAAGAACGCGCGATTCCTGTTATTGCTAACGCGGATTCTTTGCTCGTTTCTTTCCGCCAAATCTCTACTAAGTTTGATAATACTGGAACGTATTTGAATACCCTGTTGAAAACATCTAATGAGACGGTTTCAAATATTAACGGTTCTGTAAATGGAATAGTAGCTGATAACCGCGCAAATGTAGCGCAAATCTCTGCTAACATGAAAATATTGTCCGCAGATTTGATGGAGACAGAGAAGCAATTGCGTCCCTTATTGACGAAATTCAATACAGTAGCGGACTCTTTACAGGCTTTAAGAATCGGCAAAACGTTAAAGGAAGTGGATTTGGCCGTCGTTTCATTGAGGAAAATTGTACAAGGGTTAGAACAGGGAGAAGGAACTGCGGGTAAATTAATCAAGAATGATAGCTTGTATCTAGGATTAAACAAAACGCTAGTGGATCTGGACAAACTTTTGCTTGATTTTAGATTACAGCCTAAGCGCTATATCGGTATTTCTGTTTTCGGAAAGAAAAACACCCCGCCCTCTAATTAATTTCTATGTCTACGATTCAAGTGAAAATTACAGCCAGTCCTGAGCTGTCTGATATATTAGTCGCTGAGCTAGGCGAAATTCAATTCGATATTTTTGAGGATTCGGATACAGGGGTCATGGCCTATTGCCCAGAGGTAGACTTTTCTGAGCAGGCTTTGGTTGAAATTATGTCCCGTTATGGGTTAGAGACCTACGAAACGAGTCGCATCGAGAAGCAAAATTGGAATCAGGTATGGGAAAGTAATTATGATCCCATTCGCATCGAAGACTTAGTGTTGATTCGCGCCAGTTTTCACCCCTCAGAGCCAGGATTTCAGATGGAAGTAGTGATTAATCCCAAAATGTCTTTTGGCACGGGCCACCATGAAACGACTTCGTTGATGACCGCAGCACTATTTGATTTTGATTTAGCTGGCAAAACTGTGTTAGATGCTGGAACGGGAACAGGGTTGTTAGCTTTTGTGGCAAAGAAGCGTGGTGCTGGTTTCGTGCGTGGTTTTGATATAGATGAGTGGTCGGTAGAGAATTCGATAGAGAATGCCGGCTTGAATGACTGTTCCGAAATTCCTTTTGGGCTGGGCACTATCGTGGATGAAGATGATACGCAATACGATGTTCTTTTAGCTAATATCAATCGCAATATCTTACTTGCCGAAATGGCCGAATATGCCGTTCGCATTAAGCCCGGAGGCCTACTTTTTTTGAGTGGTTTCTATACCGAAGACATTCCACTTTTATTGGAATCCGCTGAAAAGCAGCAACTTAATTTTATAGCACAGGCATCAAAAAACAACTGGGCTTGCTTGCAATTGAGAAAAAAACCTTAATTTTAAAGGTTTGACTCTTGTAATCCGAGAAATCGGGTGTTTTAAAAATGAAAATCTCCCCTAACAAACCTTTTCAGGTTGTTTATTCTTTGTTGTCTCATGAATGCCTCGGATATTTATTCGAAGTCTTTGTGGTGCAATTAAATGAGAAGAATCAATTGACTTGGGAGTATCAAACGCTTACTTCTCGGAATTTCCATGAATTTGAACACGCCTTAGACGATCGCGATCGTACGGCGGTGGGTTTGATTGAAAGTATGAAGCCTGTCGCGGTTTATGAAAAGTTTAATTCATCGAAGCGCAAGACGATGGAGGAATTCTTTTTAAAGACCTGGGATGCAGAAAAAGGAGAGAAGGAGATTCAAGAAGCCGTGATGTCCGTGATTGAGAAGAAAAGAGGTCAGGTTTTTGGATTAATTTGTCCAGATAAGACGCTTTTCATCATGGGAAATGACGGGAATCCGATGCGCCAATCGGTGCAAATCGAGGCGGAGGCCGTGGATGTCTTATTCCATTTCATGCGCAATGAGGAAAATACCCATTATTTTCCTACGCTTAAATACTTAGGTAATAAACTCGAATTCCAGTACAAAGACGCGGTTGTTTTATGTGACGAGCCGGCTTGGATGCTGATGAATCAAAAATTATACCACTTCAATCCGGAACTAGAGGGCAAGAAATTGCGACCGTTTTTGAACAAGAAGTTTGTTGCCATTCCGAAGAATATGGAAGAAGATTACTTCCGCAAATTCGTGAAGGCGATGGTAGGACGCTATCCTGTTCATGCCAAGGGATTTGAAATAACGAATACAGAAAAACCAGTTCAATTCTTACTTTCCTACGGCCCTTTAGCGCCTAAGTTAGACGAGTCAGAATTGATGAAAAAGAAGGCAGCATTAGAAGCAGCAGATCGCTGGCATTTTGTGCTCTCCTTTCAATACGGCAATAACCGTTTTCCTTGGGATGGACTTTCATCTGAAGCAAATGTGCTTTTTGAGAAGAAAGCGGATAGTTATGCCTTCCAAAAAATTATGCGTTCTCACGTAAAGGAGAAGCGGGCTTTCCAACAGCTCAAGACATTAGGTCTCAAGATGGAGAATGATGGCCGCGCCTTTATGCAACGTGGGGATGCTGTTCAATGGTTAACTGCGAACAAAGAGGCACTAGATCAGGCAGGATTTGCCGTTCAGTTCAAAGGCGACGGACAAGCGCCACGTTATTTCTTAGGAAAGCCAGAAATCAAGATTCGCATTGGTGAAAAACTTGACTGGTTTGATATTCAGGCTATTATTTCGTTTGGGGAGTTCCAAATTCCGTTCCTGAAAATTCGCCAGCTAATCTTACAAAAGAAAAAAGAATTCCATTTGCCGGATGGTTCCATCGCGATGATTCCGGATAACTGGTTCCACGATTACCAAGATTTATTCTACTTCTCCGAGACGCGTCCCGGTGAAGAGGGCGTTTTCTTACGTCGTCAACATTACCAGCTCGTGCAGGAATGGGAGAACCAGGATTTAGTGAAGACTGCCTTGCGGTCTAAAACGGTGAATGATTTAGCGCTTGAAGCGAAAGAATTCCCTGTCCCTAAGAATTTCAAAGGAACTTTGCGTCCGTATCAATTAGAAGGTTACCGTTGGATGCGAACGCGTCAGGTAGCTGGCTTAGGGGCGTGTTTAGCGGATGATATGGGTCTGGGTAAAACCGTACAGACCCTTTGTTTATTACAGAGTTTAAAGGAACAAGGCGAGACCTTGCCTACCTTGCTCGTAATGCCTACTTCCTTATTGTATAACTGGGAGATGGAGGCGAAGAAATTTACGCCGCAGTTACGCGTTTTAGTATACAGCGGACCACAAAGAGAGAAATTACAGGCGCAAATAGGGAAGGTAGACTTACTATTGTGCTCGTTCGGGATGGTGCGTTCAGATATTGAATGGTTCGAAAAACAGGCGTTCTCCTATGTGATTTTGGATGAGTCGCAGGCGATTAAGAATCCATTAGCCAATATTACCAAAGCCGTTCAGAAGTTAAACGCGAAATTCCGTCTAGTGATGACGGGAACTCCATTGGAGAATTCGACGATGGATCTTTGGTCTCAAATGAATTTCGTGAATACGGGATTACTCGGAACTCAACGTTATTTCAAAGATCATTTCCAACTGCCTATCGAAAAGAAGGCAGATATGGAGAAGAAAAAGCGGCTTTATTTCTTAATTAAGCCCTATTTATTACGTCGTGAAAAGCGTCAGGTAGCGGCTGATTTACCGGAGAAAATGGAGTCGGTGACTTACTGTTCGATGACGGAAGAGCAAGAACGCTTGTATGATAAGACGAAGTCATTCTACCGAGATGTGTTATTAAAGCAGATTAAGGATGAAGGTTTGCAGAAATCTCGATTCTCTGTTTTGCAGGGTTTGACGAAATTACGTCAGCTAGCAAACCATCCATCACTTTGTGAGGACGGTTATGCGGGAGATTCTGGTAAGATGGAGGCCGTTTTAGAAAAATTAGAGACCGTTTTAGAGCAGCACCACAAAGTATTGATCTTTAGTCAGTTTGTGCAGCACTTGAACTTGATTAAAACGGCCCTAGATGAGCGTGGTATTGCATATGCGTACTTGGATGGTAGTACGGTAGACCGAAAAGGGCAAGTGGAGAGTTTCCAAAAGGACGATGGACAATCTGTTTTCCTTATTTCCCTGAAAGCCGGAGGGGTAGGTCTAAACCTGACTGCAGCAGATTACGTTTTCTTGCTAGATCCGTGGTGGAATCCAGCGGCGGAGGCACAGGCGATTGACCGTGCTCACCGTATCGGCCAAAAGAAAACCGTATTTACCTACAAGTTCATCTCAAAAGAGACGGTGGAAGAAAAGATTCTTGCTTTGCAGCAACGCAAAAAGGATTTAGCTTCAGAGCTAGTGACGTCAGATGAGAGTATTTTGCGCGCCTTGAGTGAGGACGAGGTACTGGATTTATTAAGCTAAGATTTTACGAGGATGTTTTTCGCTACTTCGTGACTAATGAAGATGGGCGCAGCGTCATTAATGGAAACAAAGATCGAGCGATCGAATTCGTTAATCTCTTGGATGTCTAATTTTGCCCCAAGACTCAAATTTAATTTCGTGAGGAGCTGAAGAAAGACCGTTGAATCTTGTGCCACCCCCATTAATTTGCAGGTCTTGTTTGCTTTGATTTCCGAAAGTTGTGAATAGGCAAGCTCAGGTAAAATTCCGTCCTTGTTCGGGATAGGATCCCCGTGTGGATCAGTCTTTGGAAAGCCTAAATATTCATCTAATTTATTGACTAATTCATCGGATTCGATGTGCTCTAATTGTTCTGCGATCTCATGCACCTCATCCCAGTTGAATCCCATTTTTTCGACTAAGAATAATTCCCAAAGACGGTGTTTACGCACTATCGAGAGAGCTATTTTCTCCCCTGTCGGGCTAAGTCGTACGCCTTGGTATTTTTGGTAGTTCACCCAGCCTTTATCGGCTAGTTTTCGAAGCATGTCTGTCACCGATGCAGCTTTCGTCTGCATTTGCTCTGCCACCGCATTGGTGGAGATGTCTTCCTGGGTCGCCTCAGATAGGCGGTGGATAACTTTTAAGTAGTTTTCTTCGGTGAATGAAATAGCCATGTGGTAAATATAGCAAATTAAATTTTTAGGTTAATCTAAAAATTATTTTTAAATTTGACAAAAATCAGTCTTATGTCGAGTCCTTGGCGTTCTAGTCCTAAAATGAAGTCTCTCTCCGAGGTGTTTGGTACGATTCCAGTACCAGCGGGGAAGGGTTTTTGGCAGAATTTGCGGGCCTTTATGGGGCCAGGTTTTTTAGTGGCCGTAGGTTATATGGATCCGGGCAACTGGGCAACTGATTTAGCGGGAGGGGCCTCTTTTGGGTACACTTTATTGTCTGTTATTCTCGTTTCAAGCATTTTTGCGATTGTTTTACAGCATTTGGCTTTAAAGTTAGGGGTTGCTTCTGGACGGGATTTAGCGCAGGCCTGTGGGGATGCTTTTTCTAAACCGGTAGCTATTTTTCTTTGGGTAGTCTGTGAAATTGCGATTGCCGCCTGCGATTTAGCTGAGGTGATCGGTTCGGCATTAGCGCTACAATTGTTGTTTGGGATTCCTATTTTGGCGGGGATTGTCATCACCATCTTAGATGTATTTTTGATTTTGTATTTCCAAAACAAGGGTTTCAAAGTCATTGAGTCCATTGTTCTCTCTCTCTTGATTGTGATTGTTTGCTGTTTTGCCTATGAATTGTTCGTCTCTCAGCCATCTATTTCAGGTATTTTAAGTGGTCTAGTTCCGCAAACGTCGGTTGTGATGAATCCGAGTCAATTGTATGTTGCCATTGGTATTTTAGGGGCCACGGTGATGCCACATAATTTGTATTTGCATTCAAGTATTGTGCAGACTCGAGCGATTAAAGATACGCAGGAGGACAAAGCAAAGGCCATTAAATTTGCTACTTGGGACTCTACGATTTCTCTAGGCTTAGCCTTTTTTATCAACGCAGGGATTTTGATTTTAGCAGCGGCCGCTTTCCATGGGAATAATTTGACTCATGTGGCGGATATTCGGGATGCCTATCAGTTATTAGATCCGGTATTAGGAAGTAAATTAGCTAGTATTTTATTTGCGGTTGCCTTACTCGCTTCTGGTCAGAATGCTACGTTGACGGGTACTTTAGCGGGCCAAATCGTCATGGAAGGATTCCTCGATCTTCGCATTGCTCCCTGGTTACGGCGTCTAATTACCCGTTTAATTGCTATTATTCCGGCCTTTTTTATCACGTGGATTTACGGGGAATCGAAGATAGGGGAGCTATTAGTTTTCTCTCAGGTTATTTTATCGATGCAGCTAAGCTTCGCTGTGATTCCTTTAGTCATGTTCACAGGGGATAAACAGAAGATGGGGGAATTTGCGAATTCACCACTTTTACAAGGAATCGTTTGGGTGATTACTTCGATTATTTTAGGTCTGAATATGTACTTGCTGGGGCAGGTGTTAGGACTGCTTTAAACCAGGTATCATCGCCTAAATAGTCGATAGCTCTCCATTTTACGGGTAGTTTAGGCTCCGGAATTCCCGCTTGTATCAATTTAGGACTTCTGATTTTCCAAATCTCATCCACCAGCCCGTCTGCAAATAATCGTTCCATTGTTTTTGCACCTCCTTCTACGAGGATAGATTGAAGAGCTAAGGCTGAAAGTTCAGCAGATGATCGCAAAACTAGCGTTTCTCCGCCATCTTGTTGGACTTTTGCCGTTAAGGGCATTCTACCAGACGGATCTAAGACAATTCGGGTGGGATTCGCACCAGCTACTAACCGAGTCGTGAGTGAGGGGTCATCCGTTAGGATGGTTTGCACGCCCACTACTATCCCTTGGTGCTCTGAGCGCATTTGATGCACGCGAATAGCTGATAGTTCATTGGATAGTTGAACCGGAGAGCCATTTGTAGCAGCAATGAATCCATCGGCTGAACAAGCATATTTAAAGGTGATATAGGGTCTTTTCAGGCGGTGATAGGTAAAGAAGTGGCGGTTTATCCATTCCCCTTTTTCTGCTCCCACTCCGATATGGCAAGTAATACCGGCAGCTTTCAGTTTCTCGACTCCTTTACCCGCTACGAGTGGATTAGGATCTAAGTTTGCGACATAAACTTCTTTGATGCCTGATTCGATTAGTAAATCAGCACAAGGAGGGGTTTTGCCAAAATGGGAGCAGGGCTCTAAGGTCACATAGGCGGTTGCGCCTTCGACTGATGCGGTTGCATTCTCGATAGCATTTACCTCTGCATGAGGACCGCCGTATTGTTGGTGATAACCTTCCGCTATAATTTGGTCATTTTTGACAATCACACAACCTACTAATGGATTAGGTGCAACGCGCCCTGAGCCTAACAGGGCTAGGTCTAAAGCGCGTTGCATCCAAATTTCATTATTCGGCATGTACTGGTTTGCGGTTACTCGATAAATAACTGTAAATCGCAGGAATGATATACAAGGTCAATGTAGTGGAGAATAACATACCTCCCACTACCGCGATACCCATGGAAACTCTACTTTGTGATCCTGAACCTAGGGCTAAGGCGATAGGTAAAATACCTAAAATCGTACAAAGCGAAGTCATGATAATAGGACGGAAACGCGCAACGGCTGCTTCTTGAACCGCGTTTGTTTTTTCCGAACCGCTTTCCTTCCGCTGGTTTGCGAACTCCACGATTAAGATACCATTTTTAGTTACCAAACCGATGAGGACGATGATACCGATTTGGGAGAAAATGTTCAGCGTTTGGCTGAAGTCCCATAGCGTTAATAAAGCTCCAGCTACCGCTAGAGGCACGGTGAACAAGATAATAAATGGATCAATAAAGCTTTCAAACTGTGCCGAAAGGATTAAGTAGATCAATAAAATAGCAAGTGCGAAGGCGAAGAGTAGCGAAGAGCTGGACTCTTTGAATTCCTTACTTTGGCCATCATACGCCGTGGAGAAGGAAACGTCAAACGTCTCTTTCGCTAATTTGTCCATCTCATTCAATGCTTCACCTAGCGTCACCCCTTTCGCCATCTGTGCCGTTACGGTAGCCGCCACGTAGCGGTTGTAACGGAAGAGTTGCGGCGGTGTACTTTGCTCCGTGATCTTCACTAAATTGTCTAATTGGATCAAATCTCCGCGGTTGTTTTTCACATAAAGTGACTTTAAATCGGATACGTCATTCCGCATCGGACGGTCGATCTGGCCGATGATTTGGTATTGCTTTCCGTCCATCACGAAGTAACCAAAACGTCTACCAGATAGTCCTAATTGAAGTGTGGTGGCTACATCTTGAATCGAGACCCCTAGGTTTTGGGCTTTATCGCGGTTGATTTCTAGGCGCAATTCTGGTTTCGTAAATTTCAAGTTGACATCAGCCACCTCGAATTTCGAACTCTCTCGAACTTTGGCCATAAACAACGGAATATTCTTCTTCAAACTCTCAAAGGTCGACGCTTGAATCACGAAAGCCACTGGTAATCCACCTCCACCACGTTGTCCCGTAGACAAAGTCGGTTCTTGAATCAAGGTAGCACGTGCACCGGTAAATTTCTTGATCTTAGGTTGAAGTTCATCCGCAATTTGTTGCTGCGTTCTACGACCTTCTGGATCGGCTAAAATGACACGCATACTACCCGTATTCGATCCACCACTACCAAAAGGAGGGGAGGTGATCGAGTAAACAGCATAGCGTTCTTTGGCAGGAATATCCGTCATCAAGAACTTAGCCATCTGATCAGTATAATTCAACATGTATTCGAAAGTAGCACCCTCTGGAGCCACCGCATTCACCCGCAGACCACCTCGATCTTCTAATGGAGCTAATTCTGAAGGAATTGCTTCGAACTTAAATAGCGCATAAATAATGCCAAACAAGGAGAACATAATGACCCAAGCCATCCAGCGAATCTTAATAAATGCAGCTAACGAGTTTTCATATCCTTTTGTCAAAGCCACAAAGAAGGGTTCAGTGACCGTATAGAACCAAGGTTTCTTATGAGCTCCTTTCAATAAACGTGAGCTTAGCATCGGGGTTAAGGTCAAGGAAACAAAGGCAGAAATAATCACCGATCCTGCCACGACGATACCGAATTCACGGAATAGACGCCCGGTAATTCCTTGTAAGAAAATCACGGGTAGGAATACCGCAGCTAATGTCACCGTTGTCGAAATAACGGCAAAGTAGATCTCTTTCGATCCTTCAATTGCCGCTTCCCAAGGACTGAGACCTTCTTCAATTTTGGTATAAATGTTCTCTAATACTACAATCGCATCATCCACCACGAGTCCGATGGAAAGAACGATACCTAACAAGGTCAACACGTTGATAGAGAAACCCGCTAAATACATAAAGAAGAATACCCCAATTAAGCTGACCGGAATAGCTGTCAACGGAATGATGGTCGACCTCCAATCACGAAGGAAAAGGAAGATAATGAGGGTTACGAGTAAGATCGCTGTAAAGATCGTCTCTTGTACCTCTTCGATGGATTTACGCACATAACGCGTATTATCGAAACCTTCTTTCATCTCCACGTCTGCAGGTAAAGTCAAGCGAATCTGTTCTACCTTTTTGTGAATAGCATTCACGATTTCGATCTGATTCGAACCTGGTTGAGGAATAACGGCGATGGAAATCATCGGTTTTAAATCCCGCTTAAAGAAGGTCTTATTGTTCTCCGGTGAAAGTTCTGCCCGTCCTACATCCGAAAACTTCACAGATCGATCACCTTCTTCTTTGATGATCAAATTATTAAAATCTTCTTCGGTGGTCATACGGCCTTGCGTTCTCACCGTTAATTCGGTGTTCGCTCCTTCGATACTTCCAGAAGGCAACTCGATATTTTGTTTGGCTAAAGCATTCACAATATCGGGAGCCGTCAAACGGAAAGAGGCTAAGCGTTCTGGATCGATATGTAAGCGCATCGCATATTTTTGCTCCCCCCACAATTGAACAGAACTAACCCCCGGAATCGTTTGGAATTTCTCCTTGATATTACGTGTCGCTAATTCATTTAAAGAAAGTAAGTTACGCGTTGCAGAGAATACGTTAATGTTATAAATCGGGTTTGCATCTGCATCTGCCTTCGCAACGATAGGCGGATCTACGTCTTTAGGTAATTGACCCATGGCACGCGATACCCTGTCACGCACGTCGTTCGCCGCATCTTCGATATTAACCGACAAGTCAAACTCGACAGTGATACTAGAACGTCCATCGCGGCTCGAGCTGGAGAGGGTACGAATACCCGCAATTCCATTGATGGACTCCTCTAAAGGTTCCGTGATTTGGGATTCAATAATATCTGCGTTAGCTCCCGTGTAGGACGTTTGCACGTTTACTACTGGCGGATCTACCGAAGGATATTCTCGAACACCCAAATAGGTATATCCAATGACACCAAATACAATGATCGTGATCGACATCACAATCGCCAGTACCGGTCTTTTTATACTAATTTCTGAGAAAGATGCCATAGCTAGGTTATTTTACGACTTCTTTAATTTCAATGTCGCCATCTGGTTTTACCTGGAGGATACCGTTCGTAATCAAGGTGTCTCCGATCGCTAAACCATCTAAAATTTCTACTGTTTTTTCACCGCGTGTTCCTAAGGTCACTTTTGCAGAAACTGATTTGCCGTTTTTCACTACAAATACCTTGCTTCCTTTTGCTTCTGGAATAACTGCTTCTGTCGGAATCATGATCGCAGAGCCTTTCGTTTTGAGGATCAAATTCACCTTAGCAAATGCTCCCGGAACTAACTGGTTGCCTGGGTTAGGCGCTTGAGCTCTGATTTGTAGGGTTCTTGTTTGAGGGTCGATTTTAGGGTCGATTGCATACACGCGGCCGATAAAGGTTTTTTCCTCATTCTCCGTCATAAATTCGATGGTTCCCCCATTTTTCACCTGTGTAGCGTACTTGGCTGGGATCGAAAATTCTATTTTGGCCGGATTAGTATTCGTTAAAGTTGCGATTTGGGTACTTGGAGAGATGTAACTTCCCATACTCACGTAGCGGAAACCTATTTTTCCTGCAAATGGAGCACGCAAAGTAGTTCTTAAAATCTGTGCCTTGAGATCTTCGATGTCCGCCGAAATGGTATTAACCGAGTTTACGGCAATATCATATTCACGTTGTGAGATGGCTTCTTTTTGAAGAAGGACTTTTTGGCGAGCCTCATTGTCCTCTGCTAATTTCTTGTTGAAACCTAACTTACGTAGACGCGCCTGTAAGTCATCATCATTGATACGAAGTAAAACGGTGCCTTTGGCCACTAGATCCCCCTCTTTTATGTTAAGCGCGATGATTCGTCCAGCGATTTCAGAACGAATTTCTACTTCCTCATTAGGTAAAATAGAACCTGTCGAACTAATCATGTCGTCTAAACGAGTTGATTTAACAACGGTCACAATCACAGCCGTCTTGCCACCTTTCCCTCCCGGGCCGCCTTTTTCTTTCCCTTTCTCTTTGGTTTCAGTAGAGAAAAAAGTCTTTTTGATTTTCGGATAAAATGCCAAACCCAAGACTAAGGCTATGGTCAATATCGACAGTAATGTCTTTGTTATTTTATTCATGGTAATAGGTTTACATACTAAGGTAATCAAATCTATAGAAATGTTTACCCTATCTTATAGGCTTAATTGGTTAAAGAATTCGAAATCCAGGGCATAAAATGTTCATTTTCAACTTCGTTCATGACGAAATGACTCTGTGCATTTCCAATATTTTTTATGCTCGCAAGCTTGTGCAAAATAAATTCGCGGTACTCATCCATATTAGTTACGACGATTTTTAGCAGAAAGTCGCTTTGGCCCGATACACAATAACATTCTTGCACTTCGGCTAAATTCATCACATCCTTTTCGAACTGATTCAAATATTCTGCCGCGTGTTCCTTAAGTGAAATATCACAAAATACGGTTAATGTTTTTCCTAATTTGGCTGGGTTAATCATTGCACGGTAACCCGTAATTACACCCTCTTTTTCCATTCGTTTAATGCGCTCATGGATAGGAGTTGCACTCATTCCTAGGCGGGCTGCCATTTCTTTATTGGACAAAAAAGCATCTTCGTGCAGAAAAGCGAGGATCTTTTTATCGATGTCATCAATTTTTGCCATGCGCTTTTTTTTCTAAAAATAATCCCATTGAAACGATGCCTGCGAGTGTATCTACTCGCATGGATTGTTCTAATTGAATTTGGTATTTTCCCTTGTTCGGGAATTTCAAATCGGAATAAATCAGGAACTTTTTCTCGTAAATATCTCCAAATCCATCGCCTTTGGGCTTTCCCGTTACCGGGTCATATAAAATCGTTTCAGCTAGGCCCTTTTGAATGGTCTTCCCTTTTGCATTGATGATACTAGGGCTGAAATATAAGTTATAAAAAGGATAGGCGTTGTTTTGACGAACGACCACATACATGGCATAGTTTGCTAACGAATCTTCTACGTTTACCTCGAACCGAATAGGCTGTTTTTGAATCCAACCTAGCTCTTGCTCGAAACTTACCGTTTTATCTACTAAAACACTCGGATCACTACAAGCAAAGAACAACAGCTCCGAAAGGAAGATTAATCCTAGACTAAGCTTCAGGGGTAGGCGCTGCACCATCTCTCGGAGGTCTTGGTTTAAACTTCTTTTTCTTCTTGAATGGCTTCGGTGTAGCCGTTGTACCATCTGCCGAAGGTGTACTGCCTTCCGGTCTTGGTGGTCTATTTACTCCTTCAGGACGCGGTCCTCTGTCTGGACGAGGCCCTCTGTCTGGGCGCGGTCCTCTTTCTGGACGTGGTCCGCGGTTTTCACCCTCCGGTCTCGGTCCTCTATTATCACCTTCTGGTCTTGGGCCACGTTCTGGACGCGGACCTCTATTCTGACCTTCTGGACGTGGTCCACGATTTCCTCCATCTCGGTTTCCACCAGATTTGCGGTTATTGCGATTGCCTGATTTTACGCCACCATACTTCTTATCCATCCGCTCTAAATCAGAATTTAGCTCAGATAAGGTAGGTTTTTCCACCGCAGGAGCATCTGGATTCAGATCCTCAAACGACTCAGGAATAATTCCTTTCTTGTTTAAATCAACGATTTCAGCGACGCGATCACAGCTCACGGGAATCCAGATTGCCTCTTCTCCCACAATGCCAAACCACATCATACGCTTGAAAATATCCGTCTTTTGCAAGATGGCCTCCCCACGTTTAGTTTTTAATCGACCCTCAATCGTAGGGATACTCTTTAAAGCATCCATGTAGGTCTCTAACTCGTAATTCAAGCAGCATTTTAAGCGTCCGCACTGGCCACTTAATTTGACTGGATTGAGCGATAAGTTTTGATATCGAGCCGCTGAGGTGGTCACGTTTTTGAAATCTGATAACCAAGTCGAGCAACATAATTCACGTCCGCAAACTCCGATTCCGCCTAATCGACCCGCCTCTTGACGCAAGGAAATCTGTTTCATCTCCACGCGAATCTTGAATTCGGTGGCTAGTAACTTGATTAATTCACGGAAATCGACGCGGTCTTCTGATGAATAATAGAAGATTGCCTTCGAACCATCGGATTGAAACTCAACATCCGAAAGTTTCATATTCAGCTTTAAATCGCTGATAATTTGACGACCGCGGTACATAGTAGGTAAATCACGGGCCATCGCTTGCTCGTGCTTCTCTATGTCTTTCTCTGTGGCTAATCGGAAGATGTTTTTGACCTTATCGTCGTCTTTAATGTTCTTCTTTAACAATTGAAGTCGAACAAGTTCTCCCTGAAGAGAAACTACGCCTAATTGAGTTCCGCTGCTGGAATCGACCATCACCGAGTCCCCCGTGTGGAGTTCTAATTGATCTATATTGCGGAAGTATTCTTTGCGTCCTCCTTTGAACTTCACCTCCACGATGTGAAAGCGTTGAAAAGAGGGAACGTCTAAGTCTGATAACCAGTCAAAAACGTTCATTTTATTGCAACCACCTGAGCCACAACCGCCATTGCTTTGACAGCCTTTTACCTCTCCGTCTGCGCTGCTAGAGCCACATGACCCACTGGAACACGATTTACATGCCATATCTTAATACATCTAATCCGATGTCTCGTCTAAAGTTTTTGCCTTCGAATTGAATAGTTTGAGCAGCCCGTTGTGATTTTTGGATTGCTCTTTCTAAGGTATTCGAAGTCCCAGTTAAAGCCATAACTCGGCCACCACTGGTAATAATTTCGCCGTCTTTTGACGTCGTTCCTGCGTGGAAAACGATTGCGTCTTCCACTTTTTCAAACCCTGTTAGCACATCGCCTTTGCGGTATTCCTCTGGATAACCGCCAGCGACTAACATGGTAGTCACCGCATATTGATCCCATATAGAAATCGTTTGCTCGCTTAGCGTGCCATTAGAGGCCGCAATTAACAAAGATAGGAAATCTGATTCGATTCTAGGTAAAACGACCTCTGTTTCCGGATCCCCCATTCTTGCGTTGTATTCGATGACATAGGGCTCACCTTCGTGGTTCATTAAACCAATAAAGATGAAACCTTTGTAGTCAATATTTTCTGCTTTCAAGCCTTTCACTGTCGGTTCGATCACCTTTTGCTTCACTAATTCCATGAATTTCTCATTCGCAAAAGGGACAGGTGAAACAGCACCCATACCACCGGTATTCAGACCTTCGTCATTTTCTCCTATGCGTTTATAGTCTTTTGCTTCCGGCAAGACCACGTAGTTTTCTCCATCTGTAAGTACAAAAACGGATAATTCGATACCGCGAAGGAATTGCTCGATCACCACTTTAGAACTCGCATCCCCAAACTTCGCGTCTAGTAACATCTCGTTTAAGGAGGTCTCTGCTTCAGCTAAAGTCAAGGCAATTATTACCCCTTTCCCAGCTGCTAAACCGTCTGCTTTCAACACAATGGGTAAAGATTGTGTCCGCAAATAGGCTAAGCCGTCCGCGATTGTGTCCTTCGTGAAGGTTTGCGATGCGGCAGTCGGAATGCCGTATTTGTGCATGAAGTTTTTGGAGAAATCTTTGCTTCCTTCGATTTGGGCACCTTCAGCTCCAGGGCCTACGATCCCTACGTGCTTTAAGTCTGCTTGAGATTCGATAAAATCACGTATTCCTTTTACCAAAGGCTCTTCTGGCCCCACCACCACTAAGCCGATATCGTGTGTTCGAATTGCCGTAACAATTCCTTCGAAATCGGTCACACCGATTGCTAAATTAGTGCCGCACTGAGCAGTTCCCGGATTACCCGGCGCAATGTATAAATTACCTAGTATAGGGCTTTGGCTAATCTTCCAAGAAAATGCATGTTCACGGCCACCAGCACCTAAAATTAAAACGTTCATCTATTTATTAATTGGCTAATTCACTTAAAAATTTAATGCGCATTAAACGAAGTTCTTCCTCGGTCACATCTTCTATATCACAATTTTCTAATGCCTCTGCAATATTATCTGTATCTGCCGACATGAAGTATTCGTAGATTTCTTCTTGTTTATCAAGCTCCATGACTTGATTAATGTAGTAATCGAGGTTTAGTTTTGTTCCTGAGAAGCAGATAGTCTCAATTTCTTCGATTAATTCCGACATACTCACCTCTTTTTGCTCGGCGATCAGGTCTAAATCGATTTTGCGATCGACTTGCTGAATGATGTAAATCTTAATTTTGGACTTATTAACCGTAGATTTAACCACCACTTCTTTTGCGGTCTCGATCTCGTTTTCTTCTACGTAGCGATTAATTACCTCAAGAAATGGCTTGCCAAATTTCACGACTTTACCCATTCCCACTCCGTTGATTTGGGCCATTTCGTCCTGTGTAGTCGGATAGGTAGTGGCCATTTCTTCCAAAGAAGGATCTTGGAAAATCACATACGGGGGCAAGTTTTTCTCTTTCGCAATTTTCTTGCGGAGGGTTTTGAGAATTTCGAAGAGCGCATCATCATAGGCTTTTGCACCTAACGCTACACCTTCGTCATCATTTTCAGTAGGCTCCGCCTCTTTTTCGTAATCATGGTCTTTGTAAAAAGTGACCGGGAATGACTCTTTCAAGAAAGCCTTACCTGCATCACTTAGACGAAGAACACCGTAGTTTTCAATGTCCTTATCTAACAGACCAAAAATAGCCATTTGCTTAATGAACGATATCCAAGCCGATTTTTCATCTTCGATGGGCACCGGCTTCGATGCTGTTTTACGCATCTTTGGCTTCTTAGGAACGTCCTCGTCTCCGTCTTCATCCTCGTCATCATCCTCTTCTTCGTCGACCTTCGGCGTCATCCAGGAAACCACTTTACCTGACCCGAATAGGGATAACTTTTCCTGCTCGTGGCTTTGAATAAAGGAATTCGATTTGCCTTCTAAGAAGTCAGCGATATGTTCTGCATCAAATTGTTCGCCTGTTTGCTGTACCGCTTTTAAGACTAAACTTACTTCATCCTCGGCCTTAAAGGTAGGTGTTGGATGTAAGCAATTATCGCAGAAACCGCAGTTCTCCGCCATATGCTCCCCAAAATAGTGAAGCAATTGCTTGCGACGGCAAACGCCTAAATTCGTATAGTAGACCATTTCAGATAAGAGAATTTTGGCATTCTCCTTTTCGGTCACAGCCTTATCTTTATTAAACTTGTCTAATTTCAGGATATCATCATAGGTGTAGAACAAAATACACGTTCCATCTAAGCCATCGCGACCTGCACGCCCCGTTTCCTGATAGTACCCTTCTAATGACTTAGGGGCATCGTAGTGAATCACAAAACGCACATCCGGCTTATCGATTCCCATCCCAAAAGCGATGGTCGCCACCATCACATCCACTTCCTCATTCAAGAAAGCTTCCTGGTTTGCCATGCGCACCTGGGGCTCTAAACCAGCATGGTAAGGAAGCGCCTTTACGCTATTCACGTGCAATAATTCTGCAATTTCCTCCACACGCTTTCTCGAAAGGCAATAAATAATACCCGCCTTGCCGTTATGCGACTTAATAAAACGGATTAATTGCTTGTCGATATCCTTCTTCGAACGAATCTCATAGTAGAGGTTCTTTCGGTTGAATGACGATTTGAAAACGGTTGCATCTTCCAGATTTAAAGTCTTTTGGATGTCGATTTGCACCTTAGGGGTGGCCGTTGCTGTCAAAGCGATGATAGGCATCTTCTCATCGATGCTCTCGATGATGGTGCGGATCTTGCGGTATTCAGGTCTAAAATCGTGTCCCCATTCCGAGATACAGTGTGCTTCGTCGATGGCGACAAAGGAGATTTTAGCCTGTTTTAAGAAGTTTAGGTTTTCTTGTTTATTCAGGGATTCAGGAGCGATATATAATAATTTCACAGCTCCTGAAATCACTTCAGCTTTTACGCGATTGATTTCAGCGCGCGTTAAAGAGGAATTTAAGAATTGGGCATTAATGCCAAAAGCCACCATTTGATCCACTTGATTCTTCATCAAAGCAATCAGCGGCGAGATGACAATCGCCGTTCCTTCCATCACGATCGCAGGCAATTGGTAGCAAAGCGACTTGCCAGCGCCGGTAGGCATTAACACAAAGCTGTTTTTGCCTTGGATGGTATTCAGAATGATGGCTTCTTGCTCCCCCCGAAATTGACTAAATCCAAAGGTTTTTTTTAGCTGTTCCTTCAAGCTATCGATGGTCATTGGATGGGGCATATATTGATTAATGTGTTGTTTCGGCGATTGTTAAAGTCTGAGGGCTTCTACTTATCTTTGCCCTACAAATTCTTCTAACATTGAAATTAAGCAAAAATATCCAATCCACAGCAAAAAAAGTTTTAACTCAGGAAGCAGAGGCCATTCTGCAAGTGAGCGCCGGAATTAATTCAGATTTTGAGGCTTGTGTGGAACATTTGTTGAGTATTCCTGGTCGTATTGTCTTTACAGGGATTGGAAAATCTGCCATCATTGCACAAAAAATTGTGGCCACTATGAATTCCACCGGTACGCCTGCCTTGTTTATGCACGCGGCGGATGCGATTCACGGTGATCTAGGAATGATTCAGGAAGGCGATGCGGTGATTTGTATTTCGAAGTCAGGGGATACGCCTGAAATCAAGGTGTTAGTTCCATTGATTAAGCGTTTACAAGTGAAATTGATTGCCATGGTGTCGAATAAGAACTCCTATTTAGGCCAGCAATCGGATTATATTTTACACGCGTTGGCGGAGCAGGAGGCGGATTTGCTGAATTTGGCTCCCACGACATCTACTACCGTGGCACTCGCTTTAGGAGATGCTTTAGCGGTCTGTTTGTTAGAGTGTAAAGGATTTACGGCTCAGGATTTTGCCAAATACCATCCAGGAGGCGCCCTAGGCAAACGTCTCTACTTAAAGGTGGGCGATATTTATCCAACCCATGAATTTCCAGCAATCTTCCACACGGCTTCTATTCAGGATGCGATTCATGAAATTTCGTCAAAGCGCTTAGGTGCTACGGCGGTATTAGATGAGAAAGGGGATTTAGTGGGAATCATCACCGATGGGGACGTTCGTCGTACTTTGGAGAATTCAAAGGATTGGTCTACGATTGTTTTAGCGGATATGATGAATACAAATCCTAAAACCATCGAAGCGGAGGCATTTGCCACTGAGGCTTTGGCGATCATGCAAAGCAAAAATATCACACAATTGGTCGTGATAGCAAATAAAAAGGCCGTGGGATTTGTACATCTCCACGACTTGTTGAAAGAGGGTATTGTCTAAAAATTAGCGCATACGGTTCGAAGATTGCACTAGCATCTCGTCCTTGCGGATGAGGCGGTTCGCAATCATGTTTGCCAGCAAGGAAACCACTAAGGCATAGAATCCATAGCAATATTTGCCCTGAATCTCTGGTTCAAAAGTAGGCATCGCCTCCTTGAAAATCACCCAAAATGCATAGCCCATCGCTCCCGCTAAAACCAGGGAATTGACCAGGCCTAACATCATTTGACGCATGCGGTTTTTAAATGAGAAAATCGTTATAAGCGTGATGATCGTCGATAAAGTTACTAATAGGGCAATCGCGATGTTGCTGTGTGCGGCTACTTCTTTCCCATTTTGGAATACTTGCCATTGGTTGGAAAAAAGCTCTGCTTTTTGGCCTGAAGTGCCTATTTTTTGCCAAATAGAAGTTCCCGAAGTAGCGACGGCATTGCCAATAATCGCTAAGGCTAAGAAAAGGGTTTGTGGTCTCTGAATAGTCATATTTTTATCAATTAATAGGCGAAATTACGCATTTTCTGCAAAAAGTTTCGCCGCAATTTTTGCCGAAGATAAACAAAGTGGAATTCCCCCGCCGGGATGAACGCTGCCGCCTACCCAATACAAGTTTTTGATCGCCTTTCGGTAATTCGGGTGGCGTAAAAAGGCTGCGAAGCGATTATTTGACGCATTTCCGTATAGTGCACCGCCGGCAGACGAGGTCCTTGCCTGAATGCTGCGCGGATCCAATAAGTCTTCTGCGACGATGTGTTTCTCGATGTCTACGCCTAAGTTACGCGCTAATTTTGCCATCACATTCTTGCGCATTTTCGCGACTAAGGCATCCCAATCTTGCCCTTCATTTGCCGGAACGTTCATTAGAATGAACCAGTTTTCGCCGCCTTCCGGGGCATCTGATTTCTCCACTTTCGAAGAGATATGTAGGTAAATGGTGGGGTCATCGTTAATGGTTTTGTCTTCGAAGATGGCTTTGAATTCGCCCTGGTAGTCATCCGAGAAGAAGATGTTATGCACACCTAATTCATCAAAGCTGTGGTCCATTCCCCAATAGAAGATGATGCCGGAGCTGGACTTAGGCTGGTTTAATAACTTTTGTGGTTGAGGTTCCTGTGCTAGCAGTTTTATATAACTAGGGCGAATGTCCGCGTTGCAGGCGATGTAATCGAAGATATAGGAGCCTTTTTCTGTTTCTAATCCGGTCGCAGTATGATTTTGAGTGGTGATGCGTGACACTTTCTCGTTGAAATGGAAGACCACACCCAGTTCTTCGGCGAGACGGTGCAGCGCTCTAGGAATGCTAATAATGCCTCCTTTCGGGAAAAAGGCGCCTATGTTGTATTCTAGATGGGGAATGATCGATAAAGTTGCGGGCGTTTGGTAAGGATCTGAGCCGTTATAGGTGGCGTAGCGGTCAAAAAGTTGGACCGTTTTCGGATTCTGAAAACGCTTTGCATGGGAGCGGTGCATGGTGTTAAAAAGGCCTAAGCGGGGGATATTCAGGTATCCTTTCAAGGCTTTTGGTCCTGTCCAAGTCGAAAAAGAATGCAGTGAGTTGTCTAAAAATAGCTCACTAATGATGTGGTAGTTTTCTCCAATCTGGCGCAAGAAACTAGCTACATTTTCCTCCGATTCACCTAATTGTGAAGCAATTGCTGCCGCTGTTTCTGCGGGAGCAGCATTCGTTTGTAAGCGCGTGCCATCTTCCCAAAAATACCGACAAATCTCTGGCAAACGCTCATAAGAGAAATAGTCCCGTGGATTTTTGCCTGCCAGCGTGAACAGTTCGTCCACTAAATGTGGCATGGTGAAAAGGGAGGGTCCGGCGTCAAAGCGAAATCCGTTCGTTTCGATTTGGGCTAATTTGCCTCCGGGATAGGAATTTGCTTCGAAAACACTGACTTGGTGACCCGCCACTGCACTTCGTATGGCAAAGCCCAAACTTCCCATTCCTGATCCGACAATTCCTATTTTTGGCATAATTCAAAATTAAGTAAAAAAGAATAAAGCCCTAAATGTTTTTCTCTCCCTGCGCTTTTCCGTAATTTTGCCCGAATTTTAATATTTTCTATGCTACGTACACATACAAATGGCGAATTGCGCATCGAACATGCAGGCACCGAGGTAACTCTTTGTGGTTGGGTTCAGCGTTCACGAGATAAAGGAGGGATGATTTGGGTGGATCTTCGAGATCGTTACGGAGTCACTCAATTGATGTTAGAGGAGGGGAAATCGTCTGCGGAGTCTTTGGCATTAGCGAGAGGATTAGGCCGTGAATTCGTGGTAGAAGCGAAAGGAATCGTGGTAGAGCGTTTGTCCAAAAACGACAAAATGCCGACCGGCGATATCGAAATCAAAGTAAAAGAATTACGCGTGTTGAATCCAGCGAAATTGCCTCCCTTCTTGATCGAAGACGAGACGGATGGCGGCGATGATATCCGTATGAAATACCGCTACTTAGACTTGCGTCGTAACCCGATTCGCGAGAGTTTACAATTGCGCCACCACGTGGGTCGCGAAGTACGTAATTACTTAGATAAGCAAGATTTTATCGAGGTGGAAACACCCGTTTTAATTAAGTCAACACCAGAAGGTGCGCGGGATTTCGTGGTACCTTCTCGGATGAATCCAGGTGAATTTTATGCCTTGCCGCAGTCTCCGCAAACCTTTAAGCAATTGTTGATGGTATCTGGTTTCGACCGTTACTACCAGATTGTGAAGTGTTTCCGAGACGAAGATTTGCGTGCAGATCGCCAGCCAGAATTTACGCAAATCGACTGCGAAATGTCGTTTGTGGAGCAAGAAGATATCCTGAACATGTTTGAGGGATTGATTCGTCATTTGTTCCAAAACGTGAAAGGCCTCGAAATCGGCGAAGTGCCTCGCATGACCTACGCGGATGCGATGAAATACTATGGTTCAGATAAGCCGGACATTCGTTTTGACATGAAATTCGTGGAATTGAAAGGCGAAGGCGTTGACCTGACTTCAGGAAAAGATTTCCAAGTTTTTGATGCGGCGGACACCGTTGTAGGTATCTGCGTGAAAGGAGCTGCGGAGTATACACGCAAGCAAATCGATGAATTAACGGATTTCGTTCGCCGCCCACAAATCGGCGCGAAAGGTTTGATTTACGCCCGCGTTCAAGCAGACGGCGTTGTGAAATCATCCGTAGACAAATTTTACTCAGAAGCCGATTTAGCGAAATGGGCTGCCGCATTTAATGCAGAGCCAGGCGACTTAATCCTTGTGCTTTCTGGAGAAGGAGATAAAGTGCGCAAGCAATTAAACGAGCTTCGTTTAGAGATGGGAACACGTATGGGATTACGTGATCCGAATAATTACAAAGTACACTGGGTAGTGGATTTCCCACTTTTAGAATACGGTGAGGAGGAGGATCGTTGGTTTGCGATGCACCATCCGTTCACAAGCCCTAAGCCGGAGGATATTCCATTGATGCTTGCTGGCGAATTCGGTAAAGTGCGTGCGAACGCTTACGATTTAGTCGTGAATGGGGTGGAAGTAGGCGGAGGTTCGATTCGTATCTTCCAAAAAGACCTGCAATCGAAAATGTTCGAAGTCCTTGGATTCACTCCAGAAGAAGCGCAAGCCCAATTCGGTTTCTTATTAGATGCCTTCGAATATGGGGCACCGCCGCACGGTGGATTGGCCTTTGGTTTTGATCGCCTTTGCTCGTTATTCGGAGGAACAGATTCGATTCGCGATTACATCGCTTTCCCTAAGAACAACGCGGGACGTGATGTGATGATCGATTCACCATCTCCATTGGCACAAGCTCAGTTAGATGAATTGAAGATCAAGACGACAGTTTAGCTTGTCGGAAATAAAAAAGAGAGGGGCCGCGCA
Organism: Aquirufa sp.; assembly: GCA_044236555.1. GTDB lineage: Bacteria > Bacteroidota > Bacteroidia > Cytophagales > Spirosomataceae > Aquirufa. The sequence goes on from JBIIGE010000001.1 coordinate 35,175, forward strand.
GCGGCCCCTCTCTTTTTTTGTTAAAAATCGTAATGAAATACCGGGCTGGCCCATTCGCCTGCATTGATATTGATAATTTCCTTGATTTCGCCATGGTGAATGTCAAATACCCAGCCGTGAAGGTGTGGAAGTTTTCTATTGGACCAAGCCTTTTGGACGATGGTTGTTTTGGCTAAATTTTGTATTTGTTCTGCCACATTTAATTCCACCAGTTTATTAAACCGGGCGGTTTCATCCGTGATGTCGTGCAAATCTTCGTAGTGTTTTTCATACACTTCCTTAATATTGCGCAGCCACTTGTTGATTAGCCCAAAATCGTGGTTCGTCATCGCAGCCTTCACCCCGCCGCAATTGTAGTGTCCGCAAACGATGATGTGTTTTACCTCTAAAACCTCTACGGCATATTGCAAGACTGATAACAGATTGATATCCGTATGCACCACCATGTTTGCTACATTTCGGTGCACGAAAATATCACCTGGATCCGCGTGCGTGATTTCCTCTGCAGGCACTCGGCTGTCTGCACATCCGATCCATAGGAATAGCGGATTTTGTTCTTTCGATAAATTATCAAAATAGGTTGGGTCTAATTCTAGACGCTCGCTTGCCCAAGCTTTATTGCTCAGTAGTAATTTTTTATATTCATTCATGTTATTTCTTTTTTAGATCGACTTCGATGCCGCGTTGTTTTGCTGTACTCATAAACTCTTGAATCAGAAGAGTGATATCGTGATCCATAAAATGAACCTTAGTTGTATCAATAAATACTTCTGAACCTGCTGGTATTTTTCGCAAGGCCTCTTTGAGGGACATTTTGTGTAGGAATGTCACATCCTTTTGGAATTTGATTAGAATATCATTCCCATTTTTGAATACTGTAAATACGGACGAATAATTAGTAATCACGACAAAAATGAGTCCTACAAGCGTACCTATGAATATTCCCCACAATAAGTCAACTCCTACCACCACGGCCACTGTGATTAAAAAGGGAACATATTGTTTCCAACCTTCTGCAAATACTTTTTTGAATTCCTTAGGATGGGCAAGTTTGTATCCCGTGTATAACAAAATGCTCGCTAGGCAGGCTAATGGGATTTTATTCAAATAGAGCGGTAAAAATAGTACTGCCACTAACAATAGAATGCCGTGGAAGAATCCAGACATTCGCGTTTTTCCTCCAGCATAAATATTAGTCGAAGAGCGTACGATAACAGACGTGATGGGTAGCCCGCCTAAAAATCCGCTGACTATATTCCCTGTTCCTTGGGCAAGTAATTCTCTGTCAGGGGAGGAGATTCTTTTTAATGGATCTAACGAATCAGTCGCCTCTAAAGATAAGAGCGATTCTAAGGTAGCCACAATCGCGAGTGTAACAGCCACGGAATACACTTTAGGATGACTAAGAAAGCTCCAATCGGGCGTAATAAAACCCGATACTAGTTCATTCGTGGACGCAAAAACTGGAAGTCTAACCATGTGATCTACTGAATTTCCTAGGTACCAGGTGGGGAACCAAATCCCCAGGCTTTCATTGATGGCGACTCCGATTACTACCACAAAAAGTGATGCAGGAATCGCATTCATCCAGGCGATTTTTTCGCCAAGTTTAGTCCAAGAGAATAGGATAAGTAGCCCAACAGCAGAGATAATTAGGGCCCCTATTTCAGGGGTTAATAGCGATTTGGTGATTTCGGTAAAGGTGTTTTCCCCGTCTTTTTGGTCAAATTCAAATTCTCCTATAAAATCTAAATCATCGCCAATAGCGTGTGGAATTTGTTTTAAAATGATCACAATTCCTATGGCCACTAACATGCCTCGAATAACAGAGGACGGGAAAAATCCGCCAATTTTACCCCATTTCAATAAGCCTAAAACTACTTGGATAATTCCTGCTAGGATGACTGCGACTAAAAATCCAGGAAATGATCCTAGCTCAGTTATGGCTGTTGCCACAATGATGGTTAAGCCAGCCGCTGGACCGCTGACAGAAAGTTCAGATCCAGACAAAAGTGATACGATAGTACCACCCACAATTCCAGCCACAAGGCCAGCAAATAAGGGAGCTCCAGATGCTAATGCAATACCTAGACAGAGAGGTAAAGCCACTAAAAAGACAGCAACGCCCGATTTCCAATCCCCTTTTACAAAGGATTCAACGTATTCTGATTGTTTCATATGTTTGTTTAATTAATGATAGTTGGTTCGAAATTAAACAGAACAATCGGGGGGTGTTTGATAGGTTACCTTAAATCCATTGGTGATGGATACATGTAATTCTGAGTGACTAAGCGATAATTGATAAGTAAAAATTCTATAACTAGTGTCGATAGAAGAAATGAGGGAGTCTTCTTCTCCGTCTTCATCATCCGTGTCGTTGATTGGGTTTTTGCTAGATTGTCTTTGGGACAATGGCTCCTTCGTTTGAAATATTATTTTTGATTGTTGGTCGCGCTCTTGAATTAACAGTGGCTCAGCAGTGTCAAATTTGTCTTTGCCATATCGCCACTCCTTATGTAGTCTACCTCCAGAACCCAATTCATGGTATTCTCGCCAGCGACCCACTTTAACACTGTCGTCTAACCGACCATCTTCTTTCAAAGCACCATTGGGGTAAAAAGCGAAATAGGTTCCGCTTACTTTGCCATAAATGCGTGGAATTACTGTTTTGATTTTCTTTTTTGCAGCATCATAATAGTCAATACTTGATCCAGCCGTGTACCCTCTAACGTAATAGACCTTGTTTTCTAGTTCATATTCTGGACCGTAGGTTTCCCAGCGGCCATCTTTTTGACCCATATAGTAAAAGCCCTCTTCTACTAGTTTTTTATTTAGGTATTTTTTGAAGGTACCGTGGCAGACTTGAGCGTTTTTTGCGTCTTTTAAAGGAATCGAAATGACACGGGATTGAGAAGGGTCATAAATGAAAATATCTTGCGCATAAGGACTTAATGCTTCATCCTCTACATATTTCACCACATTAACCTCTTCCACCGTCATTCGGGCGCCACTCCCATAGTTGCCCAGTTTTTTTTCAGTTTTAATGCCGGCGTATTCATCTCGTGGTTGAAGTTTTTTCTTCGCGGTTTTGACAATTTTTTTTCCCAAATCCTTCACCCCCAAACTCTCGATAAATGCCTTGCTGTCTTCTTTGAATTTCTTGGCTTCCTCAGCCTTGCTTTCTAAACCGGTGGATAGGCGGCCATTAAATAAACCCTTTTGATGAACCGACGTGTCTATAAGCGGTTTATTTTTTGTAATAGCCTCATTCTGTGCTTGAACATTCAAGCTCAAAATAAGGATGACACAGAAAAACAAAACACGTAACAGCATAGGGTTGACCTAAAATTATTTCTTAAAACTACGAATTAAACTTATTACCTGACGGACTTTATGTATTTTTGCAGGGATTTTTTGAGGCCTTAGTTGATTTATTCATTGGAAAAAGAAGCAAAAATATATGTAGCAGGTCACCGCGGTATGGTGGGTTCAGCTATTGTACGAAAATTACAGCAGGAGGGTTATACGAACCTAGTACTGAAAACATCCGCAGAGTTAGACTTACGTGATCAGGTGAAAGTAGCGTCGTTTTTCGCCTCAGAAAAACCAGATTACGTCTTTTTAGCAGCAGCTAAAGTGGGCGGTATCGTTGCAAATAATACTTATCGGGCTGATTTTCTTTATGAAAATTTAGCCATTCAAAACAACATCATTCATTCTTCTTTTGTACATAAAGTAACGAAATTGATGTTCCTAGGATCGTCTTGTATTTACCCAAAACTAGCCCCACAGCCTCTTAAGGAGTCCTATTTATTAAGTGGTTATTTAGAAGAAACAAACGAGCCCTATGCCATCGCAAAAATTGCGGGTATAAAAATGTGCGAGGCTTACCGTGCACAATATGGCTGCGATTTCATTTCGGTGATGCCTACTAATTTGTATGGCCCTAATGATAATTATGATTTAGAAAATTCTCACGTTTTACCGGCCATGATTCGGAAGTTTCATGAGGCCAAAGTGCAGGAAAAAGAATCAATGACGCTATGGGGTACGGGCGCTCCGATGCGTGAATTCTTACATGCGGATGATTTAGCGGAGGCCTGTGTTTACTTAATGGAAACTTATAGTGAGTCGGAGTTAGTGAATATCGGAACAGGAATCGATGTGACGATTAAGGAATTAGCCGAAACGGTAAAAGAAATCGTCGGGTTTTCAGGATCGATTCACTGGGATACAACGCGACCAGACGGGACTCCCCGTAAGTTAATGGATGTATCTAAATTGCATTCACTTGGCTGGAGCCATAAAATTGCGTTGAAAGAAGGAATCGCTTTAGCTTACCAAGATTTCTTAACTAATGTCAGTATTCGCAAATAATGGAGGAGAAAGAATGGTTTAGTACCTGGTTTGATTCTCCTTATTACCATATTCTTTATGCGCAACGGGATGAGGATGAAGCAGCCGCATTTATAACCTTCCTGCAGAAAAAACTAGCCTTAACACCAGGTGCACGTGTATTGGATGCCGCTTGTGGCAAGGGGCGTCATGCCATCACATTAGAGCAATTAGGATTTTCGGTCGATGCGTTTGATTTATCCACCGCAAATATTGAGTCTGCCACCGTTTTTGAGAACAAGAACTTACTTTTCTTCGTACATGATTTACGAGAGCCTTTGCCATTGCAAAATCAGTACGATGCCATCTTTAATTTCTTCACCAGTTTTGGTTATTTTGACGATCAGCGTGATAACCAAAAAGCTTTTGATACCTTCTCTGGGGGCCTGAAAGTAGGGGGATTGTTAGTAGTCGATTTTTTCAATCCCACCTATGTCCTAGCGAATTTAGTGCCATCTGAAATAGTGGAATCCCAAGGAATTTCATTCCGGATCAAGCGCTGGTCAGACGAAGGGTATTTGTATAAATCTATTGAATTTACTGACCAAGGAAAGCAATATTCCTTTTTGGAAAAAGTAGAATTAGTCGCAAAAAACGACTTCATTTCTTATGCAGCGAAATCAGGCCTAAGTCTTGTGGATTTAAAAGGCGACTATAACTTATCTGAATTTAATGAGTTAGAGTCGCCTCGTATGATCTTTATTTGGGCAAAGAAGTAAATTAGTTCTTCTGGAACTTAATAGAAGCCTCTCCATCTAGTTCAGGGAAGCTAATCACGTAATTTCCAGCCGGAAGTAAAGAGATATTCACGGTTAATTTATTATCTCTTCTCTCTACTCTACTATCTCTAATCTCCTTACCCTGCATATCACTAATGCGAATCCGGTATTTGCTTGCATTAAACTTACTTGGCATACCGATATGCAACACATCTTGAGCTGGATTAGGGAAGGCATAAAGCGTGGCATAAGGATTATCTGCTGTAGCAGAAAGAATTGCTACAGTGAAAGAGGCAGTGACAACACAACCATTTGAATCCTTTAATCTTACTTTATATACTCCGTTCGCCGTAGGCTTGTAGGTAGTGGCTGTCGCCCCAGTGATCGCCACATCATTTAAAAACCATTGAATATCGGTTCCGGCTGAAGTGGTTAAAGTTCCTTGATTGAAAGTTATCAAAGGTTCTTGTGGGTTAGCGACCGTAATCGTCGATGCGGGTGATACAACAGGACAAATTCCATTAAAGCTCGAATTTAACGTATAGGCTCCTGAAGTGGTGACATCTAGTTTATTTGTGGTCGCCCCTGCGATGGCGGATCCATTTTTAAACCATTGGAAGACTGGCGTTCCAGAGGCTGGCGTTCCGGTTAAGGTGATTTTGTCACCTGCACAAATTGTAGATGCCCCCGTTGGACTTACACTTACTACTGGACTGGTGCCTGTGGTTACATTTACAGGCACTCTCGGGCTTGGGCAGGCAAACGATTTGAACTTCATATCGTATAAATAGTAATAAGCCGATTGAATGGGAGCTCCATTAAATAGCGCACCTGTAAGGCTAATTACACCCGGAATGGAATATGGATAACCAATATTCGTAGGAGCATTCACTGTGTCAGCTAATGTTCGATTACTACGGAAAATAGAGGCACCATTTGAGCAAACGTGGGATAAAACATAGTTACCTGCCTTAGGGAAGGGAAGGTTAAGGATGACTCTTTGGCCTGGATCCGTTTTATCATCGATTAATTGACTGCTTACCGTTGTGCTGTTTGCCGTAGTTCGCGTTCCATTTAAATCCTTGGTGACAGAGGCAATTAATTCTCCTGTGTCTTTATCAAAAATACCAAAGGTAACCGTTCCTGAAGTACCCATGTAGACTATAGCTGATTCTAATATAGTCGGTTGAGTAACTACGAAAATAGGTTCAGGGCCAAAATTATTAAAATAACTACCCGACCCAAACGCCGCTTTCGAGGTAGGTCCCAGGGTGGTATTTAAGTTATTAAATGCAGCGAAAAAGGTTCCAGAGGATGGGGTCTTGAAGGTAGTGCCTGCACCTAACAAGGTGTTTCCGTTGTACCACAAAGGGCTTCCATTGCTCGCTTCTAAACTTAATTCAGTCGCACCGCTACAAATAGTTCCTGTCACAATTGGGGCTGCTGGACTCTCTATTACTTTCGTTGTGGTGAATACATCGTTCAATAAGTTTTGATCACCGGTTAATTGTGTTTTTAGCTCGAAAGAATAGCTGTTTCCTGCGACTAAAGTTGCATTTCCAGTTAAATTCACATCAATTTCCCTGCCAGATGCGAGAGAGGTTATTGTGCCAGTTGCCGTTCCTACAAGGGTAGAACCGGATTTTATATCTAACACTACCGGAACATTGGTCTGAGTTAACGAACCTACATTTCTAACTTTAGCTAGGAAACTTGTTGAACCAGTACTTGCACAAAATCCAGAGGTGAGTTGAGCGACGGAAACAGCCGTAAAGTCTTTTGATGCTTGCAGTATTTGCAAGGCGTAATCCTTGGTTTCACCTGAATTAATCGTTCCACAAGACGGTGCAGATCCTGAACCATTTTCGGCTACCCATCTTATGCGGTAAAAGTTGTCTTGCTTGAGTGTGCTAGGTATAGAAATGGTGTTCAAATTAGAGGTGGAATTATACAATTCTTCTCCTGAATCGATAAAATCACCATCTTGATTCCAGTCCGCATATAGGCGAATTTGTTTAGATCCTGTACCTGTAAAATCAAATTTAACAGGTAAGGATGCTCCTAATTCCGCTGTAAAGGCAGGATTTAATCCAGTAGAATCTTTTGAGGATCCTAAAGTGAATTTCTGGAAATTAGCCGTTTTTGTATTAGGGGCTAAAGCGCAATAGGTTGTCCCGCCTACGCCTGATACCGCTAAACCAAAATTTTGACTACTATTCTTTAAATTACCTTTGTGACTTACTGTTAGGGTAAAGGTCTGGCCAGGCATCGTGTTATTAACTAGAATTTGTTCCACATTGTCTCGAATATTGTCCCCTGGAACAGCTAAAGCGGCTGGGGTATCCGGATTTAATGTAAATGGAAGGAACGTGGTAGAACCACTTGTTATTCGAATGTCTAAATCGTTTACTAATCGAGGTGTACGGTCATTCAAAGCGGACGACGTCGATGCTTCCGGGTCAGTCCAAGCAATAGTCGCTTTTAATGGGCCATTACCGGAACTCGTCAGTGTGTAGGTTTTAGTTTGGCCTTGATTTAAAATTTCCTCCTTTAAAATATGGGAATTTCCTTCATTTCGTACTAAGGCTGCAGCTTTATCAATTTGAATGAGTCCAAAACCTGTTTTATAGTCAGGTCCAGCAACCTCCATATCTAAAGCCGTATGTATCGCGACTGTCTTTAGCGTAGATGCTAACATGTAGGTATTTTTATTCAAACGCCCGAATAATTGCTGAATTAAGTATAAGGAACCAGACGCTTGCGGAGAGGCCATGGAGGTACCACTTTTTGTGCTGTACGATTTATCATCCGCGCTACCCGTAGAGAACATACTCGTTCCTATTGCCATGACATCGGGCTTTATTCTCCCGTCGTCAGTGGGCCCCCAGCTGGTGAAGCTGGAAATGCTTAGATCAGCTGCCTTTGTTGGAATTAAGGATGATATAGTCGCTGCTCCTACCGTTAGGATATTTTTAGCAGTTCCTGAGGTGGATATAATATCGTATCCATCATTTTTTGCTCTGGCTATATTAGAGGAGTCGGTAGTTGAACGTAATAAATAGTATTCTCCTGCCGCCGGACCGTTTTGATTTCGGCTATTTCCCGCAGATTTTACAATTAAATAGGAGGGAGCATTAAAGGCAATTCGATCCCAGGTTTGCGTGTTTGCATCATATAAACCAAACTTGACATCTTCGTTTTGACTAACCGCATCATTTCCCCACCATTGCCATTTTTTCTTCGTTTCATCGTAGATCCATCCCGCTTGATATCCATAGGAGTGGTTACTGATTAAGAGTGAGGTGGAGGCGGTACTCATCTCCGAGTTGTCATTAGTAAAGTCCCAAAACTTCATATCTGCCGCATAGGCCATTCCTTTCGCTGATGGGCTAATACCGCTTGCAACTAAAGTTCCAGCCACATGGGTAGCATGATCACTCAGGGAAGAGGTTGTTTGGGCTGCCGTAACTCTGTTGCCAAATTCTTGGTGGGTTGATAATACCCCACCACCATCCCACATCCCTAATTTACCTAGAAGCGAATCGGATTTACCTGTGAGTCCTAAATTCAAAGATCCGCCAGGGTATAACAGGTTGGTTCTAGTCATTTTGGCGGCCTGTTCATTAGAATCAGTCGTTAAATACAATGCTTCGCCTATTTCAGAGAACCCTTGGAATTGCAGCGACTTGTCTTTTCCTAAATCTACATGAAGTGGAATGCCTTTTTTTTTCGCCAAAGCTTGATTGCCTTGGAAAATAGAATCTTGTTGAATAGCCATTCGTAAGGCGCGTTCGTTTCTAAACGACACTTGGCCTAACGTGGAATAGCTAAGTAAGAAAAGGAGTAGTATACGTATTTTCATATTCGGCAACAATTTACATAATTATTTGATTTCTACCTTAAACGTTTTTCGATGAAGTATTGTTAGACCATTTTCTAGAATAGCCTTTCGGTGTTGAAGCGTAGGGTACCCCGCATTTCGTTCCCAACCATAACCAGGATGTTCTATGGCTGCTTTTTCCATGATTTCGTCTCGATGTGTTTTGGCCAAAATAGAGGCTGCCGCTATCGAGAAATATTTTGAGTCCCCTTTCACTATACACGTATGCGGTATCAACGGGTAGCTATAAAAGCGATTCCCATCTACTAATAAATGCTCCGGCCGATGCTTTAATTGATCTACTGCCAGGTGCATCGCTAAAATACTAGATTTTAAAATATTTATTTCATCAATTTTTGCCGCTTCCACCTCCGCAATCGCAAAATCGACGGCATACTCCCGCACTAGACGTTTTAATTCATTTCGCTGACGCAAAGTCATCTGCTTCGAATCTGTCAAGAACGGATGGTGAAAGTCACGCGGTAAAATCACGGCCGCTGCCACGACTGGACCAGCTAAACAACCTCTCCCTGCTTCATCTAAGCCGGCTTCTAGTCCGATAGGGGAATAAAAGGGGAGGAGTGCGGCCATTTTATCGGTTAAATAACAAGCGTTTCCCTTTCTTACTTTCATCAAAAGAACCTTTAGAATAAGCTAAATGTCCTGAAACGAAAGTATGTTCCACTGAAGCGGATAGGGTTTGTCCTTCTAGGGGAGACCAGCCACATTGATAGAGGATATTCTCTTTTGAAACGAAAGTAGATGTATTCAAATCAACAATCGCTAAATCCGCCCAATATCCTTCGCGAATATAGCCGCGCTCTTCGATTTGGAAGCAATCTGCTACTGCATGTGCGGTTTTTTCGGCGATAAGCTCGAGGCTGATGTGACCTTCTTTGGCCAAATCAATCATCAATAACAAGGGATGCTGTACTAATGGCAAACCCGATGGGGCCTTCCAAAATTCCTGCGATTTCTCCTCCCAAGTGTGTGGCGCATGATCCGTGGCGATAATATCCAATTCACCGGACACCAAAGCCTTTCGCAAAGCTGTTTTGTGACGCGCGTCTTTAATCGCTGGATTACATTTAATCTGATTGCCTAAGTTGTCATATTGCGACGCATCGAACCACAAATGGTGCACGCAAACCTCTGCCGTAATCTTTTTATCTTTCACCGCTTTCCCTGTTTCAAACAAGGCTAATTCCTCTTCTGTCGAAATATGCAAGATGTGCAAACGGGTATTGTTTTTCTTCGCTAAATCCACTGCCATAGAAGAAGAAAGGTAACAAGCTTCTTCATTTCTGACTAACGGATGTATGTAGGCGGGTGCGTTTTCCGGGTATCTTTCCTTGAAAAGTTCAGTGCGTGCCCGTACCGTTGCTTCGTCTTCGCAGTGCGTGGCAATCAACATTTCACAACTCGAAAATAATTTCTCTAAGGTTTGAGCATTATCTACGAGCATATTGCCGGTAGACGAACCCATGAAGATTTTTACTCCACAAACATCGCGGGGGTTAGTCTTTAACACCTCCTCTAAATTGTCGTTGCCCGCTCCCATAAAAAAGGAGTAGTTTGCCAAAGATCCTTTCGCCGCAATCTCGTATTTATCCGCTAACAATTCCTGTGTTAATGCGTTAGGAACTGTGTTAGGCATCTCCATAAAACTAGTTACTCCACCCGCTACGGCCGCACGTGCTTCACTAGCAATGGTAGCTTTGTGAGTTAAACCAGGCTCTCTGAAATGGACCTGATCATCTATCATACCCGGGAAAATATGTTTCCCAGTTAGGTCTAAAACCACCTCTCCCGGAGCAGGACTAATTTCGGATGCTATTTTAGCAATTCTACCGTCAGCGATTCGGAGATCCGCCTGGATAATTGCACCCTCATTAACTAATTGGGCATTTTTTAAAACGTAATTAGTCATTTAGGTCGGTGATTTTAAATTCTGTTCGGCGGTTTTCTTGGTGGGCCTCTTCGCTACAGTCAACTCCATCAGAACAGCCGTTGATGAGTTGCGTTTCTCCATAGCCTTTGGCTTTGATTCTCGCAGCTTCAATTCCGTGTTCGATGATATATCTAACAGCGGACTCCGCTCTTCTTTGAGATAATTTCAAGTTATAGCTCGCACTAGCGCGCGCATCGGTGTGAGAACCTAATTCGATTGAAATGTTTGGATTGTCTTTTAATACCTGTACGATTTTGTCTAATTCAGCCGCCGCATCTGGACGAATATTCGATTTGTCTAAATCATAATAAATAGGATTTACTTCAAATAAGGCCCCTATTTCATCCCCGATTTCAGCCTGACTCAAGATAATTTTATGGTCAAAAGTCGTATCTGTTAATTCTTTCTTCAATAATTGCTTCGGAATCTCTCTTCCATCCATCAGGAATTCGCTACGCTTGGTCAGGAATTTTTCCTTGCTGGCGTTGAAGCTAATTTGATCGGCTGGATTTAAGTCCATGATCTCTAGGTAGCCTTCCGCATCACTAAATTGAACGGGTTGAATTTCCCCATTGCGTTTGACCCCTACTTTTGCATTAGCAATTGGCTTATTGCGGGCATTGACAATTTGCGTTCTTAAATGGTATAGGGCCACTTTTGCAGGCTCAACACTCTCTGTAATCGTAATTTCATTCGACCACCAGCGATCTTCTGAACCCGTAGACTCGAAATAATAAATATCATCATCCCCTTTTCCTCCTACCCGATTTGAGCTAAAATAGCCTTGGGTAACATCCGATAAAAACAACCCAAAATCATCCCCCACCGAATTAACCGGCACGCCCAAATGTTCAATTTGAATTTCATCTCCACTGCGACTAGCCACAAAAATATCTAAACCACCTAAGCTAGGGTGGCCATCCGATGAGAAATAGAGTTTACCATCTTCGGAGACATAAGGGAAGATTTCATTGCCACGCGTATTGATGGTAGAACCTAAATTGATCGGTCTTCCAAATCGTCCTGAATTATCCATCGGAGCACGATATAAATCCAATCCGCCTTTTCCCCCTCTTCGATTCGAAGCAAAATACAAGGTTTTTCCATCTCTAGAGAACGCTGGACTACCATCCCAACCAATGGAATCAGAGATTGCTAAACGCTCGGGGGTAGACCAACCGCCATCTCTTTTGGTAGAAATGTATAAATCAACATCGGGAGAAAGGTCTTTGCTTTTCCCCGTATTTCCGCGCGCAAAAACCATCATATTGCCATCTTTCGAAAAAGCGGGAGTTCCTTCGTTCGCATTCGCCTCCAATAAATTCGGGCTAAATAACTCCAGTTTCTCTATTTCGCCTGGACTTTTAAGACGTGCCTTGTATAAACCTAAATAGGGCAAACCATTGTTTTTGTAAATCAAGGGTTTCTTCGAACTCGTTAAAATCAGTTCATCCCCCATTTTAATCGGGCCAAATTCTGCCTGATTCGTATTTCCTACTAAACCTTGAATCTTGACCGGACTTGGCTTTTTAGTGTATTCCTCCACCGCGGGCAAATTCTCTAATTCAATTTCGGCCTTCACCACTAGTTCACGTGAGGGTTTAGAATCAATAAACTCTTTCAGGTATTTACGTGCATCCGCATACTTTCCATTCGCTTTAGAGGCGTAGGCTAGATTTAAATTAATGTTTTTGTCTAGGTTTCCTTTCTCTTTAGCAATCAAATAAAAAGGCGTTGCATATTGAATGCGATTCGATAGACGATATGATTCAGCGACAAAATAATTGGTTTCTGCTGCGCGGTAGTAGCGTTGTGCTAAGGGTTTTACTTCCCTTATTGTCCACTCATATTCCCCTAACTCGAAGTTTTGTTTGGCTTTTTTGAATAATCGCGCGTCATAATTACAACTGCTTACAAGGCTCGCAATTGCTAATAGTAAGAGGTAAACGCTTGAATTGAATGGCTTTACGAATTTCATATGTGGCTAATCTTACGTAAATGTAAATACAAACCCGATTAATTTATGTACCTTTGCCTAAATTTCGACAATCGAAAGCAAGATGACAAACGTTCGTCGTCTTTTATTCCAGCAGTGATGTTGTACAACCATGAGAAAAAGAATATCAAACGACGATAGCCGTCGTAGCAGCCGACCATCAGAAGGTCGTGCACCAGAAGGAAGATCTACAGCAAGATCTACCGGCAGATCAGAAGGTCGCTCTTCCACAGGTCGTGATTTTAACGGCCCACGTAATGACTCAGGTGCCCCACGTGCACCCCGTTCAGAATCAAGCAATCGTTTTTCAGGAGAACGCAAGCCCTACCAAGGTGGCGGTGATCGCAAACCATTTGATGGCGAAAGAAAACCGTATCAAGGTGGAGATCGCAAACCATTCAATCGCGATAACCGCGAAGGTGGCGAACGACGTTCGTTTGGGGACCGCAAGCCATTTGATGGAGAGCGTAAGCCCTATCAAGGTGGTGAAAGAAAACCATTTAATCGTGATAATCGCGAAGGTGGCGAACGCCGTTCCTTTGGGGACCGTAAGCCATTTGATGGGGAACGCAAACCGTATCAAGGCGGAGAGCGTAAGCCTTTTGGCAGAACTGAAAATCCAACACGCACACCCTATAAAGGAGATAATCGCTGGGATCGCAACGCGGCTCCTAAAGCAGATGGTTCGGAAGAATCGACGAAACCGCGTGATGAGAATCCAACAGCTCGTATTGAGCGTCGCTACGAGGAGCGTACGGAACGTTCGGCAGATCGCACAGAGAGTCCTGAAGGTGCTCGCAATCCACGTTATTCTGATCGCGAGACTTTTAAAAGTCGTTCTCGTTTTGATGCGGGGCCTGCCTACGAGCCTCAATATAAATTAGATCGTTACAAGGAGCGTGCTCCTTCGAAAATCCAAAAGAAAATTGCTCAAACCGAACGTCGCTCTGACGAAATTCGCTTAAACCGCTACATTGCAAACGCGGGAATTTGTTCTCGTCGCGATGCCGATAAATTAATCGAAGCAGGGGAGATCAAAGTAAATAACAAGGTGATCACAGAAATGGGATACCAGGTGAAGCCTACGGATATCGTGAAATATGGTAACCGCAAGTTGAACCGCGAAAAACCAGTTTACTTATTATTAAATAAGCCCAAAGACTTCTTAACCACCACCGACGACCCTAACGATCGCAAGACCGTAATGGAACTTGTAAAGAACGCAACTGAATCGCGCATTTACCCGGTAGGACGTTTAGATAGAAATACGACTGGTTTATTGTTATTGACAAATGATGGGGAATTAGCGGATAAATTAACCCACCCATCAAACGAAATCGAGAAGATTTACCAAGCGGAATTAGACAAGCCTTTGACGGACGAAGATTTCGAGAAAATCAAGGAAGGTTTAACTTTAGAGGATGGTGAAATTAAAGTAGATGATTTAGCCAAAGTCACTCCAGATGGTTATGTCATCGGTGTTAAAATTCACTCTGGCAAGAATCGCATCGTTCGTCGTATTTTCGAACACCTCGGTTACGAAGTAACGAAACTAGATCGCACTACCTTCTCTGGCTTAACCAAGAAAGATCTTCCACGCGGAAGCTGGAGATTCTTAACCGAGAGAGAGTTAGTGAAGTTGAAGTATTTGATGTAGTCGAAGCGAAGCTGCGAGTACAGTAAACAGTAAACAGTAGTCGGTAGCCAGTGTTTGACTAGTTACTGTCTACTGATTACTGTCCACTGTCGACTAACAAAAAAGCCGTTGAAGGAATTCAACGGCTTTTTTGTTAAATATTCATCAACGATTCTCTGCGTCTCATCTTTCCAGCTGGAATGCCGAACATCATCTTGAAACGACGGCAGAAATACGCCGTGTCTTTATAACCTACTTCGGAACCGATCGCGCGGATGGATTTCTTCGTTGTGCGAAGTAAACCTACTGCCGCTTCCATACGTTGGTACTCGATATAATCTTGTGGGTTGATACCCGTTAACATCTTGAAATATTGACCTACGTAGTCTTCTGATACGTTTGCGACGTTCGCCAAAACTTTATTTGACAAATCACCACCCAAATGATCCTTGATGTAAGCGAAGATATCGATTAAGCGTGGATCTTTAAAGTAGGTCGAGTTCGTAGCTAATTGCTCTACAAATAAACGGTTCTCAATGATGTAACGAATCACTTCGATTACAATTTCTTCCGTTTTGATTTTAATAATACGGCCTTTACCAATCGCATCTGACAAATCTTCTTCTAAGATTTCACGGATGGTTGCCGCTAATTTATCATCACGTTTGATTAAGAACGGAGGAATATCTAGGGAAGTGAAGAAGTTTACTGAATCGAAAACTTTCGCTTCGAAGGCCACCATTCCGAATGAGTTAGGTTGCATTCCGATTTGAGATGCGTCGGTATTTTGATCAAAATACAGTTCCCGGTGCGTCATGAACTCTTCATTGTTCACCGCTTTCGGTTTTTCTGCGTTTCCGTACGTTACACTGATCATTTTGCCTCCTGGGATAAAAAGCATATCGCCTTCTTCCACTGGTGTTTCCTCTTCTCCAAAAGAAACCTCCCCTTTGTACAATATCAAGAGTGAATTTTCTACGTCATAGAAATTCTTGATACGAATCGGTTGTAATATTCTAATGTTGCGCGCTTTGATGAATTTAACACCTAAGGACTCGATGATCTTGTTATAATCTTCCATAATTTATCTCCCAAACAGAGTAATTAATACGATTTCTCAAATAAACTTGGACAAAACTAATAAATCAGATAATAATTCCAAATTATTTCGTCGATTAATTTGTGCGATGAAAGCTGTTTTTTTTCAGGTATTTATTTGTAATATATCAATAAGGGGCAGATTCATTATAGGAAGTAATTTGCAAGAAGTTCTTTGGCCTATTTTATAATTATTTCGAGGAAATTGTAAAATTCTATTTTTTTAAAATTTTACCTCAATTTTTATGTAAATTTGTGTTTTACTATCACAAAATCAGATGGGCTTATTTAATTTTCTTTCGAAGGACATTGCCATGGACTTAGGTACGGCAAATACCTTGATTATTCACAAAGATCAGGTTGTTGTAGACGAACCGTCTATCATTGCTTTGGACCGTAATACCAATAAAGTATTAGCTGTAGGTCGTCAAGCCATGATGATGCACGAGAAGACAAATGATAATATTAAGACGATTCGCCCATTAAAAGACGGTGTAATTGCGGACTTTACCGCAGCCGAATTGATGATGCGTGGTTTAATCAAAATGATGGATAAAGGGAATTCGTTCTTTTCTCCAGCCTTAAGAATGGTTATCTGTATTCCATCCGGTATTACGGAGGTAGAAAAAAGAGCCGTTAAGGACTCCGCAGAACATGCCGGAGCACGTGAAGTCTACATGGTACACGAACCGATTGCTGCGGCTATTGGTATCGGAATTGATATTGAACAACCGAATGGATCCCTTGTAGTCGATATTGGAGGTGGTACAACGGAAGTTGCGATTATTTCATTGAGCGGAATCGTAGTTGAAAATTCGATTCGTGTTGCGGGAGATGAGTTTACGCGTGATATTAAAGATTATTTGTTGCGTGAGCACAAGCTGGTTATTGGTGAGCGTTCAGCGGAGCAAATTAAGATCCAAGTAGGTTCTGCATTGCCAGAATTAGAGAATCCTCCAGCAGATTTTGAGATCCGTGGTCGTGATCAAATGACAGGAATACCGAAAGAAATCCTCATCAACTATTCAGAAATCGCTTATGCTTTAGATAGCTCAATCACAAAAATTGAGGTAGCGATCATGGAAACGTTGCAAAGAGCTCCTGCCGAATTATCTGGCGATATTTTCCACAACGGTATTCACTTAGCGGGTGGTGGTGCGATGTTGCACGGTTTAGATAAGCGTATTGAAAAGAAGACTCAGTTAAAAGTACATGTGGCGGACGATCCTTTGAAAGCCGTTATCCGTGGTACGGGAGAAATCTTGAAAAACTTAGAGAAATACCGTCCGGTATTGATTACCTAGTAGGGGATGAATCAACTGTTTGAGTTTTTATTGCGTCAGCGAAATCTGCTTCTGTTTATTTTGCTGCAGGGTATCAGTCTTTGGTCTGTGTTTACCTACAATAATTACCAACACACGCTCTATTTTAATACTACGAATGCTTGGGCTGCGTCCATTTTATCCACTCGTCAAGAAGTGGCATCCTATCATCAATTACGGGATATTAACGGGGAATTAGCCTTGGAGAATCAAAAGCTGCACCAACAAGTTTTTCAACTCCAAGCCCAAGTCCAGCAAAAGGCTGAATTGCCAGTTTTTTTTAGCCAAGCCTCTCTTGACCGTTACAAGCCGATTGCGTGCAAAGTGATTGATCAGAGTACTCGAAATTCTCAGAATTATTTAACGATTGAAAAAGGTTCGCAAGATGGCATTAAGCCTGGTATGGCTGTAATTTCCTCTACAGGTGTAGTAGGGAAAGTTATATCGTGTACAGAGAATTTATCCTTAATTGTCTCTGTATTGCACACTAGTAATACGGTTTCAGCTAAAATTAAGTCTTCTGGTGAATTAGGCTACATTAAATGGCCTGGCTATCAGCCGGAAGTCGCTGAATTAATGGATGTTTCTAAATACAAAAAAGTAGTCAAAGGGGATACCATTGTTACATCCGATTATAACGCAGTTTTTCCTCCCAATGTACCTATCGGTATTGTTGTAAAGGTCGGTTTACAGGATGATGGGACGTTTCATGACATCAGAGTAATGTTACTGACCCATTTTTCTACTTTGCGGTATGTGTATGTGATTGAGAATAAGTTTGCAGGGCAGCAGGCGAAATTGGAGCAAACTAAACCCAAAATCGACTAAAATGGGAAGTAATTTTCAATATAAATGGTTGATTGGGGTTGTTTTGACCATCTTACTACAAGTCTTGTTCTTGCGTGATTTGGCCTTATTCTATTATGGATTTTGTTTCATCTATTTATGGGCCATTATCAAGGCGCCTATCGATACACCCCCTCTTTATTTGATTTTAGGTGGCTTTGCATTAGGATGGCTATTGGATATCTTTTATAATACGCATGGGATGCATGCATTTTCAACCGTTCTTATCGCTTGGTTGCGTCCTACTTTCTTTTCTATTTTGACACCTGCGAATGGGTATGATGAGCGCTCTAATATCAGTTTAGCAGAGTTGAAATGGATGTGGTTTTTTCCTTACTTAGGATTGATGTTGTTTACGCACCATTTTGTGTTGTTTCAGCTAGAAGCAAGTGAGGCAAGTTTATTTGGCCTAAGCCTGTTGAAGGCCTTTTTAAGTACCGTTTTAGGCGTCATTGTATTTGCGCTACTAGAACTATTCAATAAAGGCAAATAAGCCTTTTTGTCACCTTTTCTTTTTGGCGTTTAAATTGTAAGCATAGCGTTATCTTATTGATAAACCGCCATGAGTACAGAAACTAGTTCAGCTATTGCACTGACAGAATCGCAAGCCAGGGATCTCTTTGAAAAAGAGTTTGTTCCACACCTAGATGCGATGTATAATTTTGCCCTTCGACTGACTAATGACGAGGACGACGCGCATGATTTAGTACAAGATACGTGCGTACGTGCTTTTCGATTTATTGGATCATTTGAGCCTGGGACTTATGCCAAAGCTTGGTTGTTCCGTATTCTTAAGAATAATTTCATCAACGATTACCGCAAAAAATCCCGTGGACCTTCTAAGGTCGAGTTCGAATGGGTGGAGCAATCTTTTGCAGGAGAAGATGATCCTGAGCCTGCTTTTCAAGCTGATTTACAAGCTGAGACAGTGAATGAGATGTTAGGGGATGAGATTACGTCAGCTATTCAAGCGTTGCCAGTGGATTTTCGAATGATTATTATTTTGTGTGATTTGGAGGAGTTTAGCTATGAAGAAATGGCCAAAATTCTGAATATCCCCATCGGTACTGTGCGTTCCCGACTTCATCGGGCACGTACCATGCTGAAGGAAACCTTAGCTGAATATGCTGCTAAAAGAGGATACAAAACTGACATGTTGTCAGCCTAGTGCGGAACTATTTTTTTATCATCGATGTTAAAAGCACTATGAAGTCGAATTGTTCCCATCAAGCTGAATGTATAAAGCTGATCCAGCGCATCTTGGATAAAGAGGCGTCAGCGGAGGATGAGGCTCGTTTTTTAGTTAATAAAGAGCTCTGTTCCCCATGTAAAGAAGGGTATGAACTTGAGGTCGCGCTTCGTAGTGCCTTAAAATCCAAATGCACATCTACCTGTCCAACCCATTTACTTGAAAGTATTCGATTAAAAATATCATCTATTATCCTCCTTATATTGCTCTTAATTCCCTTATTTTGTTGGTTCATTTAATCATCAGAATTTTTGGAAGGCAAACTCATCATATTTTCAGCTCCATCCGGCTCAGGTAAAACCACGATCGTGAAAGAACTATTAGCCCGAAATGCTAATTTAGGTTTTTCGATTTCTGCTTGTACACGCGATAAACGTGGTCGCCATGAAGAGCATGGAAAAGATTACTATTTTTTAACACCAGATGATTTTCGTGCAAAAATCTCCAACGACGAGTTCGTCGAATGGGAAGAGGTATATGCAGGAGCCTATTATGGGACTTTAAAGGCAGAAATTGAACGTATCTGGGCATCTGGGAAACATGTAATTTTTGATGTGGATGTGCGCGGAGGCTTAGCTTTGAAGAAGTATTATGGAGATAGGGCGTTAGCCGTTTTTGTGAAAGTGCCTACACTAGAGATGTTAGAAGAGCGTTTGCGTTCACGTGGGACGGAAGATGAGGAGGCCTTGTCTAAGCGTATTTTCAAGATGAAATTTGAGTGGTCTTTCCAAGATCAGTTTGATGTTATTTTAGTGAATGATAAGTTAGACGAGGCAGTGGCTGAGGCGCAAGCTTTATTCGATAAATTAACGAAATAATGAAAATAGGCCTGTTTTTTGGTTCTTTTAACCCCATTCACCAGGGTCATTTGATCATTGCCCAGGCCGTATTGAATCAGACGGAGGTGGACCAAATTTGGTTCGTCGTTTCTCCTCAGAATCCCCATAAAAAGTCTAAAAGTCTTTTGCATGAGTTTGATCGTTTGGATCTAGTGGACCGCGCCATAGCGGACAATTATGCCTTTAAATCTTCAGATATCGAGTTTCAGTTACCACGTCCATCTTACACCATTGATACGTTAGTGCATTTAGCGGAGCGCTATCCAGAGAACGAATTCAAGTTGATTATAGGAGGGGATAATTTAGAGCAGTTCAAGAGTTGGAAAAACTACAATCAACTACTTGATTATTATGGCCTCTATGTCTATCCACGTGGAGAAGAACCTGTCTCAGATTTATGGGCGCATAAGAACGTTCAGCGGATTGAGGCACCTATTTTACACATTTCGGCAACCTATATCAGAGGCTGTATTCAGCAAGGTAAATCAATAAAATACCTAGTTCCTGATGAAGTAGAGGCTCTTATCTCTATCAAAAAATTCTACCTTTAGGCCTTTCCGCCTAATCGATGATCACTTATTTTTCTCGTTTCCCTTTTGTCCGAATTCTATTGTTTTGGATGCTAGGAATCTTGCTTTCTGAATTTGCATTCTGGCCACTGTTGGGCTGCTTAGGTTTTATTGCGCCGGGGAGAGTTAATAGAAGTATCGGAATATCCAGCTTGATTGTTGTTTTTGCGATGATTTGGACGATGCGGCTACAACCTGTTTTGCCGACACCTCCGGCCGATGGTTTTGTATTTCGGGTGGAAGGGCAGGTGGAAGCAAAACCTAAATCTTGGTCCGTTTTAGCTAGATGTCTGGGTCTGCGAGATTCCTCTGGTAAATGGTCTTCCTCAACGGGCTTGTTTCGGTTATACCTCGCAAAGCAATTGCCTAAACCCAGCGCCGGAGATGTCTATGGGGTAAGGCAGGCAGTTAAGCCGTTCCCGAAACCTCTTTTCCCATTTGAGAAAGATTGGGGAAATTATTTCGCTCAAAAAGGTATCGCAGGATCAGCCTTTGTTTCGTTCGATCGTATTCGGATGATGCAAAAAGGAACAGATGAGGGGACTTTTTTCGAAAAAGCTCAGACTCATTTTGTTGGGCTACTAGAGCGTGCTTTCGAACCGGGCCGAGATCGTGATGTGGCCGAGGCGATGTTGCTTGGGGTGAAGACTAAGATTGATTTCGAAACATTGTCGGCTTATTCGGCTTTGGGGGCCATTCATATTTTGTCTGTATCGGGTCTTCACGTGGGGCTTTTGTATATGGGTCTTTCGTTGATTCTCGGTTTTTTGCTGAAGCTTCGACCAGTGGGGCCCTTTGTATTTTTTGGATTAATGATGGCCTTATTATGGTGTTACGCCGGAATTAGTGGTTTTTCTTTGCCGGTCATGCGGTCGGCATGGATGTTTTCGGTCATATTATTTGCCAAAACTTTTCTTCGAAGGCAAGAGAGCTTAAACACCTTGGCATTTAGCGCTTTTGTGCTCTTGTTTTTACATCCAGCCTCCTTGTTTGATCCCGGGTTTCAGCTGTCCTATTTAGCGGTCTATGGTTTGGTTGTTTTTCAACAACGCTGGGCGTCTGTTTTACACTTTAGTGGTTGGCTTCGTTGGCCGCTGACTCAAATGTGGGAATTGACCTGTGTGGCATTAGCCGCTCAAATATTCACTTGGCCGTTGATTGTCTATTATTTTCATCAATTGCCTCATCCGCTTTCGTTTTTTCTATTGAATCCATTTTTAATCTTATTCTCCTCCATTGCGCTCTTTCTAGGTTTTTTATTATTAGCGATAGGCTCTTTTTTGCCCGATTTGGTCTTTCAGCCGTTGGGCTATCTTTTGAACATGAGTTTTAAATTATTGCATGGGTTGATGTTCAGCTGGGTGGAGCGAGTTACCTCGGTTATGCCGTTTTTGCGGATTTCGGCACTTGAAATGTTGGTGTATTTTCTTTCCATTGCTGTGGTTGCTTGGGCACCACGGCGCTATAAAAGTGTTGCGATTTTTGCGCTATTGTTTTGGCAAACTACGGAAAATGAATCCAATGCTTATTTAAACACGTTCAAAGGGGAGGCTGTTTGGGTAGCGCATTCAGGTAAAAATGCGGTTGCCTCGTTGCCTAAGGACATCGGTCCCGCGTGGATTCAATCACACCTTAGTCCGATGTGGGCAAATGTAGGGGTGAAAGATACCTTAACTCGAAGGTGGCCGTTAACAGGTAATTTGCAATGGAACTACCGAGGTCAAACTTACGCTTATGTGCGGGAACCTACAGAAGCTAGAGGGCAGCATCATTTAATTTTAGGTAAGGAATTGAAATTTCGTAAACCTGTATGGTTGAAAAGTTGGAACCAAGCGACTTGGTATTTTCTACAGAAACCAACAGCGTATTGGTTAGGTGAGCTGAAGCCTTACTTGCCTGAGAAATATTATTTTTTGGACGAACAACCTGCTATCCAATTATAAAAAAAGGCTGCCCCGTTGAGGGCAGCCTTTTAAAATTAGCTTGGCTTCTTTTCGTTACGTTTACGCTCGTTCGGATCTAACCAAATTTTACGCATACGTAAAGACTTAGGAGTGATTTCTAAGTACTCATCCTTTTGGATAAATTCCATACACTCTTCTAATGAGAAGTTTAATTTAGGAGCAATTTTGGTATTCGAATCCGTACCTGACGCACGCATGTTCGTTAATTGCTTTGAAGCTTGAAGGTTCACTTCGATGTCGTTTTGGCGATTGTGCTCACCTACTACCATTCCTGTGTATACTTCTTCACCTGGATCGATGAAGAACACCCCTCTATCTTGTAACTTATCAATCGCATAAGGAATCGCAGGACCTGTGTTCATCGAAATCAATGATCCGTTGATACGGCCAGGAATAGGGCCTTTGAATGGTTCATAAGCGATGAAACGGTGGGCCATAATCGCTTCTCCGAATGTGGCTGTCAATACTTTAGAACGTAAACCAATCAAACCACGAGATGGAATGTTGAATTCTAAGTGTTGTAAGTCACCTTTAGGCTCCATAATCAACAACTCACCTTTACCTTGAGTCGCTAATTCGATTACCTTACCTGCAACCTCAGCTGGAACGTCTACTACTAATGATTCGATCGGCTCTAATTTCTCGCCATTCTCACCCTCTTTGAAAATAACCTGAGGCTGACCTACTTGTAATTCATAACCCTCACGACGCATCGTTTCAATTAAAACGGACAAGTGAAGAATACCACGGCCAAATACTAAGAACTTATCTTCGCTTTCCGTTGTAACTACTTTCAAGGCTAAGTTTTTCTCTGTCTCTTTGAACAGACGATCACGGATATGACGAGAGGTAACTAATTTACCTTCTTTACCAAAGAATGGAGAGTTATTAATCGTGAACAACATATTCATCGTAGGCTCATCAATCGCGATACGAGCTAAAGCCTCTGGGTTTTCTGCATCTGCAACCGTGTCACCGATTTCAAAATCTTCGATACCTGTAATCGCACAAATCTCACCACACTCTACTTTATCTACTTTTACTTTTCCTAGACCTTCAAATACTTGAAGTTCTTTGATACGCATTTTCTTTGTCGTGCCGTCTGCTTTGCAAAGAGAAATTTGCATTCCTTCAGTTAACGTTCCACGCTCTAAACGACCGATCGCGATACGACCTACGAATGAAGAGTAGTCTAATGAAGTGATCTGCATTTGTGGCGTACCTTCCTGTACTTTAGAAGCTGGAATGTGCTCAATAATCGCGTCTAACAATGGGATGATATTATCCGTTGGTTTTTTCCAATCCGTACTCATCCATCCTTGCTTAGATGAACCATAGATACAAGGGAAGTCTAATTGATCTTCAGTTGCGTCTAAGTTAAACATTAAGTCAAATACACTTTCGTGTACTTCGTCTGGACGACAGTTTTCTTTATCTACTTTGTTCACAATCACGATAGGCTTCAAACCTAAAGCGATCGCTTTTGACAATACGAAACGTGTTTGAGGCATAGGGCCTTCGAAAGCATCCACTAACAAAATAACTCCATCCGCCATACGTAGAACTCGTTCTACTTCACCGCCAAAGTCGGCGTGACCAGGTGTATCGATAATGTTGATTTTCACTCCATTGTAACGAACCGATACGTTTTTAGACGTGATCGTAATTCCTCTTTCTCTTTCAAGGTCGTTATTATCAAGGATCAAATCTCCAAATTCTTGATTTTCTCTAAAAATCTTGGATGCGTGAATGATTTTGTCAACTAGGGTCGTTTTACCGTGGTCAACGTGGGCAATAATAGCAATGTTGCGAATGCTTAGCATAAAAATGTATTCGTTGAATGAAACGAAAATCCTTTAATTGGGAAATTCAAGGTGCAAAGGTAGGTATAATTTCTTTGAAAAGTACTATTAGCAAATTAAGAAACAATTGCTTTCGGATTATTTTTCGCAGGACGTGCAATAGTATTCGCTTGGATTTTTGCTAAAATGCCTTCAGCATCAATTCCGCATAGGGCATACAATTCTTTTTGCTCCCCGTGTTCGATGATTTCGTCCGGTATTCCGAGGCGAATAACTTGAGACGAATAGTGATTGTCTACCATAAATTCAGCTATAGCTGACCCAAATCCTCCTTGAATCGCTGCATCCTCTACCGTAATTACCTTTTTGAATTGCTTAAATACGCTGTGTAAAAGTTCTTCATCTAATGGTTTAACAAATCGCATGTCGAATAAAGCAGGTTTTAAACCTAGCTTATGGGCTGCTTCACAAGCTTCGATGGCTTGGTTACCGATATGTCCAATCGACAAGACAGCGATTTCTTCACCTTCTAAAAGTTGTACGCCTTTTCCTATTTGAACCTCTTCAAAATCTGTGCGCCAAGCCGGCATCACCCCTTCTCCGCGTGGATAGCGGATAGTTATCGCCTTTTCATGCGATTTAAAGGAGTCTAAAGACGCGGTATACATAAGATTGCGGAGCTCCTGTTCGTTACGAGGTGCTGCCACAATCATGTTAGGCACACAACGCATGAAGGCTAAATCCAATAATCCATGGTGGGTAGGTCCATCAGCTCCAGCCAGACCAGCACGATCTAGACAGAAGATAACGGGTAATTTTTGTAAACAGACATCGTGAACTACTTGATCATACCCACGCTGCATGAAAGAACTGTAGATATTGCAGAAAACGGTTAAGCCTTGTGTCGCTAGTCCAGCCGAGAAAGTCACCGCATGTTGTTCTGCGATTCCTACGTCAAAAGCGCGATCTGGCATCGCCCGCATCATAATATTCATCGAAGATCCCGACGGCATCGCAGGAGTGATACCCATGATTTTCGGATTCTTCTCTGCTAATTCTAATAAAGTATGTCCAAAAACCTCCTGGTATTTAGGTGGCTGCGGATCATCATAGGTCTTTTTATGAATTTCCCCTGTGAGTTTATCAAATTTACCCGGAGCATGCCAAAGTGTTTGATCCTTTTCTGCTAATGAATACCCCTTGCCTTTCGTAGTAATGCAATGCAAGATTTTAGGCCCAGGAATATCTTTTAGATCGTTTAAGACCGTTGTTAAATTATCGATATCGTGTCCGTCGATCGGGCCAAAATACCGTAAATTCAAGGATTCAAACAGATTGCTTTGGTTTAATAAAGTGGCTTTTAGCCCATTTTCAATCTTTGACACAATTTCTTGCGCCGTCTTTCCGAAAGTAGACATCTTACCTAATAAATTCCACACATCATCCTTTACCTTGTTATAGGTGTGTGAGGTGGTGATGTCCGTTAGGTATTCTTTCAAAGCACCCACATTCGGGTCGATCGCCATGCAATTATCGTTTAAGATAATCAACATATTGTTCGGGATATCGCCCGCATGGTTCATGGCTTCGAAAGCCATTCCCGCTGTCATGGATCCATCCCCAATAACGGCGATATGTTGTCTGTGTGTTTCTTTCTTATAGCGTGAACCTACCGCCATTCCCAGCGCTGCGGAGATAGAAGTAGAGGAGTGACCTACGCCAAACGTATCAAAATTACTTTCTGAGCGTTTCGGGAAACCTGAAATACCTCCGATTAAACGATTGGTATGAAAAACTTCACGGCGACCGGTTAAAATTTTGTGGCCATAAGCCTGGTGTCCCACATCCCAAACCAACTGATCATCTGGAGTATTAAACACATAATGCAAGGCAACTGTTAACTCAGTTACCCCTAAGGAAGCCCCAAAATGGCCTCCATTCACCGACACATTATCAATGATGAATTGTCGCAATTCAGCACAGACTTGGGGTAAGTCTGATTTCGGTAACTTGCGCAAATCCTCCGGGGTGGTGATTTGGCTAAGTAAAGGACCGGCTTCAAATTGCATAGACTCGTGTGATGATAGTGAAAGATTAACCTTACAAAGGTAAAAATGTTTTTAAGCCTTAGTCATTTTTTTGACTGGCTTTGAATAATCTTTTTTGCTCATAGTCCGTCAAACTGTCGTAGCCAGACTGTGAAATTTTGTCCAAAATAGCATTCAGTTCTTCCTCCGGTACGGTTTCTAGTTCTTTCCGGGGTTGTATTTTCTGATTGACAACGGAGGCAAATTCTTTTATTTTTATTTCAAAAATTGCTTGCGGACGGGATGCGGCTAAAAAGTTTTTGGCAAATATGAAACCTAAAATGGCTCCACCTAAATGCGCTATGTTTCCGCCAGCGTTTGCTCCAGTTGTTTCAATAAAAGACCACAGTATATAAAAGGCGGAGATATATTTAATGCGAACTTCACCCAATAAGAGCATGTGAACTTGGTAGTTTGGGCGAATGGTGGCAGCTGCCACTACGACCGCAAATACCCCAGCAGAAGCACCATTGAGGAAATTAGGTCCTTTGGCAATAAAAAAACTGACCGTATTCATGGCTAAAAGGAATGCCGCAGCACCCGCTAATCCACCATAAAAAAAGAGCTGAACGAGGCGTTTATTGCCAATGAAATCTTGGATAATAATACCAAACCAATACAAGAATAGCATATTAAACACCAGGTGAAATACCTCAATGTGCAAGAAGAAATAAGTAATCAGACTCCAAGGTCTTTGGATAAGCAGATCTAGGGAGGATGGCAACGAAACATGGGTGAAAAAGGCATCAAATAGCTCCGATTTTCCTGCTATCAATAACCCGACTCTAGCCAGCATCAACGCCACAAAAATGGCTCCGTTGGCCACAATAATTTTCATCAACCCTTGGCCAGGTTGTGTAATGATGTTTTTTATATCGGTCCAAATACTGCGCATCTTAGTAGAAGCTATCGCGTTTTTGTCTCCAAATTAACAACAAAATGACCGCAAAAAGCATCCCACCTAAATGGGCAAAATGGGCCACATTATCTCCCTCAGCAGCTGCTTTACCAGCATAAAGCTCATAAAAGGCAAATCCCATCACGAGGTATTTCGCTTTCACGGGAATAGGGATAGGGAAGATGAACATCTCTGAATTAGGGAATAAATAGCCGTAGGCCATCAAGATTCCAAAAACACTACCGGACGCGCCCACCACTGGATTTTGCGTCGTATAATATTTATAATGCTCAATGGCTCCTAAGGAATTCAAGCGCCCATCATTAATGGCTGTGCTTCCATCAAATCGATTAAAATAATCCATCAAAAAGTCTGAATTAGGATTCGAAAGGGCTAATTCCAAAGCCTTACGAATACTTGCATAGTCATGGAAATATTGAATCGCCTCGTGTAGTAAACCCGCGCCCACTCCACAGAAAAGATAGAAAAACAAGAAACGTTGTCCGCCCCAAATTTTCTCCAAAATCGAACCGAACATATACAGCCCGAACATATTCATCAACAAATGCATAAAATTCGCATGCACGAACATGTAGCTAATCAGTTGGAAGTATTGAAACTTGCTGGATTGGAAAAAATACAACGCGAATATATCATCTGGAATAAAGGATGATCCTAAGAAGATGGCGACATTCGCGAAAATCAAATTTCGAACCGTTGGTGTAATATCTCTTAGCATAAGCTTATTCTTCGTATCCCCAATCAATGGAGTTTTTCATGTCTTTAATTAACAATCCGGCAGATTTGAACGCCCCGCGGATTTCATCAACTTTATCGTATTGTCTACTTTCCTTGAAACCCTTGTAGAGCTGAAGAAGTTCATCTGTCAAGCCATTCATCTGCTCGGGAACCTCTTCTTTGATCCCTAGAACGTCTTCTAAAATGCTAATATAAGAACGCTGTAAATTCAAAAATGTTTCAGCAGAAATCGATTCGAACGATAAGGCTCCGGTATATAAAGAATTGATTTTTTTCAATAAAGTAAACACATGTGCTATTGCCACGGCTGTATTCAAGTCGTCGTTCATACCATCGTAGCAGCCTTGAATCGCGTCATTGATCTCTTTTTCTTGTGCTGCATCTGAATTCAAGGTAATTCCGGTAGGATATTCGAGCTTCTTGATGATGCGCAAACCGTTTGCGATCTTTTTGTAGCCTTTTTGGGCAGCCTTAAGTGCGTCGTTCGAGAAGTCCAAGGTGCTGCGGTACTGAGATTGCAACATAAAGAAGCGCACGGTCATGGGGCTATAGGCTTGCTCTAATAAGGCATGGCTACCAGCGAATAACTCCGATGGTAAAAAGGAGTTTCCGAGGGATTTACTCATTTTTTGACCATTCACCGTTAACATATTCGTATGCATCCAATAACGTACCGGAGCGCGATCATACGCTGCTTTTGCTTGGGCAATCTCACATTCGTGGTGCGGGAATTTTAAGTCCATTCCGCCGCCGTGAATATCAAAGGTGTCGCCTAAGTACTTGTGGCTCATGCAGGTGCATTCTAAGTGCCAGCCTGGGAAACCGTCTCCCCAAGGGGATGGCCAACGCATAATGTGTTCGGGAGCGGCTTTTTTCCAAAGTGCAAAATCCAACGGATTCCGCTTCTCGCCCACGCCATCTAAGTCACGTGTTTCGGTTAATAAATCATCCAAAACGCGGCCAGATAAATGACCGTAGTTGCCGCCGTTTTTATTGTAAGTTTCTATGTCAAAATATACCGAACCATTCGATTCATAGGCTAATCCTTTTTCAATTAAGGCCTTAGTTGTCTCGATTTGTTCTACGATATGTCCCGTCGCCGTAGGCTCGATGCTAGGAGGCAAGACATTGAATTTTTCTAATACTTGGTGGAAATCCTGGGTAAAGCGATGAACGATCTCCATCGGCTCTAACTTTTCTAATTTAGCCATCTTCCCAATCTTATCTTCTCCCTCATCGCCATCGCCTACTAGGTGACCTACGTCCGTAATATTACGCACATAACGTACTTTGTAGCCAATGTGCAATAAATAGCGGTTTAGGATGTCAAATGAGGTAAAAGTGCGCAGATTTCCTAAGTGAACATAATTGTATACCGTGGGTCCACAAACATAAAGTCCTACATGATTTTCGTGTATCGGGGTGAAAAGTTCTTTTTCACGACTCAGGGTATTGTATATTTTTAAGGGCTGCATGTAAAGCGGATCTTTTCTGATCGAAAGGGGATAATAAGGAATTAAAATTAATTGGA
>JBIIGE010000077.1:0-5373 GCA_044236555.1 Aquirufa sp.
TCTTAATGGTCAACTGGCCTTACCAAGCCTCTTTCGTTTTCTATCCTGGCTGGTATCGCTTTCTGCGCCAAAATAAGGTGGCCCTCATATCAAAAGAGATTCCCTTCCAAGTGCCTTCTTATTCAGAGGCCATCTCGTACTACTTAAAGGGTGGCGGAGTAACAGAAAACAACCAAGCACATCAATCGAATCCCTCGCTTTTAGCGCGTTTGAAATTCCTTATCGTTCGCGAAACCAGAAAGCGTTTTTCTAATCTGGTAGACGCCCACATCAATTATTTAGATGAGGCCGTCGCCTTGCACGGAAGCTATGGGGTTCCGGCTGAGAAAGTTTTTATCACCGCGAATTCACCTGATACGGATGCGCTTTTAGCCACCGCTAACGAGTTGAAAGATGTTGTATCCAATCCATTCCGACTTTTGCATATTGGACGTCTGGTAAAATGGAAGCAAGTAGATTTATTAATCGAGGCCGCCATTGCCTTGCGCGCAAAATTCCCACAAACGGAATTAAGTATTGTAGGGGATGGCCCGGAACTAGAAGCATTGAAAGCACAGGCAGCTGGCCATGATTTCATCCAATTTCATGGAGGTATTTATGATCCCAAAGAACTAGGCAAAGTCACCTGCGAATCCGGAATCTATGTTTTAGCCGGCATGGGTGGTTTGTCCATCAATGAAGCCATGTGTTTCTCGAAACCCGTCGTTTGCTCGGTCGCAGATGGAACCGAAAAACGCCTTGTGCGCGAGGGATATAATGGACATTATTTCGAATCGGGATCTTTAGAAAGTCTTAAAACCGTGATAGAGAAACTTTTTGCCCATCCGGAAAATATTGCCTTGATGGGACAGCGCTCGAGGGAGATTATTGAAAAAGAAATAAATATACATACGGTGCTGGGGAATTATATGGAGGCTTTTCGCGGAGCGAAAAAAAGTAGAGATAAGAGAGTATAGATTATAGAGTAGAGAGAGTAGAGGACAATTTCTCTACTCTATACTCTCCCATCTCTAATCTAAAAACCGTAATTTTAAGTTTATAAATAAGTAATAATGAAAGTAATCCAAGTAGTCGGCGCCCGACCTAATTTCATGAAAGTAGCACCGCTACATCGTGCGATCCAAAAGTTAGCCGGTTGGACCTCCAAGATTGTTCATACGGGTCAGCATTTTGATGCGAAAATGAGCGATGTCTTTTTCACTCAATTGGAATTGCCGAAGCCTGATTTCTTCTTAGGAATTGGTGGAGGAAGCCACACAGAAGTGACGGCTAAAATTATGGTGGCCTTCGAGAAAATTGTGGAGGAAGAAAAACCAGACTTGATTATTGTGGTGGGGGATGTTACGTCGACTTTGGCCTGTACCTTAGTCGCTATTAAAATGGGCATCAAAGTGGCACACGTGGAGGCGGGCTTACGTAGCTTTGACCGCACAATGCCGGAAGAACTTAATCGTATTTTAACGGATAGCGTGGCGGATTACTTATTCGTGACCGAGGAAAGTGGATTGCAACATTTGAAAAACGAGGGTGTGGCAGATGAACGTGTTTTCTTCTCTGGCAATGTCATGATTGACTCCTTAGTGCGCTACCAAGAGAAAGCAAAAACAACGACCATACTAGATGACCTGTCCACTGTCGACTGTCCACTGACCACTGACAACTACATCGTCATGACCATGCACCGT
This sequence comes from Aquirufa sp., assembly GCA_044236555.1. GTDB lineage: Bacteria > Bacteroidota > Bacteroidia > Cytophagales > Spirosomataceae > Aquirufa. The sequence goes on from JBIIGE010000077.1 coordinate 1,686, forward strand.
CCGGCGAACGTGGATACGAAAGAGGGGCTTGAATCCATTCTGGAATTAATTGAATTAAGCGGTAAAGACACGAAAATCATTTTCCCTATTCACCCTAGAACGCGGGCACATATGGAGAAATTTGGTTTAGCGGAGCGATTAGATCAGGCAAAAAACTTGATTATGACTGAGCCTTTAGGCTATTTAGAATTCATCCAATTGATGTCGAATGCAACGGCGATTTTGACCGATTCTGGTGGTATTCAGGAGGAAACGACCTATTTAGGGGTTCCTTGTTTAACCTTCCGAGATTCAACGGAACGTCCGATTACGGTGACTCTTGGAACTAATCAATTATTGTCTGATTTAGATCCCAAGAAAACATACGCTGCCCTGGTAGAAATATCGGCGGGAAAGGTAAAGAAAGGAAGTATTCCTCCACTTTGGGATGGAAAAGCAGCCGAACGTATTGCGGCTCAACTCGCTGAAATCTTCGCTTAATGACTTCTAAAAAGCTACATATCGTCCTCCTCTCCTACCACGACAGCAATGGCGGGGCAGGGATTGCGGCGGGTCGATTGAAAGTGGCTTTAGAGAAAGAAGGGCATCGGGTGGACTATATCGTAAGAGAAAAGGCGAGCACTTCGAACGCCATCAAATTCGGAAATGGCGTGATTTCTTGGTTAAAATTCATTGCGGAGCGCTTGTTTTTTCTGCGTTTCGAGAAAGATAAATCCATTCGATTCTTATTCAATCCGGGAGTTTTCGGAAGTGATATTTCAAGGCATCCTTTGATTCAGCAGGCTGATATTGTGCATATGCATTGGGTGAATTTTGGCTTTTTGTCGGTGAGCGATATTGCGACCCTGACTCGATTGAAAAAACCTGTTTTCTGGACTCTGCACGATATGTGGGCCTTCACAGGTGGATGCCATCACAGTGGAACTTGCGAAAATTTTCAACAGAATTGTGGGGATTGTAAATTCTTGAAAAACCCTGCAGCGAACGACTTATCGCACCGGCTTTGGAAAGCAAAGAAAAACGGGTTTGCAGAGAAAAACCTGAACATTATCACTTGCAGCGATTGGTTAGGTGGCAGGGCTAAACAAAGTAGTATTTTGGGAAATCATACCATTAAGACTATCCCGAATGCCATTGATACAGAATTCTTCTCCCCTAATGCCAACAGCTTAGGTCTAGATTCAAACAAAAAATATGTCCTTTTCGTAGCGATGCGAGTCAATGCACCTGCTAAAGGATTTCATCTATTGAAAGAAGCCCTGCAATTCTTAGACCCTTTAACAACAGAACTGCTCATTGTGGGAGGAGAAATGACGGACGAGTTACCTTTGAATGCACATAATTTTGGGCAAATAACTGACCCAGCTAAAATGCGTGATATTTATTCGGCGGCAGATGTATTTGTCACTCCTTCATTAGAAGAAAATTTACCCAATACTATCATGGAAGCGATGGCATGTGGCACGGCCTGCGTCGGATTCGAAGTGGGCGGTATTCCGGAAATGATTGAACACAAAAAAACGGGTTATGTGGCCCAGGCATTTGACCCGGCAGATTTAGCAACAGGCATTAACTGGAGTCTAGCTTCAAAAACCGCCGGAGTAAAATCCAGAGAACGCGCCTTAGAATTGTATAATCAAACTACCGTTGCCCAGCAACACCTTGCCTATTATGCCCAAGCTTAGTATTATCACCATCACTTACCAGGCAGAGGCCTATATCGAACGGACACTACAAAGTGTTTTCGAGCAGGGTTGTGCGGAGGAAATAGATTATATCGTAGTGGATGGGGCGTCAAAAGACCGTACTCTAGCGATTATTGAGGCAAATAAGTCGCAGATCAATCAACTCATTTCTGAACGGGACAAGGGCATTTACGATGCCATGAACAAGGGTATGCAAAGAGCAAAAGGGGAGTATATCCTGTTTTTGAATGCGGGGGATGCCTTTGCGAGTTCGACAACTTTGAAAAACATATTAAATGAACTAAACGGAAATCCAGATGTTCTGTATGGAGAAGCGGTTTTCGTAAATAACGAAGGAAAGTCTTTAGGACTACGTAGTGAGGTGACTCCACACCGCTTACCTGATCAATTAAGCTGGAAAGATTTCAAATATGGCATGTTGGTTTGCCACCAAGCCTTCATTGCGAAGCGTAGCATTGCGCCACTTTTTGATCTACAATACAAACTGAGCTCCGATATTGATTGGGAGATTCAAGTATTGAAGAATAGTTCGCATGTGTTAAAATCCACCGCTCCTATTTGTCACTATCTGATGGGAGGTGCGTCCGTTCAAAATCTGCAGCGGTCGTGGAAAGAACGGTATCAAGTTTTAAAATCGCATTTTGGACTATTGCCTAATTTAATCAACCATTTTATTATCGTAGCCAGAGGCCTGGTGTTTGCCCTGAAGAAGCAAGGCAAGTATTGGTAAATACCGTTATCTTTGTGGCTATGAGATTTCGCATCATCTGTTTTTTACTAGCGATTGGTAGCTCAAGTTTTGGCCAAAAAATTCGATTCAATTCCAGCATCGGATCCTCCTTCATCTCCTGGCACGAGCAACAAATGACCGTTGATTTAGGTGCTCAAATTTCCTATCAGAAACCGACAAAAAACAGAAAATACTTTATCGCTCTTCGTTCACTTGGGAATGTGGCGACTAGCGCAACCGATCGCAGCAAGTATACCACCCTTTTTGAATCTCCCGTACAGAGCCAACCCCTAATAGAATCGACGTTTCTAAATTCGAGCATGCGAGGCGGAGAAGCAGAGGCTGGTGTTGTTTGGAATACCCATCCTTCTAAAAAGAATATTCACCTGACTCCTGTACTTAGCTTTTTTAGTCGTTCCATCGCGCGGAGAATAAGCTCCCCCAAAGGAGAATACTTAGAGGAAGAAAAATACCGATTACATGGATTAAGTGCAGGGGTAGGAGTCGTTATACCCGGAAAAACTAGCCTAGGCGTGCAAGCCCAGTTAATTCAACCTTTTTTTTCGGAAGCGACCTTGTTTGGGCAATTAATAGGTGTTCCCGTTCAATCACTCTCCCAGGAGAAGACCCTAAATTACAGAGCTAAAGTGCAGGTTTCGAGAGGGAATTTTGGATTAGCCATACACGTAGATGTGGTCAACTTAGGTGCTGCTGTGAATCCGAATTCAAGATCAATTCGTGCTTCACAAGCTGTGATTCCATCCAGTTTATTCACCTATTTCTTCTAAGATGAGAAAATTACTTTTGTTGCTTTTCTGTTTCCCTGCTTTGGCACAAAAAGACACCACTCGAGTTTTAGAAGAAGTCAAAGTCTATGTATTCGAACAAAAACGAAGCGCATTAAATACGCCAGACGCCTTTGTCAGAAGTACCGATTTACAGCGAATGAGTTCAACTAATTTCGTTACGGCACTCAACTCCATGGCAGGAGTCCGGATGGAAGAGCGTTCGCCTGGTAGTTACCGCATTGCGATTAGAGGGAGTTCGTTGCGTGCCCCTTTTGGAGTAAGAAATACCAAAGTCTACTGGAATCAGATTCCCTTCACCGATGCAGGTAACAATACCTATATTTCCCTGTTAGAACCTGCGTTGTATTCATCGTTAACCATCACCAAAGGGCCATCTGCCGGAATTTACGGTGCTGGAACTGGAGGAGTCCTCTTGTTTGAAAGTGCCCCACATGGAAATTCAC
>JBIIGE010000031.1:0-19139 GCA_044236555.1 Aquirufa sp.
GGTGACTAAACCTGTATTTATGGGAGGTTTAGGTTTTGGCCAAAAATGGATGATGGGCTGGATGAATGACACCCTTCGTTTCTTCCAAAAAGACCCCATATATCGCCAGCATCACTTAAATGAACTTACATTCTCTTTGATTTATGCTTTCACAGAGAATTTCTGTCTGCCACTATCACACGACGAAGTCGTATACGGAAAAGGTTCTTTATTGAATAAAATGCCAGGCGATGATTGGCAAAAATTCGCAAATCTACGCTTATTATTAGCAGAGCAATTCACTCATCCGGGCTCGCATTTATTGTTTATGGGTGGAGAATTCGGCCAAAGAGAAGAATGGAACCATACCCAGAGCCTAGATTGGCACCTGACAGAGCATCATTCTCACAAAGGAATTCAAGAAACAGTGAAAGCCCTTAACCAGCTTTACCGATCAGAACCTGCATTTTATAGCAAGCAATTTGAAAACGAAGGCTTTGAATGGATCGAATCAAACGACCAAAGTAATTCGGTGATCTCGTATATCCGAAAAGGAGAAACCGCAAAACAACAAGTGATTGTGATTTTGAACCTAACCCCTGCACCACGTGACGGATACCGGATAGGAGTTCCGCTTCCAGGGGTTTGGAAGACCCTATTCAACTCTGATAAAGACGAATTCGGAGGAAGCAATTACCCTGTTTCAGGCGCTACCATGACGGAGGAAATTAACTGGCAAGGGAAAGCATTCTCGATTGCTATTAACCTCCCTCCTCTTTCAGCCCTCATTTTAAAGGCATAAGGACTCGAAATGTCCAGAAACAATAAAGACTCAGAAAAATTCCGAGCCTTTATTCAATCCGCCTAAGTAGTATTTTCAATGACCGAAGTCATTTAAAATCTTCGTTTGTATGAAATGTAATTATTGTATACAAAAATAGTAAATATTTTATAGGCGGAAAATATTTTAGTATATTTTTTTTACTATTCAGTTATAAAATAGTACTATTTCCTTTTATTGATGCTCTCCTCCATATCTGAGAGCTCTACTTCTAAGGCTTTAGTCGAAATGGTAATCTCCCAAGCACTAAGCGCTAAAGATACACTCATCCCTAAAAGTCCTATCCCAAAAAACCAGCGCGCAATGAGTTGTTGATTCAAAAAAAGGAGGAACATACATACAACGCTCAAAATCAAGCTGATAATAGCGATAATCTGCATACGTTGAATCAACTTCATTCGTAAACGAAGGTTATCAATTTGCATCCGAATAGAATCATCTGGATTCTGCTGGAATTTTTCATGCAAACCCCGAATTAACGAAGCCATTGACATAAATCGATTCGTAAAGGCGATCATCAACAAGGAAACTGTTGAGAACAATAAGGCGGGAGTACCGATGCTTAATTCCATATTACTTATAATATTGATCGAGTAATTGATTCATTTCTTCTTGTACTTTTTTCGCCTCTCTGGCTGCAGAAACCGACGTATCATCCCCTGCGTAAATGATGCCACGAGAAGAATTCACTAGAAGTCCTACTTTATCATTCATGCCGTACTTAGCAACGTCTGCTAAACTCCCACCCTGCGCACCTACACCAGGAACCAGGAAGAAATTGTTAGGGGCGATTTCACGTACTTTGGCAATATAATCAGTCCTGGTCGCTCCTATCACAAACATTAATTGATCTGCGTTTCCCCATTCCATCGATTTACGCATCACCTTTTCATAAAAAGGTATCCCGTTTTCGTCCTTCGTTTGTTGAAAATCGTTACTACCTGGATTAGAAGTTAAGGCCAAAAGAATCACCCACTTATCTTTAAATTGCAAGAAAGGACTCACCGAATCCTCCCCCATGTAGGGAGCCACAGTCACCGAATCGAAATCGAATCCGGCACGAGCGGGCTCAAAGAAGGTCTGGGCATACTTAGTGGCCGTATTTCCTATGTCACCTCGTTTTGCATCCGCAATGGAGAAAACGTCTTTAGGCATATATTCCATTGTTTTCTGTAGACTTTCCCAGCCTGCAGAACCTAATGCTTCATAAAATGCGATATTAGGCTTATAAGCCACAGTATAGGGCAATGTAGCATCAATTACGGCTTTATTAAAGGCAAAAATAGGATCTTTCTCTGTCTTGAATTTACTTGGAATTAACGAAATGTCGGTATCGAGACCCACACATAAAAAGGATCTTTTTTGCTCAATTTGCTGAATTAATTCCGCTGAATTCATGTGAAAGAAGGAAAATAGGATTAATTTTGCCACAAATCTATCCCTTTCCCTGCCAAAAACCAATTTATGGAATTCATTAAACATCGTTTATCCGGAGTTATCGAGTGTGTACCTACTAAATTTCACGATGAACGTGGTTATTTTTATGAGTCTTATAACCAAAAGCGCTTTGCCGCGAATGGAATCCCAGAAGATTTTGTACAAGACAACTTTTCCTTTTCCACTAAAGGTGTCTTGCGCGGTTTGCACTTCCAGCACAACCCACACGGACAAGGGAAATTAGTACGGGTGATGACGGGAAAAGCATTGGATGTGGTGGTAGACTTGCGCAAGGACTCCCCTACTTTTGGACAGCATGAAAAAATTGTTTTAGACGCAGATAAAGGGAATATGCTTTATGTGCCGATTGGTTTTGCCCATGGATTTGTCGCCCTAGAAGAGACGATTTTTGTCTATAAATGCACGAATTTTTGGAATAAAGACGCTGAATCAGGCATTCGTTGGAATGATCCTAAACTAGGGATTGATTGGGGTGTTGAAAACCCGATTGTATCTGATAAGGACCAAATACTGCCTGACTTCGACCCTGATCAAATAATCTTTTAAAAAATTATAGTATCTTTGCAACAATGACTCGTAAGCTGATTTTATCAAGCCCATTACTCGAAATAACCATCTCTAGGTTGTGCCAAGAGCTCATTGAAAATCAAATCAAGGATGTTGAAACCGTTATTCTAGGCTTACAGCCGCGCGGAATTTTCTTTGCAGAACGTATAGCGAAAGAATTAAGTAAACACCTCGAAAAAGCCCCAAGTGTAGGAAAAATAGATGCTACGTTCTTTCGTGATGATTACCGCCGAAGAGAAACTGTATCACCTAATTCAACCGATGTACCCTTTTTAATCGAAAATAAGCGTGTTATTCTTGTGGATGACGTTTTAGCTACGGGCCGAATGGTGCGGGCGGCGCTGGATGCGATGAATAGTTTTGGGAGACCGGCTAAAGTGGAATTATGTGTCTTAATTGACCGTATATATAACCGTGATTTGCCAATAAATGCAGATTACGTGGGTAAAAGTGTGAATACCTTGCCCACCGAAAAAGTACTCGTAGAGTGGACTGAACAAGGCCATGAAGCGGACAGAATTTGGTTAATTCCTCAACCTGAATAACTATGTTAAAGTCGCCTCACTTATTAGGAATCAAAGATCTGGATGAAGAATCCATTCAATTGATTGTTAAAACGGCTAGAGAATTTAAAGAGGTCTTGAACAGACCCATTAAAAAAGTTCCTTCTCTACGCGATGTGACGATTGCCAATATCTTCTTTGAAAATTCCACCCGTACCCGTTTATCCTTTGAATTAGCCGAAAAAAGACTCTCAGCTGACACGATTAACTTCTCAGCCTCTGGCAGTTCAGTAAAAAAAGGAGAAACCTTGCTAGATACCGTAAATAATATCCTAGCAATGAAGGTGGATATGATTGTGATGCGCCACGCGAGTCCCGGGGCACCTCATTATTTAGCTAAGCATATTAAAGCCAATATCATTAATGCAGGCGACGGAACGCATGAGCATCCAACGCAAGCCTTATTAGATACGTTCTCTTTACAAGAAAAGTTAGGCGACCTTGCTGGTAAAAAGATTGCTATCATCGGGGACATTTTACACTCACGCGTAGCTCTATCGAATATTTATGCCTTGAAAAAGCAAGGAGCTGAAGTTCGCCTTTGTGGACCTAGTACCTTAATTCCGAAGCACATACAAAGTTTAGGAGTCGAAGTTTCTCACGACGTAAAGAGCACCTTAGCCTGGTGTGATGCTGCGAACGTTTTGCGCATCCAATTAGAAAGACAACAAATCAAGTACTTCCCAAGTCTTCGCGAATACTCACAATTTTTCGGGATAAACCGCGCAATGCTGGAGGAATTACCAAAAGAAATCGTTTTAATGCACCCTGGACCGATAAACCGCGGGGTGGAATTAAGCTCAGATGCGGCAGATTCGCCACATTCGATCATCTTAGATCAGGTAGAAAACGGAGTCGCTGTGAGAATGGCAGTACTTTACTTACTCGCTTCGAGAGCTTCGTAAGCCAATAACATTTTTTGAATAGAAATGTGATTTCCGCAATTAAAATGGCCTAGCGGGCAATTTTTCTTGCCGTGATCTCCACAAGGACGACAGTCTAGTTTTTCGCTTACCTCAATAATTTCCGAGTGATCTGCTAAAGGCCCAAAGCCAAAATCCGGTATAGTAGAGCAAAACACTGCCACAGTCGCTACATTTACCGCAGAGGAAAGGTGCATCGGACCTGAATCATTCACGAAATTACCCTTGCTTTGGGCAAAAATTGACGTAGACGCTAAAAGCGAGTGTTTACCCGTTTCATTATAAATAGGCCTACCCTGGCAGGCTTGCTCAATCTGATCTGACAAATACTTTTCAGAGGGTGAACCCATTAACACAACTGCCTGATCGCGAGGCAATAAATGGATAAAATCGATCCATTTTTGAATGGGCAAACGTTTTGTTTCCCACACACTTCCCGGGGAAATACAGATGTAATTAAAAGCCGGAGGTGTAATTTTAGCCGGATTTAAAAAGGGTTTGAACACCTTATTCCCTAGCCAATCACTCAATAAACACGTATTTCGTTCCACTTCGTGAATCCCATTTCCAAATGGATGCGGATAGGCTTTTGTAAAAAACCAAGAAAGTGGATTTTTTGCAAATCCCATCACCTCTTTTGCCCCAATCATCAGACTCAACAAGCCCATTCCAAAGAAACGCTGGACGACGAAAACTTTATCGAAGGATTCTTGCTTCAAACTAGTGCGCAAATCAAACCAAGAAGACCGCTTATTCGACTTATCATAGGTCCAAACGCGCTCCAAGCACGAATAAGTATAGGCTTGAAAAATTGACTCATTGCCTTTCCTCACTAACAAATGAATCGCCGTTTCAGGGGATTCCACTCTAATTTTCTCTAACAAAGATGTCACTAAAACAGCATCCCCGAGGAAAGCGGTTTGAATAATTAACACCTTAGAAACTTGATTCATAGAAGAAAAGGACGCGATTAGCCATAAAATTACTTATTTTTGAGACATTTTTCAGTAAAACCCCATTTATGAATTCCATTCACTTGCATACCCTCTCTAACGGAATCACCGTGGTGCACAGACAAGTGCTTCACACAGAGATCTCGCATTTAGGGCTTATGTTAGACATCGGAAGCCGAGATGAATTAGCAGGAGAAGAGGGTTTAGCACACTTTTGGGAGCATATGGCCTTCAAAGGGACGAAGAAAAAGAACAACATGCAAATCATTAACCGCCTAGAAATTTACGGCGGAGAATTGAATGCCTACACAACGAAAGAAAAAATCTGTTTTCACGCCTCCATACTAAGCCCCTATTTCGAGCGGGCTTTGGAACTATTAACGGACATCACGTTTGAATCAGTTTTCCCTGAAAAAGAATTAGAGAAAGAGCGATCGGTCATATTAGAGGAGATGTCCATGTATTATGATGCTCCAGAAGAGGCAATTCAAGATGATTTTGATGAATTGTTATTCCCTAATCATCCACTAGGGGTGAATATTTTAGGAACTACGGAGACGGTTCAAGCCTTCCAAAAAAAGGACCTCGAAACCTTCATCGAACGTAACCTTGATACCTCGCGCATCGTTTTTTCATCGATCGGAAAATTAGATCCGGCGAAAGTTTTTGCTTGGGCAGAAAAGCATTTGGGATCTATTCAAGCCAAGAAGCAAATTGTAAAAAGGATTGTTCCTTCGCCGATGATTCCACAGACCAAAGTAATCAAAAGAGGCATTACACAGTCTCACGTTGCTTTAGGCCGTCAATCTTTTGCCATTGAAAACCCCAATAGATTAGCCTTTTTCCTATTAGTCAATCTATTAGGCGGGCCTGGCATGAATTCCTTGCTGAACGTCTCAGTACGTGAACGTCATGGCCTGGTTTATTCGATAGAAGCCAATTTGACTTCGTTTTTGGACTCAGGTTATTGGGCCATTTATTTTGGAACAGAGCCTAACCAGGTAAATAAGTCATTGAAATTGATCCATAAGGAATTTGCTAAACTGCAAGAAAAAGAATTAACGGCTCCTCAATTAAAGAAGATAAAAAGCCAATTAAAAGGGCAATTAGCCATGTCTGAGGAAGGTAACCTCAATTTCATGTTGATGATGGCCAAAAACCTGTTAGATCGAGAGAAAATCGAGAGTTTAGATGAAATTTTCGAACAAATTGACCTCATAGACAGCGCAAACATCCAATCATTGGCTGTAGAAATGCTGAATCCAGATACGTTGAGTTATTTGATTTTCGAACCTTAAATTCGTGCATCTCTACCTCCATATCCCTTTTTGCAGACAAGCTTGTCATTATTGCGACTTCCACTTTTCGACCAACACAAGCCGAAAAAAGGAAATGGTTCAGGCTCTTTGCCACGAAATAGCGGCACAGAAGGACTATTTAGGTGGTTCAGAACTTAAAACCATTTATTTAGGTGGGGGAACGCCATCACTCCTATCTGCTACTGAATTAGATTTGATTTTTGACTCGATTCGTAGCTATCATTCTATCGCTAGCCATGCTGAGATTACCTTAGAAGCAAACCCAGAGGACTTAACACCGGAATACAGCCAAATGATTGCCTCGAAAGGCATCAATCGCTTGAGCATCGGAATCCAATCTTTTCAAGACAAAAATCTGGTCCTGATGAACCGTAACCATCAGGCATCTGATTCGATTCAAGCGATTCAAAATGCCCAAAAAGCAGGATTCAATAACATCAGTATCGATTTAATTTATGGTATTCCTTCTAATACTGAAGAAGATTTAGCTAAAGATCTAGAAAAAGCAACCTCCTTAGGAGTCCAACACATTTCAGCCTACAGCTTAACGGTAGAACCTAAAACGGTTTTTGGCGTTCAAAAAAAGAAAGGATCCTTCGTGGAAATTCCAGATTCGGCGATGGCAAATGCCTTTATGCAGGTACGCAATTATTTAGAATCACAGGGGTACGAGGGTTACGAAACCTCCAATTTTGCAAAAAAAGGGCATTATTCTGTCCACAACACTAGTTATTGGCAGCAAGAATCGTACCTAGGGATTGGTCCTTCTGCACACAGTTTTAACGGCCATTCTAGGCAGTGGAATGTAGCCAATAATGCAAAATACCTTGTCTCTGGACTCGAATTAGCTGAGAAGGAAGAACTAAGTCTAGCTGATCAATACAATGAATACCTGATGGTACGCCTACGTACTAAATGGGGTATAAATCTCGTTTATGTCCAAAAAACTTTAACACAATTAGGCCTAGCATATCCTGAAAAAGAATTCAATGACTGGATAGACAAAGGATATGCTCAGATTGTCGACCAACATTTAATCTTGAAAGGAGAAGGCAAACTACTCGCAGATCGTCTAAGTAGTGATATTTTTGTGGTCTAAGGCCTTTTTGTAAATTTACGTCCGAATGGCAAAGAGAATTGAATACAATCAGAAAACACCCAACCCAATCAAAAGTGGGAATAAGTTTGAACGCCTTTCTAAAAAGAGTCCCAAAAAATGCTCTTGGTTCAAAAAGATCCTCCTATTTTTTCTTTATCTCTGGGGATTCAGTCTATTCTCTGTCGTATTTCTGAAATTCTTTCCCGTCTATTTCACCCCGACCATGGCCTCCAGAAAAATCGATGCCTTGTTAGAGGGGAAACCATCCAAGATTTACAGTCAATGGACACCTTACAAAGAACTTGATAAAAATGTAGCCATCGCAGTGGTGGCCTCTGAAGATCAAGTTTTTCCAGATCACAATGGATTTGATTTCGATGCGATGTTAGGTGCCGTAAAACACAATATGAAGGGAAAGAAAATCAGAGGAGCTAGTACTATTTCCCAGCAAGTAGCTAAAAATGTATTTCTCTGGCAAGACCGAAGTTATATTAGAAAAGGTTTAGAAGTATACTTTACGTTCCTAATAGAGTTGATTTGGGGGAAAGAACGAATTCTTGAAGTGTATCTAAATGTGGCAGAAACTGGGCCTATGACTTTTGGGGTGGAAGCAGCTTGCAGACGATATTATGGGCACAGTGGCACCGAAATTAGCCCATCGGAGGCTGCCAGAATTGCAGCCGTATTACCTAGTCCGAATCGATTCTCCATTGAAAATCCATCTGCTTACGTACGTAAACGAACCTCTGCCATTCAACGTCAAATGAAAGGTCTAGGAGGTAAAAACTATTTGAAAGATCTACAATAACTCGATGGAAGGATCCCAGAAATGGGATGAGAAATTAAGAATCTGATCGTCTTTAATGACAAGGCCTTCTGCTTCAAGTAATTCTTGCATTCGATTACCACCGAAAAAATTCTTACCAGTTAAAACGCCGTTACGATTCACCACTCGATGAGCAGGTATCGAAGCTTGACCGTGAGAGGCATTCATTGCCCAACCTACTAATCTAGCACCGCCTTTGGAACCTAAATACCCCGCAATAGCACCATAAGATGTAACTCTCCCCTCAGGGATCAACGCTACTACCTGGTAAATTGCCTCAAAACCTGCCATTATTCTTCTTTTCGCTCTTCAATTTCTTGACATAACTCTGCATACCATTTCTCACCAAATTTGCGAATCAACGGCTCTTTCAAAAATACATAAATGGGAACTCCTAGGGACGCACCATTCGAACAAGCATCTGAACAAATAGACCATCGATCGTAATTCAACGCCGTGTAATCCGCTAATTTAGCTAATCGAATCGGATACAAATGGCAAGAAATAGGCTTTCTAAAATCCGTTTTCCCTGCAAAATAAGCTTGCTCAATACCGCACTTCAAATGGCCCTTATCATCATATAGCGCATAGGCACATTCTCTCCCTTTGATCACCGGCGTAGAAAAATCACCATCGTCATCCTTTACCCATGCACCTGATTTTTCAATTTCTTTTAACCCTATTTCAGATAAAAAGGGTTTGATATCATCCTGAATACGCTCTAAAATCTCTAATTCGTCCTCTTCTAAAGGTGCGCCTAAATCGCCTTCTACACAGCAAGCACCTTTACATTTCGCTAAATCACAAACGAAAAATTCGTCTGCCACGTCGGAAGAAATTACCGTATCATCAATTAAAATCATCTGCTTATTTTTGAACCACAAAGGTACAGATTATAGTTTATATAGGTAATTTTACAAGATGAAATCCCTTTGGATACTTTTGTTTTGCTTACCGGTTTTTGCCAAAACCTCATTCCCCGACTCACTCTTGATAGGGAACGTAAAAGTATACATCCATCCCTCCGCGAAAGCCATCCTAGAAACGGAGCAAAAACGATTAGGCAGCAGCAAAAAATTCGTCGAAGGCATGAAGGATAAAATGCGCTATTATTTCCCAGTAATGGAGCCTCTATTGCAATCTGCGGGAATTCCCAAAGAATTCAAATACTTATCCGTTCAAGAAAGTGGGTTAAATCCGGTGGCTGTCTCCACCTCTCAAGCCGTAGGATACTGGCAATTTAAGGCGGGAACTGCAACAGATATGGGACTGAAAGTGAATGAAAATGTGGACGAACGGAAGCACATTATCGAGGCTACAAAAGGGGCTGCAAACTACTTCACCCGCAACAACCGAATTTTAAATAACTGGGTGGGCACGCTTCTCTCCTACCGAATTGGTTTAGGGACAGCAAAGAAAACGCCTTATGTGATGGATTGGGTGGGAAAATCAGACATTCAAGTTGATTCAACTACGGATTGGTATGTACTACGTTTTTTAGCCTATCAAAAATTTTGGGCTGATGAATTTAAGAAAGACGACTCACTGGGCATCAAACCTAGTAAACAATCGAAATTAGTGATCTATGACAATACCTGTGGTAAAAATCTATATGAAATCGCAGATGAATTGAATTTTAGCTATGATGACTTAAAGAAGCACAATCCTTGGATTTTGAATGATTTCATTCCTGACGACAAGAACTACATTCTTTACCTTCCATCCCATGTTCCCTTTTTCGATAATTCGAAGCTCATTCCACAAATTAAAGAGCCTGAGGATTTTCTGTTACCTCCTAAAAAGAAGTTAGATAACCCGCAGCAGGAACAAGCCATCACGGATAGGTAACAATACAGGTTCTACTCGAGAATCATTCGCCACTTTTGTATTGAAATCACGTAAGGCTTCTGTCGATTTATCTTTAGCAGACTCGTCGATGATTTTACCACTCCAAAGAACATTGTCCACAAGAATTAATCCACCCGAGCGCATCTTGCTAATCACCAGATCAAAATACAACGCATAATTACGCTTATCCGCATCGATAAATACCATATCAATGGGTCCGTCAATGCTAGGAATTTCTAGAGCTGCATCTGCAATTCGGTAATCTATTTGATTCTTGAATGAAGAGCGATCAAAGTATGAACGCGTAAAGGTTTCTAACTCCTCATTGACATCGATCGTAATCAATCGGCCATCCTTCTTTAAACCTTCTGCTAAACAAAGGGCTGAATAACCTGTATAAGTACCTATTTCAAGTATGAGAGTGGGTTTATAAACTTTGGCAATAAAAGATAAGAAACGACCCTGCAAGTGACCTGAAAGCATTCGAGGCTGCAACACCATCGCGTGCGTCTCACGAACTAATTCCCTCAATAAGTCATTTTCAGGCTCCGTATGCAGTCGAGCATATTCCTCTATACCTTCGTCAATGAATTCCATTATTTAATCCCGGTGTAGAAGAAGTCCAATGAATTGTCTGGATCCTGACTTAGGAAGTAATCGTCTACCTGTATCGATGAAACAAGTGAATCATTCGACTTAGACAAGGATAAGCGACTCATTCGATTCGCAATATCGTAAGGTACCTGCAACCAGGTTCTTGGTAATTTATATTGGAGATTGAAAATATCAAAGCGGGTAATTTTCTTCACTGCCACCTTATTTTCTTCGTAATAATCCATCACTTTTTGATTTCCATGTACCCCTTCCGTTACTACTTCGGAGAAGTGTTTCTTCATCAAATTGCGTAATTCAGGCGCCAAATACTCGCGTACGTGCCATGGATTACGAGTTAAGGAGTATTTCTTATTCACGGTTGTTAAATACAATTTCCCGCCCGGCTTTAACACGCGAGCCGCTTCCGCTAAGAAAAAATCGTCATTTTCGATGTGCTCAATCACTTGAAATGTAACTACATAATCAAAGTGATTCGAAGGTAAATCCTGTAAAGGAGGCAAAAACATATCAATAAACTTGAATTTAGGATAGGTCTTCGAAAGACTCTCCATTAATTCCGTGTTCTTATCCACTCCCGTGTAGTCGCTCACCGCATCCTCTAACACACCTACACCACGTCCTGTGCCACATCCAATCTCTAACACATTACCGGAAAGCAATTTGCTGACATGGATATAAGGATATAAAAGGCGCTGGTGAACGGGATTATCTGAAGGAATATCAGAGGACGCAATTTCGGTTGTTTTATACATTCTAAATGGATTATGACTCTTTCGGACACAAAGGTAAGGAATAATCTAGCTGAAATGTTAAAAAAAATGCCGACCTTCGTGCAAAATTTCAAGCAACAACGTGTCAGAAGAAAACGAATCAAGACCCCCATTTAAGAGACCATTTAGGCATTTTACAGCGCCAAAGACAGACAATAAAGAGTTTGTATTTGGGGTGCAATCTGTGCTAGAAACCCTTCGTTCTGGGAAAGAAATTGATCGTTTATTAGTCCAAAGAGAACTAGGGAACACAGAAATTCTTGATTTAGCTAAAGAAAAAGGTATCCAAGTACAGAAGGTACCTTTGGAAAAATTGAACCGCATCACGCGCAAGAATCACCAAGGAGCCATCGCTTTCGTTTCGGCTATTCACTATGCTAAATTAGAGAATGTCATCGCAGACACATTTGAAAAAGGTGAAATTCCATTCATTTTGATTTTAGACCGCATTACGGATGTCAGAAACTTTGGTGCTATCGCTCGTACGGCTGAATGTGCTGGTGTACACGCGATCGTTTTACCGTCCCGTGGAGCCGCCCAAATCAATGCAGATGCGATGAAAACTTCGTCTGGCGCCTTGAACTTTATTCCCGTTTGTAAGGAAGATAGCCTAATTCAAACGATTGACTTCTTGCAAAACTCAGGCTTGCGCGTAGTAGCTTGTACTGAAAAGGCTAAAAGCACGATTTACGAAATAGACTACAAAGACCCGATCGCGATCATCATGGGATCAGAAGAAGACGGAATCACAGACGAAATCATCCGCAAATCAGATGAGATCGCTAAAATCCCTCAGACTGGTCAAGTAGGATCCTTAAACGTATCGGTTGCGGCGGGTGTCATCATTTTCGAAACCGTTCGCCAACGTTCTATTTAATTTTTTCGAAGAATCTGAAATGCTGAGGCCTGTGCTGTTGGTAAAATAGTCACGTCCGCAATATTCACATGGGCAGGTGCTGTAACGATATACCGAATCAATTCGGCCACATCCTCTGCCACTAAAGGATTGTATCCGGCATAAACCGCATCAGCTTTTGCTTGATCGCCTTTAAAGCGCACCTCTGAGAACTCCGTTGCTACAGCTCCTGGAGCTACATTCGAAACTTTAATTCCAAAAGGATTTAAATCTTGGCGCATCCCGGCAGATAAAGCCTCAACAGCGGCCTTGGACGCACAATATACGTTCCCATTCGGATAGGTTTGCTTTCCAGCAATGGACGATAAATTAATGATATGACCTGACTGGCGCTCCACCATTCCTTTGATTACCACTTTAGATACATATAGTAGACCGGTCACATTCGAAGACATCATTGCATCCCAATCAGCTACATCGCCGTCCTGAATCGCCGACAATCCATGCGCATTTCCCGCATTATTAATTAAAACATCGATGTTTTTCCATTCGGCTGGAAGGGAATCAAAAGCCATGATAACGGAAGGCTGATCACCCACATCAAATGTCAATATGATTGAATGAACAGATAAACTTGCCTGCAACTCCTCTAAACGTTCTTTTCTTCGACCACACAAGATCAATTGAAAACCCTCTTTTGCTAAAGATTGAGCTGTGGCACGACCGATTCCGGAACTCGCACCTGTAATGCAGGCTATTTTTTTCATACAAATTAATTTTATGCGAAGGTAAGTGCAAAGAGGTGTTCTAAAAAATTTGAGCGTAATTTGTATGAAAATTCAATACCCTATGAACTTTTTAATCGTTGGATTGGGCAACATAGGCCCACAATATTTATTTACCAGACATAATATTGGTTTTATGGCGGTAGATTTTTTGGCTAAACAAAAAGATATCTCCTTTAAAACAGATCGATTAGCCTCCATTGCTTCCTATAAAGAAAAGGGTAACACAATATATTTGATAAAACCCACAACATTCATGAACCTGAGTGGGAAAGCGGTAAACCATTGGCTTTCCTATTATAAGATCGAGAAAGAAAATATGCTCGTTTTAGTAGATGACTTGGCTATCCCTTTCGACACATTACGGTTAAAACCCAAAGGATCTTCCGGAGGACATAATGGTCTGAAAAGTATTGAAGGCGTTTTAGGGAGTACAGAATATCCGCGCTTACGAATGGGAATCGGAAGTGATTTTGCCAAAGGAAGGCAAGCCGATTATGTCCTAAGTAACTTTTCGGACTCAGAATTAGAGACGATTCCTTTCGTTTTGGACAAAACCGCGGAGATAATTGAATCATTCTGCGCTGAGGGATTAACGAAAACAATGAACAAATACAACCAATGATTGTACTATTTAAAGAATATTTGAATTTTTCCGCAATTTACAATCAAGAATTATTCGAATGATTTAAATTAATTAACCAAATATTATTCTGTCAAACACCAAAAATTATTTATTTAATTCTGATTTACATAGCAAAATCGGAATTTAACAAAAATTAATTCAAAAAATAGACTAAAATAAAGTTTTGCCATATTGAAAAAATGCAATAATTTTGCATTGTTGATTTAGATAATAAATATAACAAAAATATGAAGAAGACATTATTATTAGCTAGCTGTTTAATTGGATTAAACCTAGTTGCGGTTGCAGGAGAAGACGCACGTTCATTTAATCGTTCAAACGATTTATCAGTAAACAAATCAGAAACATTATCAGAAGTGATCACATCGTTGATTCGCAAAGATGCTCAAGTAAAGAGCGCAAGCGCAGCGAGTTTGACTATATCGATTTTAGAAGATTTCCAAAATAACAAACCTGAGTTCTTAAAAGTATCTGAATCAGAAAAAGCGGTTTTCAACCAAACCATCAAAACTATTTCTGAGCAAGGACAAAATTTTTCAGACACTAAGACGTTAAACTGGATCAAAGAAATTAATCAATCAGCAAAAAAGATCAATTTAGTTTGGTCCATTGTTAGCACTGAGCCAGTTATCGACATCAATTTCGATAACAATTCAGAACAGCAAGAACACTTTATTGTTGTGTTGTAATTAGATTGTTAGTAGTTTTCATAGTTAAATAGGTTTAGAGGTAATCAAAAAAGGTGGAGTTTATAACCCCACCTTTTTTTATTTTTTTTTGCATTAAACTTATAAAATATCTACTAAAGCATTATATTTGTATAAATTTTCATAGTTAAATAGGTTTAGAGGTTAAACAAATAAGGCCAGAAGTTTCTTCTGACCTTATTTTTATTTTATACCTATCCTGTTTTAGGGGCCTAATTTACGGTCCCTCCATTCCAAATTGGCTTATTTGGTTGCACTAAAGCTAGACTTCCATCAGCATCCTCTGCCATTAAAATCATCCCTTCACTCTCAATACCCATCATTTTACGTGGAGCAAGATTCGCTAGAAAGGTTACCTGCTTTCCCACTAAATCTTCTGGCGCGAAATGCTCCGCAATGCCAGACAAGATCGTTCGTGTCATAAAACCATCATTCACCTGAAGCTTCAATAGCTTCTTGCTCTTTTCCATTTTTTCGGCTGCTACGATTTCACCAATGCGAATATCCATTTTGGCAAAATCATCAAAGGTCACTGTTTCCTTCAAAGCTGGGACTGATTTAGTCGCTAATTCCATCTGTGCTTTTGTTTGAGTTAATTTATCAACCTGCTTCTGAACAGCCTCATCCTCAATTTTCTCGAATAATAAACCCGGATTTTGCAAAGACGTTCCTGCTGAAATCACTTCAAAATCACCAATACTGGACCATTCAAAAGTTTCCATTCCCAGCGCCGAACGCAATTTCTGAGCACTAAACGGAAGAAACGGCTCTAAAGCGATACTTGCCTGAGCAACTAACTGCACCGCATAATTCAATACAGTTCCCGCCTTCGCAGTATCCTCCTTCATGATCTTCCAAGGCTCCGCTTCTGCTAAATACTTATTCCCTAATCGAGCAATCTCCATCGCTAATACAAGCGCATCGCGGAATTTATAATTTTCCAAAGCAGCTTCCAATTTAGCTGGAATATCAGCCACTGCGGCAATTAAATCGGCTTCTAATCCTGTGCCCTCACCTTTAGGAGGCACTACAGAACCGAAGTTTTTATCAATTAATACAAAGGCGCGGTTCACAAAATTGCCTAAAATGGCCACTAATTCGGAATTATTTTTGGTCTGAAAATCAGCCCACGTAAAATCTGCGTCCTTCGTTTCTGGACTTGATGCAGTCAAAGCATAACGCAATACATCCTGCTTACCTGGGAAATCCACTAAATATTCATGCAACCAAACCGCCCAATTACGCGAGGTTGAAATCTTATCCCCTTCAAGGTTCATAAACTCGTTAGCTGGCACCTGATCAGCTAATTGATAACCTCCGTGTGCCATACACATCGCCGGGAAGATCAAACAATGGAATACAATATTGTCTTTCCCTATGAAATGCACAATTCGGCTATCCTTCGCCTTCCAATAGGTCTCCCACTCCGGCGTTAATTGCTTCGTCATGGAGATATAACCGATAGGTGCGTCAAACCACACATAGAGTACTTTACCTTCCGTATCCGGCAAAGGAATAGGCACACCCCAATTCAAATCACGCGTCATCGCACGAGGTTTCAAGCCTTCCTGCAACCAGGATTTAACCTGTCCTGTCACATTCGACTTCCATTCTGGGTGAGAATTAATATATTTTTCAAGTTCAGGTTGCCATTGATCCAAGGGCAAGAACCAGTTTTTAGTCGGTTTTAACACCGGTTTAGAACCACTTAGAGCCGACTTAGGGTTTAGTAATTCGGTAGGAGAAAGCGTCGTTCCACACTTCTCACACTGATCGCCATAGGCGCCAGGCTGCTTACAAGAGGGGCAATCGCCCGTAATGTAGCGATCAGCTAAGAATTGCTTTGCCTCTTCATCATAGAATTGCTCGGTCACTTCTTCAATAAACTTCCCCTCCTTATATAATTTTAAAAAGAATTCTTGGGAAACCTCGTGGTGAACCGGATCTGAGGTACGGCCATATATGTCAAAAGAAATGCCAAACTGCTCGAATGAATCTTTGATTTCCTTGTAATAATAATCAACTACTTGCTGAGGTGTCTTCCCTTCTTTCTGGGCTTTAATCGTAATAGGAACCCCATGTTCATCTGTCCCAGAGACGAAAATCACGTCCTTGTTCTGCAAGCGCAAATACCGCACATAGATATCTGCTGGCAAATAACAACCGGCTAAGTGACCAATATGAATAGGTCCATTGGCATAAATTAGCGCGGCAGTAACGGTAGTCCGTGAAAAGTCTGACATAAAAACGGGTAAAATGAATTACAAAAATAGGCAAAAACATTCATTGAAATAATCGATTCACCTATTGCGCATCAAAAAAATATGATTATCTTTGCACACAATTTAAAAAAACAGACAAAAGAAAATGTTAATTATTTCGATAAAAGAGAACGAATCAATTGATAAAGCTTTAAAGCGCTTTAAGAAGAAATTTGAAAAAACAGGAGTAGTGAAAGAACTACGTAGAAGATCTGCTTTCGAAAAACCTTCTGTAGGTCGTCGTAAAGAAATGATTCGTGCTGCTTACAAGCAAATCACTTACGGAAATATTAATAACTAATTTCCTATACAATTTTAAAGAATTGACTAATTTCGATGATGAATCGTGAATTAGTCAATTTTTTTTGTGACCACCTCGCCATCGAAAGACGATTAAGTCCACACACGATTACCTCCTACTCTACTGACTTAGAACAGTTTATCGTATTTATCGCTCCTGCTGAGCTTCTACAAGTTAAACCGTTAACCATTCGCAAATGGCTCATCAGCTTATCCGATGATTCCATCCAAAACCGCAGCATTAACCGAAAATTAGCTACCCTTCGTACTTTCTATAAGTACCTTTTGAGAACAGGTAAAATCGAGGAAAATCCAATGACCTCCATTCGGATGGTCAAAACAACCAAGAAGATCCCTCAATTTGTACGCGAATCAGAGATGGAAAACTTAGTAGAGAATCGTAAAATCGCATCTAATTTCAGTGAAGCGAGAGATGAACTAATACTTTTTCTTCTATACGGGACAGGAATTCGACTTGCGGAATTGATTTCATTGCAAAACAACCAAGTCAATCTAGCCGCTAAAACGATCCGAGTGATTGGAAAACGCAATAAAGAACGAGTGATTCCCATACCAGGACTACTTATCGACTTAATTGTCACCTATCGCAACTTTTGTACAGTGGAACATGCCCATTTATTGCTCACAGATAAATGGGAACCCTTGTACCCGATGTTTGTACAGCGTTTAGTGAAGAAAAATTTAGGAGAATATAGTCAGCTAGAGAAGTTATCACCTCACGTTTTGCGGCATACCTATGCGACGCATTTATTGAATAAAGGAGCTGATTTGAATGCCATTAAAGAACTGTTAGGTCACGCGAATTTAGCTGCCACACAGGTCTACACGCATAATTCAATGGAAAAGATGAAGGCAATTTACCTTCAGGCGCATCCTAAAGCTTAATCAGGTAAAACAACTGGGCCTTTTTGATTGATTTGAGAGACATATTGCTCAGATCCAATACCAATGGCAGCAAATTCTGCAGCCATCGCTTTCGCTACTTTTTGGGCTGTTTCTTCCCCTTTAGATAAGGCAAAAAGGGAGGGACCAGAACCCGAAATGGAACAACCTAAGGCTCCATTTGCAATCGCAGCAGCTTTCACTTCCGCAAATCCAGGAATAAGAATCGCCCGAGAAGGTTCAATGATTACATCCACTAGAGAACGACCGATCAATTCATAATCAGGCAATAAAAGTCCCGCTACAAGCCCAGCTACATTACCCATTTGAGTGATGGTAGTAGATAATGAGATTTCTTTATTTAAGATTCCGCGCGCATCTTTTGTATTCACCTCGATTTGTGGATGAACGATACTGGCATATAAATCAGCGGGTACGGGTATTTGAATGATATCTAATGGATCGTATGAGCGGATAATGATAAAGCCCCCTAATAACGAGGGTCCTACGTTGTCCGCGTGCGCGGAGCCGCAGGCGACGCGCTCGCCTTCCATAGCGAAGGGCAAGAGGTCTTTTTGGGATAAAGGGCGCCCCAGAAGTTCATTTGCTGCAAAAACACCTGCCACAGCCGAAGCCGCTGAGGAACCTAATCCAGAACCCAAGGGCATATCTTTGTGTAGAGACAATTCAAAGCCTTGTTCTTCCCGACCGATATGTGCTAGGTATTTTTGGATGGCTATACCTGCCGTATTTTTCTCTACTGCTTTAGGTAAACGACCTCCATCCCCTGTAATTTCTTTAATGACAATACCAGGGGTAGATTTCTTTTGTAACACGACTTCATCACCAGGACGATTCACCGCAAATCCGAAGATATCAAATCCGCAAGCCACATTAGCCACCGTTGCTGGGGCATATAC
>JBIIGE010000032.1:0-19042 GCA_044236555.1 Aquirufa sp.
TCTCGTTGAAAAATTTTACTTTACCAGTTTGCATAAAAAAAATGTTAAAAATATTAATGCCATCCAGACGAAAGTCTTTCAAGCTCTCAAATGTAGAAAGAAAACAATTGCATGCAAGACTTTTTAAGTAAATTTCCAATTAATTTAAAATATATTATAAATATACACATATTTTATATAACTATTTTTAGTTAATGTTATTTACTATTAAATTTGCTTAAATTTGAACTTTCAAATAACACCCCATGGAAAAACTGAAATTTTTTGTTGAGAATCAGGCATTTGGCGTCTGTACTCGCTTAGGAGAGAAGTTAAATATTTCCACTAGTAGCATTCGATTGTACTTTATTTACACCTCGTTTATCACGATGGGTTCCCCGGTAATTATTTATTTGATTTTAGCTTTTTGGATGAATATCCGTCGCTATTTACGTCAAAGAAATAACCCGAGTGTCTGGGATATTTAAAACTTGATCTGATTAAATTTCTTTTTGCCTTGAAGGAAATAGGCTTTCAAGATGCTCTCGGAATAACTGTGTACCCAGTTTTTTTGTAAAGACGGGGACAGATTCTGTTTGTCTTTTACGAAGAATAGGTACTGATAAAAGCCAAAGTGGGCTTTCAAGATAGCTACAAATGACCCCAATTTCCCCTCGCTTAAGAACTTAATTCCTGCAATTCCATCTAAGAGCATGCGGACGAAAATGGTTGAAAAGCGCTGCGATGGTGCTAAGTTTTTATAGAGAATAATTAAGTTGTTGCGGAAATTTAAATAGGTTTTGAAGGGGTTCTCCTTGTTCAACGTTCCTCCGCCCACGTGCAGTACTTCGCTTTCTGCCACAGCGGCGATGGTATATCCGGCCCTTTGCATTCTCCAGCACAAGTCGATTTCCTCCATATGGGCAAACAAATAGGGGTCTAAACCGCCCACGGCTTTGAATGCATCAGCTCTAACCATCAAGCAAGCACCAGTGGCCCAGTTTACGACGGATGTTGCATATTGGCCCTTGTTTTGTTCTAGCGTATCGAAAAGTCTCCCTCTGCAGAATGGGTATCCATAGGAATCCCAAAATCCACCTGCTGCACCCGCATATTCAAAATAATCAGGTTTGTGATAGTCTAGAAGAAAAGGTTGCGCTGCGGCAACGGAAGGATTTGTTTTAAAATAGGAAACCAATGGTTCTAGCCAATTCTTACGCGGTGCGATATCCGAATTCATTAAGACGAAATAGTCGGCTTTGATTTGGCCTAAAGCAAAATTATACCCTCCCGCATAGCCTAAATTTTCTGCCCAGGATAAAACAGAAACGCTAGGAAAATCTGTTGCTAATAGTGCCAAAGAGTCATCTGTTGAGCCATTATCTGCTACATAAATCGTAGCATCCTGCGTGTTTTCGAGGACAATAGGTAAGAAGTCAGCTAAGAATTTCCGACCATTGTAATTTAAGATGACGACTGCGACAGACATGCCACAAAGGTAATCGAAATCAATCAAATTAGAATTTCTTTCAGAAAGATGTATTTTTGTCTCCTCATTAACAATATAAAATCCTATGTGGTCAAGTTTTTTTCGCAAGAAATCCATCGATAAAATAATTTCAGATCAATTAGAGATTGAAAGTATAGAGGGGAATTCGATGGATCGAAATCTAGGTGTACGCGATTTGACCTTCATGGGCGTGGCGGCAATCATCGGGGCCAGTATATTTTCTGCGATTGGACAAGCATCGGCAAATGGTGGCCCAGCGGTTTCTATGTTGTTTGTTTTTACAGCAATGGCCTGTATGTTTACGGCCTTTTGTTATGCTCGATTCGCAGCCACTGTGCCTATCTCCGGAAGTGCCTACACCTACGCCTACACGAGTTTGGGGGAGATTGTGGCTTGGATTTTGGGATGGAATTTACTGTTAGAATATGCCATTTCGAACGTAGCTGTTGCGATCTCGTGGTCAAAATACTTTGTGGATTTGTTAGAAGGGTTGGGTTTACATGTGCCGGAGTTTATGACGATGGACTATTTGTCTGCTAAAAGAGCCTTCAACGAAACCACTGCCGCACTAGCTAGCGGAGAAAAATTCGAAGCCTTGTCTGTTAACCTACGAGAAGGATATACAGCTTACCAATCGGCTCCCACGATTTTTGGATGGCATTTTGTGGCCAATCTTCCGGCGCTTTTAATTACAGTGGCTATCACATATCTAGTGTACATTGGAATTAAAGAGTCTAAAAATACCAACAATATTTTAGTGATTTTGAAGTTGTTAGTCATCATGATCGTGGTAGGAGTAGGTGCTTTTTATGTGCAGGTTGAGAACTGGACCCCTTTTGCCCCGAATGGAATTTCTGGCGTATTAAAGAGTGTTGCTGCCGTTTGTTTTGCCTATATCGGTTTTGATTCCATTTCCACGACGGCGGAAGAATGCAAGAATCCGCAGCGGGATATTCCCAAAGCCATGATGTATGCCCTCATTATCTGTACCGTCCTCTACGTATTGGTTACTTTAGTTTTAACCGGAATTGTTCCCTCTCAACAATTAACTGGAATTGAAGATCCCTTAGCCTTCATGTTCATGCACGTGGGCTTGCCAGGTGTTGCCGGAATCGTAGCAGCCAGCGCAGTCATAGCCCTTACATCAGCACTTTTAGTTTATCAATTAGGTCAGCCCCGTATTTGGATGACAATGTCCCGCGATGGTTTACTGCCAAAAGCTTTCTCCCGCATTCACCCCAAGTACCGCACTCCCTCGTTCTCCACTATCATGACTGGAGTTCTAGTGGGCGTTCCGGCCTTATTTGCAAACCTAGAAGAGGTGATAAACTTAAGTTCTATTGGAACCTTATTTGCCTTCGTATTGGTTTGCGGTGGCGTATTAGTATTAGATCTTAATCCCGAGAATCAAAAGAAATCCAAATTCAAAATCCCCTATATCAACTCAAGTTATTACGTGGGGCTATCACTTATTCTAGCTCTTGGTCTGATTTCGTATTCAGGTGTAAATCTGGGTGAATGGTTAGAAGGCCTATATTCAGGTGAAACGAAAGCTGATCACTTCATTATGTTAGGGTTCTTCGTTATTTGGGCGATTATGGCCTTTTTTAGCGTGACAAAGAAATTGTCTCTTATTCCTGTCTTGGGATTATTAGTTAACCTGTATTTAATGACCCAAATGGGCTCCACGAACTGGGAACGGTTTATGTATTGGTGCTTGGCGGGGGTGTTGATTTATTTTGGGTATAGTTATCGGAAGTCGAAGCTTAATGTAGATTAGAGAGTATAGAGTATAGAGTATAGAGTATAGAGTATAGAGTATAGAGTAAAGATGGGGTATTTTTCCTTCGGATTCTTTTCCTTCGTATATAACAAAAAAGGGAGCGTTTGCTCCTTTTTTTGTTATCCAAATCTCTACTCTTTACTCTCTTATCTCTAATCTAATCTCGACTCCTTCCACCCAACAAATTCAAATAATAAAGCAACTGCGCTAACATACCCAGCGCGGCAACGACATAGGTCATGGCAGCCCACCAAAGCGCATCTTTCGACATCACATATTCTGACGGTGTTACAATTCCTTTTTCTTTGATCCAATTCAAGGCTCTATTCGAAGCATCGAATTCTACTGGGAGGGTGACAAAACTAAATAGGGTGGCCATGGCAAAAAGGGCAACGCCTATAGCTAAGAGGGTACTACTTCCTGTTGAATAAAGGATCATCATTCCAATCATCAATAAGATAGGCATAAAACCATTGGCGATGCTTAACATAGGTACCATCGCGCTACGGAATTGTAAGAATGAATAAGCTCTGGCATGTTGTACTGCGTGCCCGCACTCGTGAGCAGATACGGCTGCAGCAGCGGCGTTGCGGCCATGGTAAACATCATTACTTAAATTAACCGTTTTATCTGCGGGATTGTAGTGGTCGGTTAATTGACCTTCAACGGAAATGACACGCACATCTGTGATTCCATGATCTGCAAGCATCTGCTCAGCAATTTCATAGCCAGAAAGGTTACTTTGCAAGGTTGTTTCTGAATAGGTTTTAAACTTCGATTTTAGTCGCCAAGAGATAAGCATACCTGCGACTCCAAAAATGATGGCAATGAAATACATAAGATTATTGTTTAAGTTTTTGAATGATTTTTGTTGTTGAATAATTAGGTACTAAGGCGATAGTTTTTACTTCTCCGCCAGCGGCTATCACTTCTTTGGCCCCTACAATCGTCTCAATCGTATAGTCGTCCCCTTTTACGAGCACATCAGGATTCAACGCTTGAATAAGTTCTAAAGGAGTTGATTCCCCGAAAATAATAACCATTGATACAAATTCCAAAGCCGCAATTAACCGAGCTCTCGCATACTCGGAATTCACTGGTCTTTCGACTCCTTTTTCAAGAGTGCGGACTGACGCATCGGAGTTGACGGCTACGATCATTTGGGTGCCAAATTCGCTGGATTTTTCCAAATAATCGATATGTCCTAAATGTAGAATATCAAAGCAGCCGTTCGTGAAAACAACTTTATCGCCGTTTGCTTTCCAGTGTTTACGGAGTTCGATTCCCTCAGCTAAAGTGACTATTTTATGTTCAGTTCTGTTCGACACGGGACGAAATTTTGGGTAAAAACAAAGTTAAAATAAAACTAAATCCACCCAATAACAAAAGGGTAATCATTTGAGTTCCGTGAAAAAAGGTCGCTAGCATAAATCCGTCCTTGTAGGTGAGCGAATAGAATACAAAGGCAGAGGCAACTAAACTGTGGTAGGCGCCTATTCCGCCTTGAGTGGGAGTGGCCATGCCGAATGTTCCCATCACTAATACTGTTAATGCGGCGCTCATTCCTAGGTTTTCACTGATCGGAAAGGCGAGAAAAAGTGTGTAGGTGCTCAAATAATAACAAAACCAGATTCCGACACTATATCCAATGAATTTGCCTGGTGCTGCTAAGTGACGAATACTGCCGATGCCGGCGACCCAGCCTAGAATCATTTTGCCCAGTTTTGAATCTGCGCCTACTTTTTGGAGAAAATCCTTAAACTTCCATAAAATGCCTAAAGCGATCAACCCAAGAATGGAGGCAGTGATAATTAAAGTGCCCGAGGGTAAATGTAGGGTAGGAAACAGACTTTTTTGTAAGGGTTCCCACTCAAATAGAAAGGTAATGCCTACCAGCACGATAAGGCTCAATAAATCTACAATTCTTTCGGTGATTACGGTGCCAAAGGATTCTTCAAATGGAATATCTGCTGTTTTTTGTAATGATCCGCAGCGCGAAACTTCCCCCAAACGGGGTACGAGAAAATTAGCAAAATAGCCGATTAAAACGGCTGAAAAAGTACGGACGGACCCAGGTTTGTAGTACATGGCTGCTAATAACTGTTCCCAACGTAAGGCGCGAAGAAGATGGGATAAAAGGGAGATGACAATGGATACGACAACCCAATTGTAGTCCGCTTGCTGAAAGGTGATTAATAGGTCATTCCAATGTAATTCGCTTTTGGAAAATGCCCAATACAATAAGCCCGCAGCCAATAAACTAGAAATTAAGTATTTAAATATGGACTTCAGCATATTGTTTCTAAATCAGATCGCAAATTAAAGACCTTTCATTAGTAATGATGGTGTTAATCAGATTATTTTTTGTAATTTTGTAATGTTTTTTGGGGTAATTTGCCCCTGGTAATCAATTTAGAATGGCCAAATTACGTATTCTTTACGTTTCAAGTGAGGTAGATCCTTTTCAAAACACGTCAAAAATTGCAGATTTCGTACGCGCTCTTCCTACTGCTATGCAGGAGAGGGGAATGGAAATCAGAATTTTAGTGCCACGATTCGGTTCGATCAATGAGCGTAAAAACCGATTGCACGAAGTAGTTCGTCTTTCAGGTATTACCATTCCAATGGGTGAGGAAGAAAAGCCTTTGACCATTAAAGTAGCCAGTATTCCAGCTGCGAAATTACAAGTATACTTCATTGATAACGAAGATTATTACCAACGTAAATATGTGCTAACTGACAAGGAAGGTGCATTTTATTCAGACAATCACGAACGGGCTATTTTCTTCTGCAAAGGTGCATTAGAGACTGTTGTGAAATTAGGTTGGGCTCCAGATATCATTCATTGCAATGACTGGATGTCTAGTTTAGTGCCTTTGTATATCTCTACGCATTACCAAAATCACCCGATCTACAAGGATTCAAAAACTATTTTCTCTCCACACAATTCGGCTTTTGATTTTACGTTTGAATCAGACGATCTGATCGAAAAAGTGAAGATTGGAGATCTGGACGAAGCTCATTTAGGTAGCTTAGCTGGGGGAAATTACGAAGCATTTATTAAGATAGGTGCGGAGTATGCAGACAAAATAGTTTCTTTAGTAAATGCGGATAACAGCCGTATTCAATCGATTATTGATGAATATCAACATAAAACTTCTCAAAATATTGCCGATAATGACCTCGATTTCTTCGAAAAAACTTACTTGGAAATGTCCGGCAATTAAATGGGTAGGAATTCTTTCCTTATTCCTTGCTTCCTGTGAAACACCTAAAGAAATCGGCGACGATTTGTTTAGCGTGGAGGTGGGTTTGAATTACTCTGATACGATCACGGTTAAGTCATCCACTGTCCTAATTGATTCTATTTATACAGGAGCTACGGGTTCTTTATTAGTGGGGTCTTTTCAACATCCTGCTTTAGGATTGTCTGAATCGGCATTTTTCACTCAGGTCTCTAATATTGATACTTTGTTCGCTAAATCGACCTCTGTATTTGATTCCTTAACGATGCGGTTAACCTATTCAGGTTACCAAGGGGATACAACTAAGGCTCAGACTATAAGCATTCATCGCTTATTAGATAGTTTAAGCAGAAATATAGACTATTTTTCTACGTCCACTATTCGCCATGAGGCAACAACTTTAGGTAGACATACCTATATCCCTCGTCCTATTCGCACGAAAGCGATGAATGGGGACTCCATTCAGTTTGATACCTTACGTTTTCGCATGTCAGATGCTTTTGGAAAAGAATTGCTTGGCAATTATGCAGACCCTAAAGTAGCTGCGGGAAGTAAGGGGTTTAGAGATTTTTTCCCAGGATTATTGTTTAAAACTGCTCCTATATCCTCTGGGGCCATGATTTCATTTAATCCGGGCTTTTCTAGAATGACTTTGTATTATCATAATCCAGGGGATCCTAAACGATATTCTGTAGATTATTATTTTAGTTTATCTAATTCGTTTTTTCCTGAATTGTTAGCGCGCTTTAACCAGATTAAGTCGACCAAAGCAGGAGCTTTGGCCTCCCTTAAAAATCCTGGAGACATCGTACCTTCCACCGCTTCAAATGGGATTACCTACATTCAAGCAGGAACCGGAATGGCGACTAAAGTGGAGTTTCCTACCCTATTGAATTTGAAAGGAAACCGGAACATAGCGGTGAATAAGGCCGAATTAGTGTTGACCGCCTCAGACAATATTGATTTACAGCAA
The DNA here is from genome assembly GCA_044236555.1 of Aquirufa sp. Lineage (GTDB taxonomy): Bacteria > Bacteroidota > Bacteroidia > Cytophagales > Spirosomataceae > Aquirufa. Next base: position 7,491 of record JBIIGE010000032.1, read on the forward strand.
ACGCTTGGTCAATTATCCATTGTAGAAACGAATGCGACTAATCGGACGTTGAGAAACTCTTATGGTCTCAAATACTTGCTTTCAGAGGGTGGAGCTAGCGTAATTACAGCCGCCATCGATTCCCGCTCTAGAACCTATACTTTCAATGTAACTACGGCGATGCAGTCTCTTTTAGTGGGTAAACAGCCTAATAATGGATGGTTAATTACGCCCGCTGTGACTTCGAATTCAGCTGGTAATACCAGAATCATTAATGAAAGTACCCGATTCGTGCCTTTGCAAGCGATGAAGGCTCGTTTGAAAATCTATTATTCTTATATTGCCAAATAAACTCCGGCAAATATGGCGAATCTACGGGTAAGCTTAGTTCAAACCGATTTAGTTTGGGAAAATCCATCTGCTAATTGTGCACAATTTGAAGAGAAGTTAGCCGCATTAGGGGGCTCAACAGATGTGGTCGTATTACCGGAAATGTTTGCTTCAGGTTTCTCCATGTCCGAAACTGGGGCTGAAATAGGTAAGGGGCCAGCCCTGCAATGGATGCAGGTACAAGCGAATCGCTTGGGAGCTTTAATAGTCGGATCCCTTAAAGTAAAACAACAAAATTCTTTCTATAACCGACTCTATGCCGTCCAACCCGACGGAACGTATTCTTCGTATGATAAGCGGCATTTGTTTCGAATGGGGGACGAACATAAATTTTACCAATCTGGTGATCAGCGAGTGATTGTATCTTACAAAGGGTGGAATATCGCTTTATTCATTTGCTATGATCTTCGCTTTCCTGTTTGGTCGCGGAATGTTTCTATGGCTTACGATGCTGCCATTTATGTGGCTAATTGGCCAGCCCCACGTGCAAATGCTTGGAGAACGTTGCTACAGGCACGGGCTATTGAAAATTTAGCGTATGTGGTAGGAGTGAATCGGGTAGGGACAGATGCAAATGCGTTAGCCTATGCCGGGGATTCATTGTTGGTCGATTTCAAAGGGGATTTAGTGCTCGATTTAAAATCGAAGGATCAAATCTTAACAAGCGAGTTATCTCTCGAATCCTTAGCTGAATTTCGGGCTAAATTTCCGGCGCATTTAGATGCAGACTCGTTTAGCTTGTCTTCTCTTTAAAGAATTTTTCTAAGTCCTTAATATCTTTCATTGGACTATCGCTCACGAGTTTCCCCTGGTGCAGCAGCAGTACGCGGTCACAAATAGCCTCTACCTCTGATAGGATATGGCTAGAGAATAAGATAATTCGATTGTTTTGTAGACTTTTAATCAAGTCCCTGATTTCAGCCCGCTGGTTTGGATCTAGACCACTCGTAGGTTCATCTAAAATCAAAACCTTAGGATCATGTAATATGGCCATCGCTATGCCGACGCGCTGCTGGTAGCCTTTAGATAGTTCCTGAATTTTCTTGTGCGCTTCTTTTTGAAGCCCCACCCATTCGATTACCTCTTGAATTCGATGGTCTAAATTTTTCAGTTGGTGTATGTTTCCGATGAAAGCCAAAAACTCCCTTACATACATATCTGGATAGAGCGGATTGTTTTCAGCGAGATAGCCAATCTGCTTTTTGAGCGCAATTTCTTGCTCTTGCGGATCTTTTCCATCGATTAGAATTGAACCATCCGACGGTCTGATAAGACCCATCATCATTTTCAATGTGGTCGATTTTCCAGCGCCATTGGGGCCAAGAAAACCCACGATTTGGCCTTCTTCTAAACGGAAGTTTAGGTTCTGAACGGCAGATTGTTTTCCGTAGTTTTTAGAAAGATTTTTAACCTGGATGAACATATTGACAAAGGTAGTCAAAAAGGGAATTATTTCGTGTAACTTTGTGTTTCTGATTCAAATGCCTAGAAAATGCTAGATAAAATTCGCTTAGATCGTATTGAAGATGCCCTGGATGATATTCGCCAAGGTAAAATTATTATTGTCGCTGACGATGAAGATCGTGAGAATGAAGGAGATATGATTTGTGCTTCAGAAGCAATAACACCTGAATTAGTCAACTTTATGATTAAGGAAGCACGTGGTTTAATGTGTGTTTCTTTAACAGATGAGCGTTGCAAAGCGTTAGGCTTAGAGATGATGGTGAATCAGAATACCACTTCTCACGAGACCCCTTTTACGGTGTCAGTTGATCTGTTAGGGAATGGTTGTACCACAGGGATTTCTGCATCTGACCGTTCTAAGACGATTCAAGCATTAGTTGACCCTAGTACTCAGCCTTCAGATTTAGGAAGACCAGGCCATATTTTTCCGCTAAAATCCCGCACTGAAGGCGTTTTGCGCCGCACCGGTCATACAGAGGCATCGATGGACTTCGCTCGTTTAGCTGGATTTCAACCATCAGGTGTTTTGATTGAGGTATTGAATGAAGATGGAAGCATGGCTCGTTTGCCAGATTTACGCAAGCTAGCTGATAAACATAATTTGAAACTTGTGACAATCAAGGATTTGATTGAATACCGTTTAGCTAAAGAATCCCTCATCAAAAGAGAAATCGGAGTGAATATGCCCACAGAATGGGGTTCATTCGAATTAGTTGCTTTCAAGCAAATCAATACAGGAGACACCCATTTAGCCTTAATTAAAGGATCTTGGGAAGAGAACGAGCCAGTGATGGTGCGTGTTCACAGCTCATGTGTTACGGGGGATATTTTTGGTTCATGTCGCTGTGACTGCGGAGAGCAATTGCATGCTGCCATGGAAATGGTAGAGAAAGAGGGGAAAGGGGTGATTTTATATATGTTCCAGGAGGGCCGCGGAATCGGTCTAATTAATAAATTGAAAGCCTATAAACTTCAAGAGCAAGGCCGAGATACGGTGGAAGCGAATTTAGAATTAGGCTTTGCGATGGATGAGCGTGACTACGGTGTAGGTGCCCAAATCTTACGCGATTTAGGTGTCCACAAGATTCGTTTGATCTCAAATAATCCGAAGAAAAGAGCCGGCCTTATGGGCTATGGTTTAGAAATAGTGGATTCAATCGCCATTGAAATTCCAGCAAATCCACACAACAAGAAATACTTAGAAACAAAAAGAGATAAAATGGGGCACGCGATTCGCTAGAATCACGTGCCTATTTTTTATTGATTCCCTAAGATAATCGGGGCGCTTTTGCCACCCATGATGATCACTTTCGCGTTAGGGGATTTAGCTAATTCTTTTTGGGCAATAATCGACTCATACTGCAATTGCTTGTCGCTTAGACCTGTTGATAAAATCTTTTGGTAATCTGCGATACCTTGCGCCTCAACGCGCTTTCTCTCCGCTTCTTGCTTCTCTTTTTGTAAAACGAACTGCATCTTTTGGGCATCTTGTTCCGCATTGATTTTGGACTCAATAGTGGTTTTTACCGAGGTAGGAAGGTTGATGTTGCGAATCAATAATTGCTCTAAAACTAAGCCTCTTTTCTTGAAGTTATTCTCGATGTCTCGGTAAATACGTTGTTGGAATTCGTTCCGCTTCAAAGAATAAAGGGCCACTGCATCGTAGTAAACTGCATTATCGCGGATCATGGTACGTGTGATAGGGCGAACTACCTTGTCTTTGTAGTCTTCACCTATTTCGCGTAATACACGTGGTGCCTCAGAGGGAATGATACGAAATAGTACGGTTAAGTCAACCACTACTTCTAGACCATCCGCAGTTAAAACCCGGATGGCATCGTCGCCTTCTTTATCTCCTTCATCGTGTACGCTGGACATGGTATAGTTTTGGGTTTTCGCATCGAATACCACCACTTTTGCTAGGGGATTTACAAAATTAAGACCGCTATTAAGGGTGGAGGGTTGAACTTTTCCAAAAACACTTTGGACCCCTACTTCACCTGCGTCTACTTGCACAACCGCTGAACTAGTTAAGCCAATGATGGCAAAAACGGCTCCTACGATTTTTAATGTTTTGGCGTATTTAAAGAATACTAAATTAGGACTAATCGTGTTTGCGCCGAGAAACAACATAATCCCTAGGAAGATGAAAAACATAGTTTTTTTGATTTAAATGTCATCAAATTTATCATAAAGTATCCAATAATCCCTAATTTTGAATATGATTGAAATCAGGGGCTTATCTAAATCTTTCAAAGGTCGTGTAGTGCTCGATGACATTAATGCGAATTTCCAACAGGGAAAGACGAATATGGTCATAGGGGGAAGTGGTACAGGTAAATCGGTACTTCTAAAATGCATGATTGGGATTTTGGCTCCTGAACAAGGGGAAGTACTCTATGATGGACGTAATTTCTTAACAGCCCACTCCGATGTAGTAAAAGAAATTCGCCGTGAAATGGGCGTATTGTTCCAAGGAGGAGCTCTTTTTGATTCAAAATCTGTTCTAGAGAATGTCCGTTTCCCCTTAGATACTTTAACCTCCCAGACTCTAGAAGAGAAAAATGAGCAAGCGATGCTTTGTTTGCAGCGGGTGGGATTAGAAAATTCGGCACTATTGATGCCATCAGAGATTTCTGGTGGGATGAAAAAGCGGGTTGGGATTGCAAGAGCGATTGTGATGAATCCAAAGTATTTGTTCTGCGATGAGCCTAATTCCGGCTTAGATCCACTGACTGCTGTAAAAATTGACTATTTGATTAAAGAAATTACCCAAGAATACAATATGACTACGGTGGTCATTTCTCATGATATGAATTCGGTGATGCGGATGGGTGAAACAATCATTTTCTTAAAAGAAGGGAAGAAGATTTGGGAAGGAAATTCAGATACCTTCCACCATTCTGGGGTACCTGCCTTAGAAGAGTTTTTGTCTACTAAATTATTTTAATATGTTTTCTCTACGTGCTTATAATACGTTTGGGATTGAGGCGCAAGCTCGTCAATTCGTAGAGATTAGTTCGGTTGAACAATACATTGCTATTCGTAAATCGGGTGAATTTTCTCATTTACCTCATCTTTTTTTAGGCGGCGGCAGTAATGTATTATTGACCAAGCCTCAAGAAGCACTTGTCGTTAAGATTTCAATTCCTGGGATCTCTGTTGTTAAGCAGGACGCTGATTTTGTGTGGTTGAAAGCGGGGGCTGGCGTTGTTTGGGATGAATTAGTGCAGTATTCTGTAAACCAAGGGTGGTCTGGATTAGAAAATTTATCCTTGATTCCGGGTACAGTGGGTGCAGCTCCTATGCAGAATATCGGGGCTTATGGTGTGGAAATCAAAGATACATTTGAGTCGTTAGAGGCGTTGAATCTTCAGACATTGGAAGTTGACGTTTTTGATGCCAAAGCCTGTGCGTTTGGTTACCGAGAAAGCTTCTTTAAGCGCGCAGGGAAAGGGCACTATTTAATCAGTACAGTTACATTTAAATTAGCGAAGAAGCCATCCATTAAAACGTCATATGGAGCGATTCAAGAGGTTTTAGCGTCAAAAGGAATCACCCATCCCTCGATCCGTGAGGTAGCTGACGCTGTCATTGAAATTCGCCAAAGTAAATTACCTGATCCCAAAGACATCGGTAACTCAGGTAGCTTCTTCAAGAATCCGACTGTTTCGGCCACAGAAGCTGCTCGTCTTATTGCTGAAAATCCAGGTATTCCTCATTACCCAGTAGAAGGCAGCACGGAGGTTAAATTTCCTGCGGGTTGGTTCATTGAAAAAGCGGGTTGGAAAGGCTACAGAAAAGGGGATGCGGGTGTTCATGCAAAGCAGGCACTCGTTTTAGTGAATTATGGGGAGGCGACAGGCGGAGAGATTTTGGCCCTATCGGAAGAAATTAAGAAATCAATTAAAGACACATTCGGAGTTTCCTTAGAGACCGAGGTAAATATTTTATAAAATGACATTACCGACTTTAGCGAATTTAGGCAAAGGCCCCTTCTTTTTGATGGCAGGATCTTGTGCAATTGAAAGCAATGATTTAGCCTTTGAGATTGCCGAAAAGATTGATGGCCTCACGAAGTCCATGGGGATTCCCTATATTTTCAAAGGTTCGTACCGCAAAGCTAATCGGACAAAAATCGATTCCTTTACCGGTATTGGTGATATTAAAGCATTGGAGATTCTTCAAGCGGTGGGGAAACACTATTCCTTACCCACGGTTACTGATATTCATGAAAGCGCAGAAGCGGCCATGGCAGCGGCTTATGTAGATGTATTGCAAATCCCGGCTTTCCTTTGCCGTCAAACGGATCTTTTAGCGGCTGCTGCTCAAACAGGCAAGGCGGTTAATATCAAGAAAGGCCAGTTCATGTCCGGTGCGTCTATGCGCTTTGCGGTAGAAAAAGTGCTACATGAAAACCCGGAGGCGGTAGTATATTTGACAGATCGAGGTAATTCGTTTGGTTATGGAGATCTAGTAGTGGATTACCGCAATCTTCCGGAGATGTCTGCGATGCAAGTGCCTGTTATTATGGATTGCACACACTCTTTACAACGTCCTAATCAAACAACGGGAGTAACAGGCGGCCAACCTGCTTTGATTGAAACGATTGCTAAAGCAGCTATCGCGGTAGGAGCCGATGGAATCTTTATCGAAACACATCCCAATCCTTCCGTTGCGAAATCAGATGGCGCAAACATGTTACCATTGGATCAGCTGGAGGGTCTGTTGGAAAAGCTTTTGCGCGTTCGCGAGGCGATTGTTTAATGCATCTTATAGCTAATCTGGAGGGTTATATCAGTTTTCGTATTGCCTTCAATCGCATCTAAACCGGAGCCCACCTCGGTTCGATCCTGGTACTGAATCCTTGCCCATTTAGCGGCTAGAGTCATCTCTCTATTCCATTGATAGGCGATCACTAGGGTCGTTTTGATTGCTTTTCCTGCATAGGCAGGTAGTAGAAAGGAATAAGGAACGCTTGGTTCATAGGCATAATTTCGGGTGTCATAACTGGGCGTATGTATATAAGCAAGACGACTCTGCACACTCCATTTCCTTTGATCCCATTTGATATCCTGTAGGAGTAAATAACCCACTTCGTTTCCTAGTTTAGAGGCCATCGCCCGTAGGTGAAAATCCCATGCCTTTAGGGCCATGTAGTGGCCATCTAAACTCAGTTGAATGAGATCTTTGTTTTCTTTTCGGGTCCATTTGCTTTGCATAAATGCGCGTACGGTATGTCGTTTCTCCCATTGTAATCGATTTAAGAATTCCCACCCAAAGGTATTCGACTCTTTAACTTGGTATTTTGGCCCAGGAAAGCGAAAATAGTCTACGTAGGAGCTTAGCTTCATTTGCTTGTTTATTTGATAGCTAAGGCCTAAGAATAGGCCCATTTCGTTGAGGTTTTCTGAGTTCTCGGAAAGGCCATTTGATTTTGGGCTAAAATAGCCAGCGGCATAGTGTCTGAATAGATAGGAAATATCTAATTTCTTGGATAGGGAACTAGCACCGGATTGGAGAATGGAAAATTGCCGATTCCCTGAATAGGCGAATTCTCCTACCAGCCGAATGTTGCGAAATGGATATTGAAAACTTAGTGAATAGTTCTGTAGCCTATTTCCAGACCATTCTGTGTTTTTGTAGCCTAACCCCATAGGTTTAGGCAAGGACCAGGCTGTATAAACACCATTTAGCTGAATGACGAGTGGAAAACTGAGCGGCGAAAAGCAGAAATTTGCACCAGCTGTCTTTTCTTTCGTTGCATCGATATGGCTGATTTCGGAGGCCGTTCGATGGAAGCCATCCTCGACACGGGAACGCAGAAATTTGTTTCCAAGGGAATCTACTCCAGTAGTTGCATCTAATTTTCGATAAGACGCGAATGCTTGGACTCTTAGAAATTCGAAAATTTTTAAGCTAGTATTGACTCCGCGATAATAGCCATATTCCACGCTAGAACTGTAAGCTAAGCCACCAAGGTTAAATTTTTGGGTAGCTTTGATACTTTCAAAGCTCTTTCCTAAAGAGAATCCGCCTGATTGAATGAGTCCCTGTCCCCACTGATTTACGTAATCTCCTAGAATTATTTTCTCGATTATTCCTTTCGATTTATATTCCATAAATCCACTACTAAAATCACTCAGGTCTTTTTCTCCTGCATCTTTTTGTAGAAGGAATCCCAGCCTAAGGTTTGCATTGAGTTGACCACGGTAGCGCAAGGTTTGATTCGTTCGATCGCCCACATAACGTGTCTTGCTGCGTAAATCAGGTTCTGTAAATCCTTTCTTCGTTTCTGCCGTCCAGTCCGTTTTAAACAAGATTTGATGGGTCGATGCGTTCGGTTTCCACCAGCTGGGTTGTATAGGGTTGCAAACTAGATAGTCCTGAATCTTGTGTAATAAGTCGAGGTCCCAGCCTGGAATGGTTTGTAGTTCCAAAATAGATTGAAAGGAACCTAGCTGTTTTCGAAAGCGTAGAAAAGCTTCGATCTGTTCCGTACTAAATAGGAGGGAGGATTGTAGTTCTGGCTCCGAAACAAGGTTAATATTTATCGGATTTGCGAGATAATAGTCGAAACTAGTTTGCTTTTCCTCCTCTTCTTGGGTGGATATTTGGGCAAAACAGGCAAAAGAGGCAAGCAAAAATAGGATCGTTTTCAAGGGAGTAGTTTTCCCTGAAATTACCTTCTAATAGTCTATAAAGGCCGATTAAAACTGATAATGAAAATCAGTTAGTTGAACTTTCGTTCGATGATTTGATGTAGTTCTTCCCAGATGGCTTCGTTCTCCGCTTGACGATACGCTTGGTAGCGAGATAACAAAGCTTGCATCCAAGTTTCTGCCTCCGCTTCCTCGTCGATGTATTGTATGAGGGATTCTAATTGGGCAACATCACCTTGGAATATTTCTTGAATGAATTTGATACGTTGGTGCAGGCTGATGGTGTCAGCTATGCGCTGGGTCATTTGAGACTCTACTTTAGACTTCAAGGAATCAGATGAACCGCTTAACAAATCTTTTAAACGCTTAAATTCTTCTTCAGTGGAGTCTTCCAGACTTTCAGGTGCTTCGAAATAGACTTCAGTATTCAATAAATCGAACGGTTCGGCTGGCGTTTCAGCTGCCGGGTAATTAATAGAATCATCCGCCTCGAAAGCTGGTTTATTCGCTACGGGCGCATCTATTTCCGGTGTAACCTTTACAGGTTCATCCATTACAGGTGCATCTGGAGACTCATACGAATTCAACAAATCCGCAAAACTAGGTTGAGCAACCTCTACACTAGGAGTTTCAAGGCTTTGAATCCAGGACGCCCATATGAATTCTGGGAAGGATACTTGGTACAATAATGTTTGGGCTATGCCGTCCCATTTTTCCTGAAAGCGGGGACTTGTCCACGGGAAATTGGGAAAGTAATCTTGCGCTTTTTCCGACTTCAGCTGAGCTAACAGCTCTGTTTGAATGGATTCAATTACAGGGGTAGCGACTTCCCAGGCTAATACCTCTTGAAATGTAATCGAATCGGATGAATCGTTCCAATAGTGCAAGAAAATATTCGGTGTAGCCATGTTATGATTTAATTTCTAGTTGTTCACAAGCCATCCTTGCGGCCGTTTGTTCTGCTTTTTTCTTTGAATAGCCTTTTCCCTCGGCTATTTTTTCGCCATCTAATAGGACTAGCGCTGTAAATTCACGGTTATGGTGTTCCCCTTCTTGATCTAGTTCGAAAGAGACTTTTTTACCTTCTTTTTGTGCCCACTCAATTAGCATGGACTTGAAGTTTGGGTTGTTTTGAACAACGGCCTCTAGGTCAAAGTATTGCGTGAGAATCTTTTTTATGATGAAGTTTTGGGTGAAAGCGAAGCCTTTGTCAAGGTAAACGGCACCAATAAAGGCTTCTAAGGCATCTCCGTACATGGAGGTTCTAGCTAACGAAGTTTTGCGTTGTGCCTCGAATTCGATTACCTCCTCCAAGCCAAGTTTACGACCGATCACGTTGAGGGATTCGCGGCTAACCATCCGAGAACGAATCTCGGTTAGGAAACCCTCGTCTTTGAAAGGGAATTTTTGGAACAAATACGTTGCCGTAATCATCCCTAGCACAGAATCGCCTAAGAACTCGAGGCGTTCGTTTGACTCTTTGTAGTTTTCTGCCACACTCTCCTTCGAAGCGGATGCGTGTAAAAAGGCTAGTCGATATAAGGTTAAATTACTCGGACTAGCCCCAATTAGATGTGTAACCGATTTCTTTAAGAATTTCTCTCGTTCGTCTAGTCGAATCGGATCTAACCAGTTTAGGAGAGATTTTACGGCCATATTTGTTTTAGATTTTTCTGAAAATAACCGTTGCGTTGTGACCACCGAATCCAAATCCGTTGCTTAATGCCACATCGATTTTACGTGATTTACCTACGTTCTCTGTTAAGTCGATACGTTGATCGATTTCTGGATCGCGGTTAAATACGTTGATGGTAGGAGGGACAAATTGATGTTGGATTGCTAAAACGGAGGCTACTGCCTCTACAGCACCCGCACCACCTAATAAATGACCTGTCATTGACTTTGTCGACGAGATCGCTAGTTTATAGGCGTGCTCGCCAAAACAGTCCACAATGGCCTTAATCTCCTGTGGATCGCCGATCGGAGTAGAGGTTCCGTGTGTATTTACGTAATCTACTTCTTCTGGTTTGATATTAGCATCTTCTAACGCATCGATCATCGACAACAAGGCGCCATATCCTTCTGGATGAGGAGCTGTAATGTGGTGCGCATCAGATGAGAAGCCTCCACCGATTAACTCCGCGTATATTTTTGCGCCACGCGCTTTTGCGTGCTCGTATTCTTCTAAAATTAAAGCACCTGCTCCTTCTCCTACTACGAAACCATCGCGATCCACATCGTATGGACGAGAAGCCGTAGCTGGATCGTCATTACGGGTAGACATCGCGTGCATGGCGGTGAAACCACCTACAGAGGCAATAGTAACTGGAGCCTCTGAACCACCCGTTACACATACGTTAATACGTCCGGTGCGGATGTAGTTAAAAGCATCAATGATGGCGTTGTTTGCAGATGAACAAGCTGATACGGTAACGTAATTAGGTCCGCGGAATCCGTTGCGGATGGAGATTTGGCCTGATGACGAATCTGCAATCATCTTAGGAATAAAGAAGGGATTGATCTTCGGGGTTCCATCTCCTTGTGCGAAATAGATTACCTCGTCTTCAAACGTCTTTAAACCGCCGATACCTGATCCCCAGATAACGCCTACTTTATTTTTATTTAAGGTTTCCATGTCAAAATTCGCATCTGCAATCGCTTCATCAGAAGCAACAACGGCGTATTGAGTGAATGGATCCATTTTACGTGCTTCTTTGGTATTGATAAAATCTTCTACCTTGAAGTTCTTTAATTCACAAGCAAAACGAGTTTTGAATTTTTCCGCATCAAATTTCGTGATAGGACCACAACCGCTAACGCCGTTTTTTAATCCATCCCAATATTCACTAACGGTATTTCCGATGGGGGTTAGGGCGCCTAGTCCCGTGACAACTACTCGTTTTAACTCCATATTATTCGTATTTATGAAACTGCTTTAAACAAAAAATGTCAATTAGTTCGAGAAATCCCATGGAAAAATCCACCTGATTACTGTTTACCAATTGACATAATTTTTATGGTTGCTTCGATTACTTTGCGTTCTCTTCCAAATAAGTA
>JBIIGE010000079.1:0-5056 GCA_044236555.1 Aquirufa sp.
ATTAAGAAAGAGGGGGATTGAATTAATTAGGCCAAAAAAAGGACTAACGGATTAAAACCCTATTTCATTGGTTTTTAATGCTGTGAAAAAGGGGATAACTTGCAATCACTTTGTGATAGTCATTTCTTTGCGATTTAGTCGTCACAAGAGTGACTTAGTCAGAAAGTCGCCGGGAGTATCCGGCTTAGTCAAAAGGTCTTATGAATTTAAAAGAGAATGTTTTAGAGGGTTTACGCTCCATCAAAGGAAATTTGCTGAGAACAGTATTAACTGCTCTAATTATATCATTAGGAATTACCTCGCTCGTTGGAATTCTAACCGCTATAGATGGAATTCAAAGTTCCGTTGATAATTCATTTTCGGGTTTAGGAGCTAATTCATTCGATATACGTAACAGGCCTGCCATGCAAGTTAGGCGAGAAGGTCAAAAAGAAAAAAGATTCAAGAATATCGATTACCGTCAGGCTTCATATTACAAGTATTTGTTTTCTGTAAAAGGCAAAGTCTCTCTTAAGACTAATGTAAATAACAATGCCATCGCTAAATATGCTTCCAAAAAAACGAACCCTAATGCCAGAGTTTTAGGAATCGATGAGAACTTTATGGAGTTAAAAGGGTATAAAGTAGGAGCTGGTCGTAATTTCTCGCAAAACGAGCAGATAAATGCCATCAACGTGTGTATTCTAGGAGTGGATATCATTGATCAGTTGTATGAAAAAGGAAGTCCTGTTGGGACTGAAGTAGTCGTATCAGGCATTAAACTGAAAGTAATCGGTGTTTTAGAAAAGAAAGGTAATATGATGGGAGGAGGTGACGATCGCGTTATTATGGTACCCTTAGAAACGGGGAGAAAGATGGCAGTAGGACGTAACCTTACCTTTGATATTACTACGTCTTCCTCTAAAATTACAAACCTTGACGATTTTATGGAAGAGGCAAGAGGTGCTATGCGAAAAGTGCGCATGGATCCATTGGGTATGGAAGATTCCTTTAGTATCGATCGTTCTGATTCTATTGCAAAAAGCTTTGAAAGTATTACAGGCTCCTTACGCATAGGGGGTTTCGTCATTGGTTTCATCACCTTGTTAGGGGCTGCCATTGCTTTAATGAATATTATGATGGTTTCTGTGAGTGAGAGAACACGTGAAATTGGTATTCGTAAATCATTAGGAGCTACACCGGGGCGTATATTACAACAATTCTTAATCGAAGCTATTGTCATTTGTTTATTAGGTGGAATAGGGGGCATTATGCTGGCCATACCTATTGGTAACATCATCGCACAAGCAATTAGCTCCGGAGCGGCTAGTTTTATTATCCCTTGGTTATGGATGATGACCGGTATTATTATTTGTATTTTAGTTGGCTTATTTTCAGGAATTTATCCCGCGTTTAAAGCTTCTAAAATGGATCCTGTTGAAGCTTTACGCTACGAGTAAACTAGAATTTATTCTAGGCACACTTGCGAAAGCGAATGATTTAGCCTAGTTTTGCACAGCAATTTTGAATTGCCCAGTTGGCGGAATTGGTAGACGCGCTGGTCTCAAACACCCGTGGGTGCAAGCCCGTGCCGGTTCGACTCCGGCACTGGGTACAAGCCTCTCAAGCAATTGAGAGGCTTTACCATTTTTAAGAGGGTAAATTTATTTTCCAAACACCATACGCATCAGCATAAGCATTCAGTAAGCTTGCCTCCGGATGAATGGTTTTTAAGACCTTAATGTTACTTACAGCCTCATCTTCATTTGCATAATATCCCACACCAGCTCCAGCCCCTAAAGCAGCGCCAAAGGCACCATCTGTTTCAAGCAATTCAACTGAGGCACCGGACGCATTAACTATCGCTTGAGTAAATAAATCACTCAGGTACATATTAGCTAATCCAGCTTTCAGTTTTTTAGGCTTAACACCTACATTTCCTAATAATTCTATTCCATATACCATCGAGAAGGCAATTCCCTCTTGAGCAGCCCGAATAATATCAGCTGCTTGGTGGCGATTGAAATCTACATGTTGAAAACTACCACCTAAGGTCTTATTTTGAAAAATACGCTCTGCGCCATTACCGAATGGCATGCAAACTAATCCATTTGATCCAATGGAAGCCTTAGCTCCTACTTCATTCATCTGATGATACGATAAGGAAGAAAAGAAATTTTGTTTAACCCATCGGTTTAAAATCCCTGTTCCATTTATACACATTAAAACACCAATACTCGTTTTCTCTGTTGTATGGTTTACGTGCGCAAAAGAATTAACCCGATTTTCTTTATCAAACTTTAGTTCATCTGAAATACCATATACAACTCCTGAGGTACCCGCCGTAGTGGCGATATCGCCCAGGTGTAAAACACCTAATGAATAGGCATTATTGGGTTGATCTCCTGCCTTATATGTTACTTTTACATGTGTTCCTAAGCCAAGTTCCTCTGCTACTGAAGGTGTAAGTGATCCGTGATCGGAAAATAATGGATGAACAGGAGGGAAGATGTTCTGGGAAGCCGTAATAGGCCATTAAGTCTTTGGCAGGGTGGGATGATTTAAAATCCCACAATATTCCTTCTGATAGCGCTGAAGCTGTTGTTGTGAAGATTGATGTAAATCGACCTGCAATAAAATCACCAGGCAAAAGTACTTGCGCTACTTGTTCAAACATAGCTGGTTGATTTTCTTTCACCCACGCTAATTTAGCAGCAGTAAAATTACCAGGAGAATTTAGGTAATGACTTTGGCAAAAAGATTCACCTAAGGCTGTGTAGGCCTTATCTCCGTAGGGAGTTGCGCGGGAATCACACCAAATAATAGAAGGGCGCAAAACCTGAGCATTTTTATCTACAACGACCAAGCCGTGCATCTGATACGATATACCGATAGCACCAATATTTTTAGAATCATACAAACCTGTGGCATTTGCCTTTAGAATAGCCTGTTTTACACAATACCACCAATGTTCTGGATCCTGTTCCGCAAAACCTGGTTGAGGGGAAGAAATTTCATTTTCAACCTCAGGAAAAGACGTCGAATAAATTAATTGTTGGTTTGCAGCATCAACAATACTAACTTTAATGGAAGAAGTTCCCACATCAATTCCGCACAGAATCATATATAATAGGTTTAATGTTAACAATCGGCATAAAGAAACACCAAGTTACAAGTCATTTTGCTTTATCCAATATTGAGATAAAGGTAAAATCAGGTGAAATTTACGCATTAATTGGTAAAAGTGGTTCAGGAAAAAGCACCATTGCAAATTTATTAGTAGGCTTAAAATACGATCAAGACTATTCCGTCAAAATACACTCTATTGAATTAAATGACGGTATTGATCGCCTCATTCCTCAATTTAAAAAGGCAGGTTATGTGCCACAAACACTTCATTTAAAACCCTTTCACAGTGTATATAATTATGCACAAGCATTATTTCAATACATTCCTAATGCACAACAAGATGCCATTATCACCAAATACCTCAGGCAATTCTATTTGATCAAGCAAAAAGATACTCAAGTGTCATCCCTTTCTGGAGGGGAGCGACAGAAATTAGCCCTATTAGAAGCAATCAGCCGGCCTATTGATTATTTAGTGCTAGATGAGCCCTTTAGCCAATTAGACACCGAACAGAAATTAGAGTTTTCCCAAATTATAGCTTCGGTCGTTAAAGAACGAGCCATTCCTTGTGTATTGATTAGCCACGATTTGACTGATATCTTGAAATTAAGTCATACAGTAGGTATTTTGGAGAACGGGAGAATGGTATTTCAAGGTTCTTGGCCAAAATTTAAAAATTCATCAAAAGCGGTAGTTCTTCGATTAAAAAAAGCTATTCTAGAGTGGGATGAACAAATGAAAGGTTTGATTAATAACCTGAGATAGCCTTTAATTGCTGTGCGTTCTGCGTAGTCTGTTCAACTAAGTGTTCGAGCGAAACCTCATATAAATCAGCTAATTTTTGGGCGATAATTGGAATGTTTTTAGGCGAATTAGGCTTACCTCTGAAGGGAACAGGACTTAAGTAGGGGGCATCAGTTTCTAATACAATTCTACTTAGCGGAATATCCTTTATATCCTGAAAAAGGGTGGTATTTTTGTAGGTTATCACACCTCCAATTCCCAGATAAAATCCTAAATCGGTTAATACTTTCGCCTCTCTAGCATCCCCCGAAAAACAATGAACAATCCCGCCTAATGATTTAAATTCTACCAATTTCAACGTTTTGATTAGATCTGCATAGGCTTTTCTACAATGAATGTCAATCCATAAACCTTGATCCAGCGCCCAGTGACATTGTTGTATAAAGGCGTCCAATTGCTGTTCAGCAAAAGTGGTATCCCAATAATAATCGAGTCCAATTTCACCAATGGCTACTACTTTTGTTTTTGCTAACTCCGCCTTCAAAATGGCTAATTCATCTAGGTAATTATCCTTCACATATGTAGGGTGTAATCCAATCATCGGAAGAACAAAATCAGGGTAATTATTACTTAATTTCTTTAAATCAACCCACGATTCTGAATCACAATTAGGCAACCAAACTTCCGTTATACCTACCTCTTGAATCTCCTTTAAATGAAAAGGCATATCTTCTTGAAAATGAGCATCATACAAATGCGCGTGTGTATCGATCATAAGGCAGATAAAACAAGATTTTTTTCTTTACAATAGGCTAAAATGGCCGGTAAAATTACCTTTAACCTAGGATAAGCTTTAATACTATCATGCATAACGACAATAGCTCCAGGCTTTAAATTGGGCAAAATAGATTTCAAAATATTATCTGGCGTAAGGGAGCTATTATAATCCCCTGTTAACACAGACCATAAAATGACGTTATCCATTTCTAGGTACATTTTACGCGTTATTCGACCATAGGGAGGCCTAAATCCAATGGACTTGATTTGTTGCTGATTAAAAACCTCTTCGCATTGCTTAACATCTTCTTTGTAAGATGTAAAATCCATTTTCCAGGCGTTACTATGATTCATCGTATGATTTCCAATGCTATGCCCGGAGGATTTAATTCGATGCATGATGGCCGTATTATCCACTACATTTTTA
>JBIIGE010000002.1:0-62554 GCA_044236555.1 Aquirufa sp.
AATCCTTGTATGCTTTAAGAATGATTCGCATGTACAAAGGTGGTCGATCCGTATTTATTCCCAGAATCTGTTCATAAGGAACGGCGCAATGAGAGAGCATTTGATCTACAGACATTTTACCCCAAAGCGCCTGGCTCTCCGGATTCAATTGATCGATTCGTCTGAAAAGTTCTTCCGTAGTGGAAGCAAGGTAAATAGAAGGATAAGCCATATTAGTTCAATTTCCAGCGTTTCACATTAATTAACTCCGGTATTTTTTCTCCGGTTTGCGTAAAATTAGCATTTGTTAATTGAATATCCGTGGCTTCAATCACGCGGTAGGTTTGTTTAGCCTCGATATCTAAATTGGATAGATTAATGTGGTGAATCGGCATTTCTGGAAGTCCACGAATTAACAATCCGGTTTCTGCACCTTTCGCCACCACACGATCCACATAGATATTCTTGAATTGTGGCGTTCCGGCATCGACAGGTTTGCTTTCGATTTTAGGAGTTTCGTCTCCATTCCCGAATGTCGCCACAGGATCTTTCCCTTGGTAGTACATATCGAACAAGATGGCCTCGCCTGCGATGTTCTTCATGCTGATATCTTGGATGTATACATTTTCTACTACACCACCGCGACCGCGCGCTGTCTTGAAGCGTAAACCTACGTCCGTTCCTAAGAATTGGCAGTTTGAAACAAATAAGTCATGCACACCACCTGACATCTCACTCCCGACTACGACACCGCCGTGGCCATGGAATACGACACAATTATCGATGGTGATGTGTGCGCTTGGACGGCCTCGTTTACGGCCTTCCGCATCTTTGCCTGATTTTAAACAGATTCCGTCATCCCCTACATCGAAGCGGGAGTTGCGGACTGACACATATTCACAAGATTCGATGTCGATGCCGTCGCCGTTTTGAGCGAACCAAGGGTTTTTAACTGTGATGTTTTCTACCGTAAGGTGTTTAGAAAGAAGTGGATGGATGTTCCAGGCGGGGGAGTTTTGAAAGGTAACGCCCTCTAATAAAATCTGCTCACACTCGCGAATTGAGATCATATTAGGACGAAGGAATTCTTTGATTTCCTCGGCTTTGGCCTCTGTAAATCCTGCCGCTATGACACCTGGTCGATCCATTGTTGATCCTTTTAAGGCGCGAAGAGTCGGATACCAAGTATCTTTCTTGTCATCTAAAACGCCACCCGAACGAACCAATTTGTCCCATTCGCCCGGCGTTAATTTCCCTTTCTTCACCGGTCTCCAGGCCTCGCCATTTCCATCGATGATACCTGAACCCGTAATCGCAATGTTGCGCTCGCCTACGGCAGTAATCGGAGACTGTGCTCTAATCGCATCAACACCTTCCCAGTTTGTTCGAACTAAGGGATATTGTGCTGCATCTGCACTGAATTGCAAGACCGCACCAGCGTCTAAATGGAAATTAATATTCGAGCGCAAAGTGATCGCACCCGTCACCCAAAAACCAGCAGGCACCCGCACCACGCCACCGCCTTGTTTTGCCGCGATGTCGATGGCCTGTTGAATCGCCGACGTATTCAAGGCACTTGCGGATGAAACGGCTCCGTATGAAACGATATTTAACGTGTCCTTTTTAAAGGCGGTCTCTGCTACATTAGGCAATTCAAAAGCATATTTCTGAGAGAAGCTAGACTTCTTTAAGAAGCTGCGCAGGTGTTCATTCGAAGCTAAAACAGCCTCAGCGACGATTGATGCAATTTTTCTGGCCCCAAAAGGAGAGAAGTGTGTATCGTCCACCACCCCTTTGCTAAATTTTTTGAAAATGCCGGCAGGGTAATGTAGGAACATTTTTTTAGCCCCCTCAGGCCCTTCGGCGCTGATGTATTTTTTACTTTCTTTCTCTACGTCGATTAAAAGCACTTTTTCTGCGGAGGCTACTTCGCGAACTACACTTGGATAATCCGCATGTTGATCCACAAATACACCTGTGGAATCGAATTTTCTACGTTGTGTAGGCGTTAATAAGATAGGAATTCCGCCTTTAGAGCGTGTCTCGCGAACATAGCGAATGAGGTTCTCGCGGAAGTCGGTTTGTGCAGGAGCGTAACGACTTGTGTCGGAGACTTTGGCGTCATTATGGCCAAACTGAATCAACACATAATCCCCCTTTTTGATCTGATTATATACCTTCGCCCAACGGCCTTCTCTACGGAAGCTTTTCGTACTACGGCCATTGTAGGCGTGATTTTGAACTTCCACAGCTTCGTTAAACAACTGTGAAAAAGGCATCCCCCAACCTGTCTCTGGAAAGTCTGCCGAAACCTTGTCTGCCATCGTCGAATCCCCGATCAGGAAAACGCGCATGGGCTCGGTCGCAGTGAAACTAAAAAAGAAAAGGCACAGGATAACAAGGTATTTCATAAGGATCTATTTTGCTCTAAAAGCAATAAATACCCCAATTTTACCCAAAAAAATTAGCGATTAATTGCGACGCTACTTAAAATCGATTGGATGATTTGCAAGGTCGTGATGTTATCCGCTTCCGCCACATAATTCAAAATGATGCGGTGATTCAAGATATCTGGAGCCATTTCCTTGATGTCTTCCGGAAGCACATAATCGCGTCCCTCTAAGTAAGCCATCACTTTCGCAGCTAAATTCAACTGAATACTCGCACGCGGTGAAGCTCCGAATTGGATATAACCCGCCTCTTGCGTCAAACCATATTCGGCCGGATTTCTCGTCGCAAATACGAGCTCAATGATGTATTTTTCCAAAGTCTCCGAAATCGTAATTTCATTGATTTCTTTGCGAATTTTAGCGATATCTTCCGCGTTTAATACGGTTTTAGGCTCGTAGTTGAAGTCCATGTTGGACTTTTGGCGCATTACGGCTAACTCTTGATCTTTATCTAAGTAATTCAAGAATACCTTCAGCATGAAACGATCCACCTGTGCCTCTGGAAGCGGGAAAGTACCCTCTTGCTCTACGGGGTTTTGAGTGGCTAATACTAAGAAGGGTTTATCTAAAGGATAGGTCGTATCTCCGATCGTCACTTGCTTCTCGGCCATCGCCTCTAGCAGGGCAGATTGCACTTTAGCAGGGGCACGGTTAATCTCATCTGCGAGGATGATTTGAGCGAAAATAGGCCCTTTTTTTACTTCAAATTCCGATTTTTTCGGATTATAAATCATCGTCCCCACTAAGTCCGCTGGCAATAAATCCGGCGTGAACTGAATACGGTGGAAATGCAAGTCGAGAATTTTAGCTAAGGTATTAATTGTCAATGTCTTAGCTAATCCAGGCACCCCTTCTAATAAGACGTGTCCGCCGGTAAAAAGACCGACTAATAGGCGGTTAATCAGGCGCTCTTGGCCTATGACCACCTTGCCCATTTCGTCAATGACTGCCTGAATTTTCTCTCTTGATGTCATATTACTGTAATTTCTTGTAACGAATACGCTTCGGTGTTGTGTCCCCTAAACGTTTCTTACGTGATTCTTCGTATTCTGAATAATTACCTTCAAACCAAACTACCTGCGAATCGCCTTCAAACGCTAAAATATGCGTCGCGATGCGGTCTAAGAACCAACGGTCGTGGGAGATGACTACCGCACAGCCTGCAAAATTCTCTAAGCCTTCCTCTAAAGCACGAAGCGTATTCACATCTAAATCATTGGTCGGCTCATCGAGTAATAGAACGTTCGCGCCTTCCTTCAACATCATCGCTAAGTGAACGCGGTTACGCTCGCCACCGGATAACATGCTGATTTTCTTCTCCTGATCTGCTCCGTTGAAGTTGAATTTGCTGACATAGGCACGTGCATTTGCCTGCTTTCCACCTAACATCACCCAATCGTTCCCATCTGAAACCGTTTCGAAAACAGACTTCTCCGCTTGTAATTGGTTGTGCTCTTGATCGACATAAGCCAGTTTCACCGTTTCACCTACTTCGAAAGTCCCGGCATCCGGCTGAATCTTTCCTGTAATCAGATTGAATAATGTCGTTTTACCCGCACCGTTTGGCCCAATAATTCCGACAATACCAGCTGGAGGAAGCGAGAAGCTAAGGTTTTCGTATAGTAACTTGTCCCCGAACGATTTGGACACCCCTTGAACTTCGATTACTTTATTCCCTAAACGAGGACCTGCAGGAATGAATAATTCCAACTTGTCTTCCTTCTGTCTATTCTCTTCTGAAAGGAGTTTTTCGTAAGCACCAATACGGGCTTTTGACTTCGCCTGACGTGCTTTTGGCGCCATGCGTACCCATTCTAATTCGCGTTGCAACGTCTTTTGACGACGTGATTCCGTCTTCTCCTCTTGTGCTAAGCGATTTTGTTTTTGCTCTAACCAAGACGAGTAATTTCCTTTCCAAGGAATACCCTCGCCACGGTCTAATTCTAAAATCCAACCTGCCACGTTGTCTAGGAAGTATCTATCGTGGGTTACGGCGATTACAGTTCCTTTGTATTGACGTAAATGTTGCTCTAACCAATCTACGGATTCCGCATCCAGGTGGTTAGTTGGCTCATCTAATAATAAAACATCTGGTTCTTGCAATAATAAGCGACAAAGTGCTACGCGGCGCTTTTCTCCCCCGGAAAGGGTACTTACTAATGCATCAGATGGAGGACAACGCAAAGCGTCCATGGCCTTCTCTAAACGCGTATCTAATTCCCAGGCATTGAAGTGATCCAGCTTTTCTTGGACCTCACCTTGGCGCGCTAATAATTTATCAAAATCAGCATCTGGATCTCCAAATGCCTCATTAATCTCATCGAATTCCTTTAACAGGTTCTTGATTTCTACGACCGCCTCTTCTACGACTTCGATGACCGTTTTGTTCGGATCTAATTGTGGTTCCTGCTCTAATAATCCTACGGTATAGCCTGGTGAAAACACGACATCACCTGTGTAAGATTTGTCGATTCCAGCGATAATACGGAGTAAAGTGGACTTTCCGGAGCCATTAAGACCCAAGACACCAATTTTTGCCCCATAGAAAAAGGACAAATAGATATTTTTTATAATGGTCTTTTGCGGAGGGATGACTTTCGACACACGCTCCATCGAAAAGATGATGGTTTCGTTACTCATTAAATTTTATTTTTATACAACCCACAAATATCGCAATTTTTTAAATAAATTAGAGGTGTATTAAGATTTACGATTAACATTTGAGCCAAAGCACCTGCTTGAAGCTCTTTCTTTAAGACATATGAGCCAGCCCACATCAAACGAGTTTGGATTTTGCCGCGACGGCAAAGTTTTCATCAACCCCTATTTAAGCTATCCTGAGCGCGAAATCGGTTTCGTGCGTAATTCTGAAGAGGAGGCATTAGCCTATTTTGTAAAACGTTTTGACCTTGCGGTAAGCAAGGTGAAAGGTCTGTCTGCGGAAATTGAAGCAGCCCAAAATAAAGGTTCCTTCTTAACAAAAGTGTTGCAAATGCAAACCTACCTCATCGAATTCGATGGATTAGGGGATTTCAAGCCTTTGTTAGCAGAATTAGAGAAGCACGAGGCTTATTTGAAAGAATTAATCCAGGCGAATCAGGTGAAAAACCTAGAGATCAAACGTGCCTTAATTCAAGATGCGAAAGATATCTCTGCGGAAGATGACGTGGTCGAGGCGACAGATAAGTTGATGGAGGTTAAGATGAAGTGGGTGAAGACGGGTCCAGTTGATAAACAATTTCAAGACGAATTGACGGCTGAATTCCAAGAGGTGATGGATGCCTTCTTCTTGAAGCGCCGTGCTTATTTTGAAGAAAAGAACCGCCAGATAGACGAGAAGATTTTGATCTTGCAGGGCTATATTGATAGTGTGCACCAATTGCGTAAAGCAGAGGATATCGATGATTCGGTGGTGAAAGTGAAGGAGATTCAGAAGGAATGGAAGAATGTGATCGGATTGCCGCCTAAGAAGCAGTCGATGCTTTGGAAGAACTTCAAGAAGGCAAATGATATGTTCTTCGAGAAATACAACCGCATTAAAGGAATCGATTACAAACCTCGCGTTGACCCTCGTGTGTTAGAGTTAACGACCATGACCGGGGAATTAGAATTGAAATTAAAAGATCAAGTGAATATCGTGGCGACCGCTGATTTAGCGAAAGCCTACTTAGTAAAGTGGAAGGAAATATCTTCTCAAGTGAAGAACATGGATCGCTCGCTCGCGGAACGTTTCCGTACGATTTGTGATAAGATTTTTGAGATGAATTATTTATTGCGGGTGATTTCGTATCGCCATACGAATTTGAATGAGAAGCCACGGATTGAGCAGTTGAAGATTATGATCAACCAAATGGATTACATGGCGAAGAAGGAGCGAGGCGAATTGGAATCCTTTATTGCGGAATCTGAGGCCACCCGAATGATGGAGGATAAAATTACCTTAAGTAAAATCAATACCCAGAAACGCAAAATCTCCATGAAGGAGATGTTGCTGACGGGCTTTAAAGAAGAATTAGATCAATTATTGAATTCGTAATCCGAGTTCGGATGCTAATCCAGGAAAATCGAGACTATCGAAGGTGCCAGATGACATCATCAATAGGTTTTGATTTTCCTGATTTTGTTTTAGGAGAATATCTTTTAATTCAGCTTGCTCCCGCACTACTACTAGATTCGGGTGCTTAAAATAATTTTGGACCGTTTCAGCCTCTATTTTATCCATTCGTTTAATGGCGCGCGCATGTTCGCTTAGGTAAATAATTGCTAAATCGGCTTCCGCTAAGGTCCCTTTGTATTCAGGAAGAAAGGCAGGATTTAAGCTACTGAATGTATGCAATTCTAACGCAGCCACTAATTTACGTTGTGGGAATTGTGCTTTCAAAGCCTGTGTTGTTGCTTTCACTTTCGATGGAGCGTGGGCAAAATCTTTGTAAAGCAATTGCGTATTGGATTCACCTACCCATTCTAAACGTTTAGCCGCTCCTTTAAAGGATTGAATAGCCGTATAGAATTCAGTATCGTTGACGCCTAGCTGGGTACAGATGTGTAAGGCTCCTTGTAGGTTTTTTAGTGTATGTTCTCCAAAAACCTGTAAACCATATTCCTTACCATCATTTCCTTTCAAGAAAGTTTGACCATTTCTAATCACTGAATCATGTGCTTTGTATCCCTCTGAGTGGCAATGTTCAGGACAGGCCTCAGCGATGGCTTCGAGTGTTTTGTCTGTTTTGTCAAAAAACAGATGGCCGGCTTTGGGCATTTCTTCTACCAGATTTTCAAAAGCTTGGGTATAGGATTCAAAAGTGGGGTAGACATTCACATGATCCCAAGCGATGCCTGAAATCAAGGCAATGTGGGGTTGATATAAAAGGAATTTTGCTCTTCGATCGATGGGGGAGGCGAGATACTCGTCACCCTCGATGATCATAATAGGTGCATCCGTGATGGAGGCCATTAGGCCAAAACCTTCGATACGCGCTCCCACTAAGTAGTCAAATTTCTTGTTTAGGGTCTTTAAAACATGCAAAATCATGGAGGTAATACTCGTTTTACCATGACTTCCGGCGATGACAATGCGTTGTTTGTTTTTGCTTTGTTCATAGATAAAGGACGGGTAGGATTCAATCTTTAATCCAAGCTCCTGTGCTTTTAACAATTCTGGATTGTCCGCACGTGCGTGCATTCCTAAAACAATAATGTCTATGTCCTGTGTTATCTTGTCCGGAAACCAGCCAAATTCAGCAGGTAAGATGCCATGTTGTTCCAAAAGACTTTTGGACGGTTCGTAGATTTCATCGTCTGAGCCCGTTATTTCGTGTCCTTGAGTGAGAAGAGCGAGGGCTAAGTTGTGCATTGCAGCACCACCGATGGCGATAAAATGAATTTTGGACATAATAACTTAATAGGTAATTGTCTTGCAAAGTACATACTTTTATTGCAGTTTTGCACGTTTTTACACAAACTCGGGGTGAGCTCGGGTGCACTTAAACAGAGAAATGAAAAATTACATCGATCTAATTGACCAAACCATCGAGTTCCCTACTCGTGAGTTCAATATCAATGAGAACAATGAATTGTTGTTTAATAATGTGCCTATTATGGAGATTATCAAGCAATATGGTACCCCTTTGAAGGTGTCCTATTTGCCTAAAATTTCTGAACACATCGAGAATGCGAAACTTTTGTTTCGTAACGCGATCAAAAAGTACAATTACAAAGGGAATTATACCTATTGCTATTGTACGAAATCATCGCATTTCTCCTTTATTTTAGAGGAGGTTTTGAAACAAAATGTACATTTAGAGACTTCTAGCGCCTTTGATATTCCGATTATTCGCGATATGTACAATCAAGGTAAAATTTCTAAATCGACCTATATTCTTTGCAATGGCTATAAACAGCCATTATATACTCAATATATTTCGGAGTTAATCAATGACGGCTTTAATTGCATACCTGTTCTAGATAACCTGAAGGAAATCGATTTCTACGAGAAATCAGTGACTGCGGAAAAAGTAAATATTGCCATTCGCATCGCGACGGATGAAGAACCAGATTTCGCTTTTTATACCTCTCGTTTAGGGGTGCGTTATTCGGATGTAAATACACTCTACAACGAAAAAATCAAGCCTAATCCTCGCTTTAATTTGAAGATGTTACACTTCTTCATTAACACGGGGATCAAAGATTCAGCCTATTATTGGTCTGAATTAAGCCGTTTCATCTATAAGTATTGTGAGATGAAGAAGATCTGTCCAGAATTGGATTCGATCGATTTAGGCGGTGGTTTACCGATTCAAACTTCATTGCAATTCAATTATGACTACCAAGCTATGGTAGATGAAATCGTAGAGTCGATCTCTTGGATTTGCAACAAGAACAATGTGCCTGTTCCGAATATCTTTACTGAGTTTGGTTCGTACACCGTAGGTGAAAGTGGTGCCGTATTATACGAGATTATTGACCAAAAATTGCAGAATGACAAGGAGCTTTGGTACATGATCGATGGATCGTTCATTACTCAATTACCTGATTCTTGGGGGATGAACCAAAAGTATATCATGTTGCCAGTAAATAACTGGGGTTTACCTTACCAAAAGGTTAACCTAGGTGGTTTGACTTGCGATTCAATGGATTTCTATAACACAGAAGCACATAGCTCCGATTTATATTTGCCTATTTTTGAGGAGGAATCAGAGCGTCAATACGTAGGTTTCTTCCACACGGGAGCTTACCAAGAATCATTAGGAGGTTATGGAGGAATTCAACACTGCTTGATTCCAGCCCCTAAGCATGTGATTGTGGATCGATTAGAAGACGGAACGATTACTACTCGCCTGTTCTCAGAAGAGCAAAAGAGTGAACCAATGTTAGATATTTTAGGATACCAACAAGCACCAGCGCCTGTAGCTACAAAAAAAGAGGCGCCTGCTAAAGCAAAGTTAGCCTCAGTCTAAGATGAAAATAGGATTATTGATTCTACTTTTTGCCATCACGCTTGTCTCCTGTTCGAGACAAGCCGCTTGCCCAGCGTATGGAATGACGCGTGCGAATACTAATCCTCCCAATCAAAGGTTTTAGTCACCGCCTTCTTCCATTGCTTGCGGTAATGCGCGCGCTTCTCTGAATCCATCGCTGGTTTCCAAGTATGAGCAATGCCCCAATTTTTTCGCAGATCATCTAAGTTTGCCCAATAGCCAACGGCTAAGCCAGCTGCATAGGCTGCACCTAGTGCGGTAGTTTCGATAATCTTAGGGCAAATAACCTCTTCTCCGATGATATCAGATTGAAACTGCATCAACAATTGATTTACCACCATTCCTCCATCAACACGAAGTGAGGCAATCGGGATGCCCGCATCTTTTTCCATGGCCTCGAGTACTTCCCAGGTTTGGAAAGCGGTTGCCTCCAGGGCAGCACGGGCGATATGCGATTTATTAATGTAGCGAGTTAAACCGACTAAAGCTCCACGTGCATCTTGTTTCCAATACGGCGCATACAATCCTGAGAACGCAGGAACGAAATAACAACCACCATTATCGTCCACCAACTTCGCTAATTTCTCGATGTCCGGACTGTGTTTAATGATCCCTAAATTGTCGCGTAACCATTGAACAAGTGCCCCTGTGATAGCCACGGAGCCCTCCAGGGCATAATGTACAGGCTCATTTCCTAATTGATAAGCAACCGTTGTTAATAGGCCAAATTGGGATGGAATGACTTTTGTTCCCGTATTCATTAACAAGAAACAGCCGGTTCCATACGTGTTTTTTCCTTGACCCGGATCGAAACATGTTTGACCCACTAAGGCCGCTTGCTGATCGCCTAGAATTCCCGCTAGCGGTATACCACTTAGAACGCCTTTCGCTTTAGCATAGACTAAAGAGCTAGATTTGATTTCAGGAAGCATCGCTTTCGGGATACTCAATACTTGAAGGATTTCATCATCCCAAGCACAGGTTTGCAGATCCATTAACTGCGTTCGACTCGCATTCGTTACATCCGTGATGTGAATTCCACCCTCAACTCCGCCCGTTAAATGCCAGGCAATAAAGGAGTCCATGGTTCCGAATAGCGCATCGCCTTTCTCCGCATCCGCCCGTAAACCGTCGATGTTATTTAATAACCAGCGCAGCTTTAATCCGCTGAAATAAGTGGCTAATGGAAGGCCGGTTTTAGCTCTGAAACGGTCCATTCCGCCATCCTTCGCTAATTCTGCTAGCTCAGCTCCCACACGCGTATCCTGCCAAACAATGGCATTATAATAGGCCTTGCCCGTTTTTTTATTCCAGACTACGGTCGTCTCCCGTTGGTTAGTAATACCCACAGCCGCTAAATCTTTCGCAGAAAGGTTCGCTTTACCTAGCGCAAGACCGATAACCTCTTGTGTATTTTTCCAAATTTCGTCTGAGTCATGTTCCACCCAGCCCGCTTGGGGGTAGATTTGTTTGTGCTCTTTTTGGCCGACTGAAATAATCTCTCCAGCCTTATTAAATATGATAAAACGAGAACTCGTGGTTCCCTGATCAATCGATCCTACGTACATAATGTATTAGTTGAGGGTCAAAATAAATGCACCTAAAACGGCACCTGCCGCCGGTCCTACCACAGGAATCCAGGCATATTCCCAGCCGGAATCCCCTTTATTGGGAATCGGTAAAATGGCGTGCATAATACGCGGCCCTAAATCACGAGCTGGATTGATGGCATAGCCCGTCGTTCCCCCTAAACCTAGACCCACAGCCCAAACCAAAATACCCACCATAAATGGTCCCAGCCCCGTTTCGATAGTTGAAAAAGTGCCTAAAGCGACCACGGCCAGTGCGGAGGCAAAAGCTTCAGAGATAAAATTAAAGGGAGTATTTTTAATCGCTGGATCGGTGCAAAAGGACGCGCGAATGGCTCCTTTATCTGTCGTCACATCATAGTGTGGCTTGTAGTGCAACCAAACCAATAATTGGCCTAACATCGCCCCTAAAAGTTGTGCTCCAATGAAGGTAGGAAATAAACTCCAATCCCCTGATTTTACGCACCCTGCGATGGTAACGATGGGATTTAAATGAGCACCAGGGCTACCGAAATAAGTAGAAACATAGATAGCGATGGTTACAGCAAAGGCCCAAGCTGCGGCTATGGCTAATAAGCCAGTGCCACTTCCTTTGGTATCTTTTAATAACATATTGGCAACGACGCCATTTCCGAGGTATAATAGGGTAGCAGTTCCGGCGAGTTCGCCGATGAAAATGGATGACATAGGTTGAGGTTGTTATTTTGGTTTTCCAAAACTATAAAATCTTCCCAATAAAAAAATTATCTTTGATTTCAATTTACCTGATTTCCCCATGCGCGAAGATTATTTAACTGGAGATGCTGAATCGTTAAACCCACAAGAAAAGGAATTTGACAAAGCGTTACGCCCTTTGAGTTTCTCGGATTTTTCCGGACAGGGAAAGATTGTCGATAACCTGCAGATTTTCGTAGGTGCGGCTAAAGCACGTGAGGAGGCATTAGACCATGTTTTATTACACGGGCCTCCAGGACTCGGAAAGACTACCTTGTCGCACATTATCGCGAATGAATTAGGCTCTAGCTTGAAAATATCGTCTGGCCCAGTCCTCGACAAACCCTCTGATTTAGCAGGATTACTAACTAATTTACAGCCTTACGACGTCTTATTTATTGATGAAATTCACCGCTTGAATCCGATCGTGGAGGAATATTTGTATTCAGCCATGGAAGATTACAAGATTGATATTATGTTAGATTCTGGGCCTAATGCGCGAAGCATTCAGATCGGATTGAATCCTTTTACCTTGATCGGTGCGACGACAAGAGCGGGTCTGTTGACATCGCCATTGCGTGCCCGCTTTGGGATCAATGCACGTTTAGAATATTATGACGCCGCTTTGCTGACTAAAATTGTGAAGCGTTCTGCCGCTATTTTAGACATGCCGATTGATGAATCCGGTGCGTATGAAATTGCCAGACGTAGCCGTGGTACACCGCGTATTGCGAATAATTTATTACGCCGTACCCGTGATTTTGCCCAAATGAAAGGCGACGGCTCCATTGATGTGAAGATCGCGGAGATCGCATTGAATGCCTTGGATGTAGACCAAAATGGCCTAGACGAGATGGATAACCGCATTTTATTAACCATCATTGAGAAATTCAAAGGTGGTCCTGTCGGTTTGACCACGATTGCTACGGCATGTGGCGAGGAGGCTGAAACCATCGAAGAAGTATATGAACCTTTTTTAATACAAGAGGGATTTTTGAAGCGCACGTCGCGTGGACGCGAGGCCACTGAAAAGGCCTACCGCCACGTGGGAATTACACCCAAAGCGCAGACAGGAACCCTATTTTAATCTTTACCTATGTCAACGAAAAAAATGTTAATTGCAGGAATGATGCTTGTTTCTGCTAGTGCTTTGGCCCAAATGAAATACCCACAAACCAAGAAAATCGATCACGTCGATAACTACCACGGAACGCAAGTGGCAGACCCTTACCGCTGGTTAGAAGACGATAATAGCGAGGAAACGAAGGCTTGGGTGAAAGCTCAAAACGAGGTGAGCTTTGGCTATTTAAACCAAATCCCGCTTCGCGAAGAATTCAAAAAGCGCATCGAGGCACTCAGTAATTACGAGAAAATCTCCGCTCCCTCCCGTAAAGGAGAATGGTATTATTTCTATAAAAATTCTGGTTTGCAGAATCAGTCGGTTCTTTATCGCCAAAAAGGCTTAAACGGGAAACCAGAGCAGGTCATCGATCCGAACACGTTATCGAAGGATGGAACGACACGTTTAACTGTTTTCTCTTTGAATAAAACAGGAAAATATGCTTGTGTAGGCTTGAGCTTAAGCGGGAGCGACTGGCAAACCTATTACGTTCGAGATATGGAAACGGGTAAAAACCTAGCCGATGAATTGAGCTGGGTGAAAGTCAGTGGCGTGGCTTGGAAAGGCAACGGCTTCTACTATTCTCGCTACCCAGATCCAGGTAAAGGAAAAGAGTTAAGTACGAAAAATGAGAACCACCAAGTGTGGTTTCATACGGTGGGTACCCCACAATCACAAGATAAATTGATTTACGAGGATCCTAAAAATCCGCAGCGTTTCCACACGGTGAGTACTTCGGATGATGAGCGCTTCGCGTTTTTGACGATTTCCGATCGTGGAAAAGGTTTAGATGGCAATGCGCTTTGGGTTTTGGATGCGGCGAAGAAAGAAACGAAGTTTAAGCCTGTCGTTGCAGAACCAGGTAAATACGATTTTAGCATTGTGGATAATGATGGTGATATCTTGATTTTGGAAACGAATGAAGGGGCTCCTAATAAGAAAATCGTTCGCGTAGATCCAGCGAAACCTTCTAAGGAAAATTGGAAAACCATCGTTGCTGAAAAGCCGGAGCCCTTACAGGGAGTAAATACGGTGGGCAAGCGTTTGTTCTTGAATT
The DNA here is from genome assembly GCA_044236555.1 of Aquirufa sp. GTDB lineage: Bacteria > Bacteroidota > Bacteroidia > Cytophagales > Spirosomataceae > Aquirufa. The sequence goes on from JBIIGE010000002.1 coordinate 13,887, forward strand.
ATTTAAAAGATGTGACATCGCGCGTGTCTATCTACGATTACACTGGCAAAGCCCTAGGAACAGTGGCCCTGCCAGGCTTAGGTAATGCCGGTGGTTTTGGCGGAGAAAAAGAGGATAAATTTACCTTCTATACCTATTCTTCGTTTAATTTTCCTCCTACAATTTACCGTTATGACTTAGCCACTAACACGTCTAGCGTATTCCAAAAGCCCAATCTGGCTTTCGATCCATCGGATTATACCGTCGTTCAGAAGTTCTACCCTTCTAAAGATGGAACTCAAGTTCCCATGTTCATTGTCAGCAAAAAGGGTATTCAGTTGAATGGTAAAAATCCGACTATACTGTACGGCTACGGCGGATTCAATATTAGCTCTACGCCTTCTTTCTCAGCTAGTTTGATTCCTTGGTTAGAAAAGGGCGGAATCTATGTGGTGGCTAATTTACGCGGTGGTAGCGAGTATGGTGAGAAATGGCACGAAGCAGGAATGAAGTTGAAAAAGCAAAATGTGTTTGACGATTTTATTGCTGGTGCTGAATTCTTAATTCGTGAAAAATACACTTCACCAGCCTATTTAGCTGCCTCAGGTCGTTCAAACGGTGGTCTATTGGTCGGAGCGGCAATAAACCAACGCCCAGATTTATTCGCGGCGGCGCTTCCAGGTGTGGGCGTAATGGATATGTTACGTTTCCAAAAATTCACCATCGGTTGGAACTGGGTGGCGGATTACGGCAGCAGCGATAATGCGGATGAATTCAAAGCATTATATGCTTATTCACCACTACATAACATTAAAGCGATGAACTATCCTGCTACAATGGTGTTTACCTCAGATCACGATGATCGTGTGGTTCCAGCGCACTCCTTCAAATATGCGGCAACGCTTCAAGAAAAGAATACAGCTGCTAAACCGATGATCATTCGGATCGATACGAACAGTGGTCACGGTTCATCGAACACTGCGAAGTTGATTGAACTAACGGCTGACTCCTATGCCTTTGTCCTTTATAATATGGGTAAATAATAAAGTAAAAAAAGCCTGGAAAATTCATTCCAGGCTTTTTCATTCTCAAACCTTAAGCGGATTATTTTACTTCTACTCTTCTAACAGCGCCATCATTTCCTTGCGTAACGCGTAAGAAATAAATGCCAGCTCCTGCTTTCTTTAAGTCAATTTGACCTAAATAATCACCTTGGAAATCCTTCACTGTTTCGGTTGCGATTTCTTTTCCATTTACATCAGAAACAGCAATCGTCACATTTCCTTTTGTAGGTGCTTTAAAGCGAACATTTAATTTGCCGTTAAAAGGTTGATTTTGCTTTCCTGAAAGACCTTGAATAGTTTTCGATCCATTTTCCTTCATCATTTTCTTTAAGCCTTTTAACTTCATTCCTGGTCTGCCCATTGGGCCATCCATTTCAAAGGAGAATTCCTCCGGCATTCCGTCAGGCCCATCTTCTCCACGGAAGATCATTACTTTAGGCTCATTACCGTGGGCACCTGGAGCCGCTTGTCCACCCATCATTGGTCCGCCACGGCGAATAATCATACGTTTATTAGGTCCTCCTTCTTTGTCTCCTTCGACTCTTTCAATGATGACATTTCCGGGTTGGTCTGAAATCGTTGAATGAGATTTGTTTACATCCATTCGAATAATTTTTCTCTTGCCACCAGTCGAAGTAATGTTGATGTCTAGTGAGTCATTTAATTTTTTGATTTCAGCGTCAGCCTTATCTAAGTCAGAGAATTTCTTCTCAATGACACTCTCTTTACCGTTTTCATTGATAATAATTTTAACAGTAGCTTCTTTTTTTTCTTGCGCAAAAGCGACTGTTGACATGCAAACGGCTAAAGCGGTAATAAATAGATATTTCATAAATTTCGGTTTTTGATCCGGTGCAAACTTACGAAAACACTTTAAATTGAAAATGTTAAAGAGTGTTAATGTGATGAGCGGCTGCTATTTATCTCTTACATTTGCATTCAATTATTGACCCCATGTCGAAACGTAAAATACGCTTATTGATTGCCTTGATGTCTTTTGCCCTGTTAGGATTAATAGGGTTTCAAGCCTATTGGTTGCGTTTTATGTTAGAAACAAAGCGAGAGAATTTTGCCATAGATGTGCGCAATAGTCTTGAGCAGGTGGTTAGAAAATTAGAAAAACAGGAAATTTTGGTCATTGCAGAGCGTCAGAAAAAATTAGATGCCCTTGCCGTACATCCTCCTGAGAAACCTAAAAAGAAGGCTGCCCCTGTTCCCGTAACAGAAAGTGCCTCTTCAGAAGAGCACCCAATTCTGTTACCTCCTCAGCAACAAGTCGTATTTGTACAGAAATCATTTATGTTACCTAATGGACAATTAGCCGAGGTAACAGAGGAATACACAGTGGATGAAGATCCGGAAGAAACCCGTCAACGCTTAAAGGCGCAGGCGGCCATGAACCGGATGTTTAAGCGGGAGCAAATGAAAGCGTTGCTAAAAATGAGACGTCGTCCTGATCGTCAGAATCAGAGTCAAGAGGATAAAAATTCGCAGTCATTGAAAAAGCTTGAGAAAGAAAAATCTGAGCGCGCGGATTTGGAAAAGGTGCTCAAGAAGACACAGCTGGCAAAAGAGGTTTTTTCTGACTTTTTATTCAAGGAGAGGCCGATTCTGCAGCGTCTTCAGCCGGCCTACTTAGATAGTTTGATTCAAAAAGAATTGCATGATAAAGGGGTGGCATTAGACTACTCTTTTGGCATTCAAAATTCCCCAAAATCTTGGATTTACACTTCATCCCCTGAAATTAAGAACCAAAAGAAAGTATTTGAAGCGGATTTGTTTCCGAATGATTTACATCCCTCAAAAAATGTGTTGAAAATCTATTTTCCCGATAGTGCTGCCTTTATTTGGCAAACGATGGGGCTTAGTTTAGCGGGTTCAGGCTTGTTATTATTGGTGATGATCGGCTGTTTCTATTTTGCGGTTTTAACCATTTTAAGGCAAAAGAAACTGGCAACAGTGAAGAATGATTTCATTAATAACATGACGCACGAGTTTAAAACGCCCATAACTTCGATTTCATTAGCGACGCAATTATTACAAGAGGAATTAAAGCCCGGTAAAAACGAGTCGATGTTACGCTATTTAGGAATTATAAAAGACGAAAATACGCGTTTGGGTCAACAAGTGGAACGTGTTTTGCAAACCGCCCAAATGGAGCGCGAAGAAATCACTCTCAAGCGCAAGTCGGTAGATATGAGCGCATTGATTCAGCAAGTTGCGGAAATTAATGGTCCATTAATCGATTCGGTCAATGGGACATTAGCGTTACGTTTAGACAATTTACCCTCGGCTATCTCGCTGGATGAAGTTCATATATCCAATGTCTTGAATAATTTAATTGATAACGCTGTGAAATATAGTCCTGCTAATCCGAAGGTTGAAATCGATGCCCGACCGCAGGATCAAGGTATTTTGATAACCGTAAAAGACCAAGGAATGGGTATGCCGAAAGAAGCATTGAGTAATATTTTTGACGCATTTTACCGGGTGCCTACAGGTAATGTGCATAATGTGAAAGGCTTTGGTTTAGGCCTAAGTTACGTGAAGAAAATTGTGGAGGCACATGAAGGGAAAGTACACGCCACAAGTAAATTAGGAGAAGGAAGTACATTTGAAATTTATTTACCCTATGTCTAAAACACCTGAAATTTTAGTTGCGGAGGATGATCCTAATTTGGGATTATTGTTAACAGAATTCTTGAAGAAGAAAGGATATGCCGTGTCATGGGCCCAGAATGGGGATGAAGCACTTGATTTATTCGTTAAAGGGGCCTTCGATTTATGTCTTTTAGATGTAATGATGCCTAAGAAAGATGGTTTTTCTTTGGCTAAAGACATCAGAGCAAACCACCAACAAGTCCCCATCATTTTCCTGACTGCGAAATCGATGGAAGAAGATACCTTGCAAGGCTTTAAAGTAGGAGCAGACGATTATTTGACAAAGCCATTCTCGATGGAAGTGTTGGTCGCTCGAATGGAGGCCATTCTGCGCCGAAGCCATTCTGACAAATCAGTTCCTAGTTTAGCGGAGGTGATTGCCTTAGGAAATTACACCTACATTCCCGGGAAAATGCGTTTAAGCATAGGCCAAAAAGAATTAAAGTTTACACCTAAAGAGAATGAGTTAATGAAGCTTTTGTGCGAGAACTTGGGTCGTCCAGTGAGTCGCAGTTATGCATTGAAATTGATTTGGGGCGATGATACTTATTTCAATGCGAGAAGCATGGACGTGTATATGACCAAGCTGCGTAAGATGCTAAAAGAAGACCCTCGCGTCCAGCTGTTGAATCTGCACGGCGAGGGTTTCCGATTGAGTGTAGAAGGGCTCTAGTTAATGTGTGTAAAGCCCGTATAAGGTACTAGAACTTCTGGAATCTTGATTCCATCTGGACCTTGGTTGTTTTCTAAAATAGATGCCACAATGCGTGGAAGTGCTAATGCAGATCCATTCAAGGTATGACAAAGGATTGATTTTCCTTCCACTTTCGTTCTTAGCTTCAAGCGGTTCGCTTGGAAAGTCTCGAAATTAGAAACGGAACTCACCTCTAACCAGCGGTTTTGGGCACCTGACCAAGCTTCCATATCATAGGTCAATGCAGACGCAAAACCCATATCGCCGCCACACAGGCGAAGCACGCGGTAGTGCAAGCCAAGTTTTTGAAGTAATCCTTGCACATGTAAAGACATCTCCTCAAGCGCTGCATACGAATTTTCTGGCTTGTGGATTTGAACGATTTCTATCTTATCGAATTGATGCAAACGGTTCAAGCCACGTACGTGTGCGCCCCAAGATCCTGCTTCACGACGGAAACAGGGCGTGTGGCCCACGTTCTTAATGGGTAGTTCTTTCTCGTTCACAATCACATCACGGTATAAGTTCGTGATAGGTACCTCAGCGGTAGGGATTAAGAATAAGCCCTCTTCTTTGGTCACATACATTTGACCTTCTTTATCCGGTAATTGCCCTGTCCCAAAACCCGATTCTTCATTAATTAAGATAGGAGGCTGTATCTCATAATAACCCGCCTTGATTGCTTCATCTAAGAAGAAATTAATTAGTGCCCGTTGCAAACGCGCGCCTTTCCCCTTGTAAACTGGGAATCCAGCACCGGTTATTTTATTACCTAAATCAAAATCGATGATGTCATATTTCTTGATCAAATCCCAGTGAGGCTGTGCGTCTGCAGGTAGCTCAGGTACAGATCCCCAAGTCAAAACCACCTCATTGTCATCCGCCGTTTTTCCTTGTGGCACAGAGCTGTGTGGAAGGTTAGGAAGCGTCACTAATAAATCAGTTAATTCTTTTTCTGCGGCCTTTGCGGCCTCTTCCATTTCTTTGATCGATGCTTTTAGCGCAGCAGTTTCTGCGCGCTTGCCTTCGGCTAATTCTTTTTGGCCAGATTGCATTAAGGCACCGATTTCCTTTGCTGCGGCATTTGATTTTTCCAAAGCGGACTCTGCTTGCTGCAATAGTGTCTTGCGTTGATCATCTTGTGTGATCAATTGAGCAACGATTTCCGCAGCATTCGCAAAATGCTTCTTTTGTAAACCTGCGATCGTGGTTTCTTGATTCGCGCGAATAAAGGGTAAGGTTAACATAGCTCGGTTTTTAGAAAAGTCCTTCGTTTAATGCGTTTAATGCATCGTTTTTATGCGAGGCATCGACTAATAATGAAATGTTGTGCTCAGATGCGCCGTAGGAAATCATTCGAATAGGAATGTTTTTGACCGCATTGATAACTTTAATGGCAATGCCTTCTTTGTCTGCCCAAAAATTCCCCACGATGCAAATAATTACTTGGTTCATATCTGGATCTTCCAATTCAGCGAATTCACGCAATTCACTCATAATCGCATCTAAATGCGTGGTTTGGTCGATGGTCACACTGACAGAAACCTCTGAAGTCGTGATCATGTCCACCGGAGTTTTGTACTTTTCAAACACCTCAAATACACGTTTCAAGAAGCCATAAGCATTCAACATACGTGTCGAGTGAATGTATATCGCTGTTATATTATCTTTTGCAGCGATGGCTTTGATTTCGATGTCAGTTGATTTTTCAGAAATCAAGGTCCCAAAAGCACTCGGTTCCATCGTGTTCTTCAAACGAACTGGAACGCCTTTTAATTTAGCTGGCGTAATCGTACTCGGATGTAATATTTTAGCCCCAAAATAGGCTAATTCAGCTGCCTCAGCGAATGAAAGTTCACGGATAGGGAAGGTGTTTTTCACGATACGTGGATCGTTATTATGCATCCCATCGATGTCTGTCCAAATCTGAACTTCCTCCGCCTGAATCGCACCCCCAATAAGGGAAGCTGTATAATCAGATCCACCTCGCTTTAAGTTATCTACCTCTCCGGCCGGATTGCGGCAGATAAAGCCTTGTGTGACGAAGATTTGCGTATCTTTTACCGGGGCTAACACGGCGGCTAACTTTTGTTCAATTACGGATAACAAAGGCTCATTGTCCTCATCAATCACCATAAAATCTAAAGCGGGTAATAAAGCAGAACTTACCCCTTCTTCTTTTAAATAGGTTTCAAAGATTTGAGTCGAGAGTAATTCGCCCAGGGCAACCATCTCCTTTTCTTGCTTCGCGGTGTAAGGTGAAGTAGCGATTAAGCTATCAATGAAATCAAATTCTTTCGCCACAATCGCTTGGCCCTGACCCAGACCTGATGGAGTACTATATAATTCGGTTAAGAACTGATCGTAATGGGCACGTAACTCATTTGATTTCGCCTTCGCTTCTGTTGGATTTCCTGCATTTAGCGACTCTGAAATAGAAAGTAAGGTATTCGTGCTACCAGAAAGAGCAGATAGAACAACGATTTTCGGTTGCCCATCCTCCGTAATTAATTGACGGATTGATTTCATTCTTTCAGGTTTTCCCACGGAGGTACCTCCAAATTTCCAAACTTGCATATGTTCTTGAATTATAGTCCTATCATTTTGATGGCTGTAATGGCCGCCTCATCGCCTTTATTTCCATGCTTTCCCCCTGCTCGGTCCATTGCTTGCTCTTGGGTATTCGGAGTTAGAACTCCAAAAATCACGGGTTTGTCATATTTCAAACTCACATTAGTAATCCCATCTGCCACCGCTTGGCAGATGAAATCGAAGTGCCTTGTTTCACCTTGAATGACGCAGCCTAAACAAATGACTGCATCGATATTCGCTTGCTGTGCCATTTTCTGAGCGCCCAGACTTAATTCAAAGCTGCCGGGTACTTTGGCACTAAGTATATTCTCCTCCTTTACTCCGTACTTTAAAAGCGTATCGTAAGCTCCGCTATATAAAGCATGTGTCACCTCTGTATTCCATTCAGATACGACTATCGCGAAGGTTTTGCCTGAAACATCAGGTAAATGGTCTGTCGTAAAATCGCTTAGGTTTTTAAGTGCTGAAGCCATAGGGTGGGGTTAAAAAAACAAGGGATAAAAGCTTAAGCTCTTATCCCTCATCACATAATCTGTTCTAAAAATTATTCAGAGATAGAGCTTTCTAAGATCGCTTTGTATTTCTTTGCTGGAATTGATTCAGATGACTGACCATATTTTTCCACAATAATTGAATAGGTATCAACTGCTTCTTTCACTTGTTTATTTGCCTCGTATGCATTCGCTAATTTCAACAAATAGGTAGGAGTAAAGAATTTGTTCGGCTTGTGCTCGGCTGCTTTCTTGTAATAATCGATCGCATCAGCGTATGATTTCTTTTCTGAATAAGCATCCCCGATTAACGAGTAAGCACGTGCTTGAACTAATAAATCTGAGCTAGAGAAATTTTTCAATTTCTCAATCGACTGATCGAATTTGCCTTGCTTTAACAAGGTAATGCCTAAATATAGATCGGCTAAGTTTTGTGTATTTCCGCCAAACTCATCCGATACTTTAGCTAAATCTTTTGCTGCAGCAGCTAGAGAATCCGATTCAAACGCATATACTGCTTTGAATAATTTTTTCTCGCCTTCTGCATCCTGCGTATTCATATACCATTGGTATCCAAAATATGCGGCAACAGCTACAACAACAACACCTAAGATGGTTGCAACACTCGATTTATTCTTGTCAACTAGTTCGGTAACTTTAGAAACTTCTTGTTGAAGAGCTTCTGGGCTCTCAATAATTTCAATCGGATCTACTTTTTCTTTCTTTGCCATAAGGGTCATTAATTCGATTGGCAGATTGTTATAGGTGCCAAAGGACTGCAAAATTATAAAATCTCTTTCATTTTTATCCACATTAATCGAATCTTTTGCATTTTATTTTTCAAATTTGAAGTAAATAAACCAAGTATGTCCTTTAATCGCCCTGACCAACTACTTAAACTCCAAGAGTCTTTTGATATTTGTATCATTGGTGGCGGTGCGACAGGCGCTGGAGTGGCACTAGATGCTACCTTGCGCGGCTACAAAGTACTCTTAATTGAAAAAGGGGATTTCGCTTCTCAAACGTCATCAAAATCCACCAAACTTGTTCATGGGGGTGTCCGCTATTTAGAGCAGGCGGTCAAAAATCTGGACTGGCAACAGTTTAAAATGGTGTATAAGGCATTGCATGAACGCAAGACGCTACTAAAAAATGCCCCTCATTTAGCTTACCCCCTCGGTTTACTGACTCCTTGCTATACCTATTGGGAACGATTTTATTACCGAATAGGGATGTGGTTATATGACAAAATATCAGGTAGCACTAATTTGAAATCAAGCCGAGGTTTAAGTAAAAAAGAAATTCAGCAAGAGTTTCCAGCAGTAGAATCCAAGCATCTGACAGGTGGGGTATTGTATTATGATGGGCAGCTTAATGACGCGCGGTATGCTTTAGCGATTGTAAAAGAGGCAGAACGTCTGGGTGCCTGTGTTTTAAATTATGCTCGATTGGACTCTTTTGTGTTAGGCCAAAAGAGTCTCAAGATAAAAAAAGTTGTCTTCACGGATACCTGCTCTGGTAATTCATACGAGATTCCTGTTAAAGCAGTCGTCAATGCGACAGGGCCCTTTACAGATAAAATTAGAAGCCTTGCGAATCCGAAAATGAAACCCCGGATGAAGGTGAGCAGAGGTGCTCACATCGTTTTGCCAGCTGAGTTTTGGCAAGGGAATACCGCCTTATTGATTCCTAAAACTGCTGATGGACGTGTTATTTTTGTTATTCCTTGGAGAGGTTCTGTGCTCGTGGGGACGACAGATGACCCTGATACCTTATCCGAGACCCCGCTTATTTTACAGGAGGAAAAGGAATACTTGATTTCCTATTTTAACCGCTATTCAGCTAAGCAAGCATCCTTAGCAGATATTAGTTCCACATTTGTAGGCCAAAGACCTCTATTGCAAGTTCAACTAGAATCCGCACTTAACACGGACACTAAATCACTAGTGAGAGATCATGAGGTAGAGGTGGATGGTCGATCCAAACTAGTGAGTATCATGGGGGGTAAATGGACTACTTACCGTATCATGGCCTCCGACACTTTGGACGTTCTCGAAAAGGACGTTTTTAACCAGAAACCTAAGACCTGTCTAACGAAAGACCATGTGTTGGTTTCAGAAAGTCTAGTTTCATTACCAGAAGGGATTTCATCAGATATCCAGGCTCATTTACAGGAGTTGTATGGGCCGGCCGCTGGAGAAGTATACTCCTATGGATCAGAGCGTTTACTTCCTTCCGAACCTTATCTTATTGGAGAATTAGCTTATTTAAAGCAGCATGAAATGGCCGTGACCTGGGAGGATGTGCTAGCCCGACGTTGGGGTGTTTCTTTACGAGATGAGGCACTGGCTGAGCGACTGCAGTCCACAAAAAAAGAGGCTTTCGCCTCTTAATGTTAATATTCGTCTTCGTTAAAGAAGAAATCGTCTTTAGTCGGATAGTCCGGCCAAATCTCTTCAATACTTTCAAATGGCTGACCATCATCCTCTAACTCTTGTAGGTTTTCTACCACTTCTAAAGGAGAACCCGTACGGATTGCGAAGTCAATTAATTCATCTTTTGACGCTGGCCATGGCGCGTCTTCTAAATAGGAGGCAAGTTCTAGTGTCCAATACATAATTTATAGCTAATTTTTATTTCAAAAATACACGGAGGTTTTTGTTATTCACAAACCCTTCCTAAGTGCAAAAGTAAAATAAAAATGTATTTATGAAAGATTTATTTTTTAAATTTTCATTAATTATCAAAACCTTGATTTAAACCTTCAATTATGTCCCTTTCAACCCCTGTTTCAGTCGAAGTATGTGCCTATTCTTTATATTCCTGCCTTGCCGCAGATCGTGCGGGTGCACATCGAGTGGAACTTTGTGCGTCTCCTTGGGAAGGAGGGACCACTCCGAGTGCAGGACTGGTGGAGCAAGCTTTGAAATCTACTTCACTTAAAATCCATGCCATGGTAAGACCTAGGGGAGGGGATTTTGTCTATGACGATACTGAAAAGCAAACCATGTTAGCGGAAGCCCGATCACTCGTTGCACAAGGGGTACACGGACTTGTCGTGGGTGCGCTTAAACCAGCTGGAGATTTAGATGTGGAATTTATGCAGGAGTTTCGAAAAATTGCCCAAAACCGGGAGTTGACCTGCCACCGGGCGATCGACGTTTCTCGCGAACCCATTCAAGTGATGGAGGACCTAATAGCACTTGGGTTTAATCGAATTTTAACCTCAGGTGGGAAAAACAAAGCGCTGGATGGAATAGAAAATCTAGCCGAAATGGTCGCTGCCTCTAAAGGTCGTATTCAAATTATGGCGGGCAGTGGAGTGAATCCCATTAATTGTCTGGACTTTGTCCAAATAGGCGTAGATGCCATTCATTTAAGTGCAAGAACAACACGTAATTCTGCAATGGAATATAGGCGTCCAGGAATTTCGATGGGAGGTGTTGCTGAGATTTCAGAATTCGAGGTAGCTTACTCGAGTGAGGAAATCATTCGAGCAGCTATCTCTAAAATTCAAGATTTATTCAGCAAATAAATCTGTCGTTTGCCATGCTTTCTCAGGCATGGTTGAAATATCATATAAGCCTACTTCGGTACGCTTAAAAGTTGGGATTTTGAATTCAGCCTCTGACATTGCGCCATTTTTGAATTTCTCCACCATTTGAGCAAAACGAGCATCCTCGGAATCTGCAGTACTCACACTCGATGACTCTAATTCACCATCTAACTCAATGCTGTCGCCTGGATTTAAGAAAACAGGGGTGGATTTCTTCACCACTTTACGCATTCCGCCGTCCATGCCGCTGGAATCTTGTTCGTAACCAGCCGCAATCACCGTTAGATAGAGATCATCCCCTAAATCTTCATCCGTAGAGAAGCCGAACTTAACCATATCTGCCTGCTCATCAATGCGTTCATTCAAATATTCAATGATGGCATTTTTTTCCCAGGTTAATAAATCTTTTGCACTACTAGTAGAAACTGTCACTAAGATGCGTTTAGCTCCTTTGATCTCTTGCGAGTTAAGTAAAGGCGAATTTAAAGCTTCCATAATAGCCGCTTTCGCTCTTCCTTCTCCTACGCCTAAAGCAGAACTCATCATGGCTTGTCCTGCTTTTTTTAATACCTTTTTCACGTCCATGAAGTCCGTGTTGATATCACCTGGTTTGGCAATTACATCTACCACTGATTTTACGGCTTTTGCTAACACGTCATCCGCTTTTGCGAAGGCATGTTTTACCGCTAAATCCTTGTAGTGTTCGGATATTTTATCGTTCATGATCACCAAAACCGTATCGCAATACGTTTTTAGCTCTTCAATTCCTTCTCTTGCATATTGGATCTTCTCTTTTCCTTCCCAGTTATAGGGGAATGAAACCACTGCTACAGTTAATAAATCACGTTCTCTAGCAATTTCAGCTACCACCGGTGCTGCACCTGTACCCGTTCCACCACCCATACCAGCGGTGATGAAGACCATCTTTGTTTCATCATTAAGGACCGCTTTGATCTTTTCTTTACTCTCTTGGGCAGCTTGTTTTCCAACCTCTGGATCTGTACCTGCTCCTAAGCCTTGTTCCCCTAATTTAATCTTAATTTTTACCGAATTAGAGGCTAAGGCCTGAGAATCTGTATTACAAATAATCAAGTCAGCACCTTTAATTTTTAGGTTGTCCATGTGCTTCACCGCATTGGATCCGCCACCCCCTACTCCGATCACTTTAATGATGGATTTGAAAGAGGTTTCAGGCACTACTTCGATTTGATGGTCAAAAAAGGAGGGGTTTTGGCTACTCATGGTATCAGGTCAAATTTTCTTAAATGTAAAAATAATAGAATTCTGTAAATTTTTTAGTCATTCCCCCAGCGCCACTCATTCCCTAATTCAAGTTCATGGCGGAGGTTATGTTTAATGAAGAATTCTTTCGTTGAGTAAAAGTCTAATTTCTTGGATGGAATGTTTTCCACATTGCTCAGAGCATAAAGCAGCATAGCAGTATATTTAACGGTGTTCTCCATTTCTTTTTTGTTGACTAAGCTGAAATCATCGCAATTCGCATGGTAGCAATCTAATACACTGCGCGTCAATTTCCCTAGTGGATCCGCGGCTGGAATTCCTTCCATTAGGAAGGTTTGGTTATCAGAATGCAATCCCGGTGAGTTCGCTATTTGATTGCCAAAATCTCCATCAATAGCTTTTATCTGATCCCCCACAGACTTTAACAATGCCATCATTTCATCTCGGCCACCACCATTAAATCCATAGACATTATTTGTCATATCGAGGTTAATCATATAAACAATGTCATCTAGTTCCCCTAGTTTTTTAGCACGTTCCACATAGGCTTTCGAACCTAAAAGCCCTTCCTCTTCTCCCATAAACGCCACAAATTCAATGGTTCTTTTGCTACTTAATCCGAGTGCTTTAAAGGTTCTTGCTATATCCAATACCGAGAAAGATCCAATACCATTATCAATGGCACCAGTCGCTAAATCCCACGAATCCAGGTGCCCCCCAATGATGATTTTCTCTTTGCGGTGTTTCGAGCTCGTTCCTTTCAATGTCGCTACCACATTGCGGGCCTTAATGGGTTTGCTCACATTGTGCATTTCGATCAAACCCAAAAGTCCAGGCTGGTCCTTCATCCAATTTCTGATTTCCGTACCACTCTCTAAGGAGATGCAAACGGCAGGAATGGAAATTAAATTTCCAGTTACAGAAGCCGTTCCAGTTAATAAAACTTGTCCCTTAACAGTATTGACAAAAATGACACCCATAGCTCCATGCTGAATCGCTAGGGCAGTTTTTTCAGAGCGATGTAAGTTTTTTGTACCAGCCGGAGCATCTAGCAGTCCAATGTTAGCGAGTACTACTTTTCCTTTTACGTCTTTTCCCACATAGTCCGCATCTAGGCCATTGCCCAGATCGACAATCGTTCCTTTTATATTCGCATCTACTGGAGTCATAGCTAATGAAACCACAGGTACCTCTCTGAAATCATCTGATTTAGCCGGAGCAATCGACAAAGTGACTGTATCACGCGCCCAAGCTTCTACTTGAAAACCTTGAAATTTAGTGTCCTTGAAACCGGCCTCCTTTAATAGTTTAAAGGCATATTCTTCTGCTTTTTTTCCTTTTTCACTTCCTGTTAAACGGTGACCAATCGTTTTGCAAGCATCCCCTAACGAGCTGTAGGCTTTTGAATTCGTTTCAACTTCGGCTTTAATTTTTTTGAAAATATCTTTCCAATCTTCGTCGCCTTCAATAGGCTTAAATGAACTGGTGAAAAGGAGGATAGAACTGGCTAAAATTCCAAGGGTCAATTTTCTCATATGGGATTTTTAAATATCACCTTAAATGTAGACTTTTTCACCGAAAAACGCAATTAGCCTGACCAATTTTCCCGATCTAAATTTCGATAAGTAATAGCCTCTGCGAAGTGCTTTGCTTCTATAGTGGAGGAATGAGATAAGTCAGCAATCGTTCTGGCCATTTTTAAAATACGGTCATGAGCCCGCGCTGACAATTGTAATTTTTCTATAGCACTTTGCAAGAGGTTGGATGAAAAAGGGTCTATTGTACATACCTGTTTAACTTGTTCTGAATTCATCTCTGCATTTGTTTGTAGGTTAGATAGGTTTTGGAAACGATTCTTTTGGATCTTTCTCGCCTGAATGACACGCTCTCGGATGTCAGCGCTCGATTCGCTTGCTTTCGAGTTAAACATGTCAGGGTACTTTAAGGGGAAAACTTCTAGGTGCATATCGATTCGGTCTAACAAGGGTCCTGAAATACGGTGTAAGTAACGCTCTACTTGAAATGGTTTGCAGGTACAAGGTTTTTCTGGGTGATGGAAGTAGCCGCAGGGGCAGGGATTCATCGCAGAGATCAATAAAAAATTAGCTGGAAATTCTACGGTTCCATATGCCCGTGAAATGGGAATTTTTCGCTCTTCTAGGGGTTGCCTCAGTAGTTCCAAAACATGGCGTTGAAATTCAGGCAGTTCATCTAAGAATAAGACCCCTTGGTGGGCCAGTGAAATTTCTCCGGGGTGTGGATTTGTTCTACCACCGATTAAGGCTGGCGCAGAGATGCTATGGTGCAGCGCTCGAAAAGGTCTTTCAGTAATTAAAGGATTTTCAGAGCTTAATTTTCCTCCAATGGAATGTATTTGGGTCGTTTCAATAATCTCCTCATGACTCATAGGAGGCATAATGGAGGGAATGCATTTTGCCATCATTGTTTTTCCGGCGCCCGGTGGACCTACCATAATCAGATTGTGTCCGCCCGCAACCGCAATTTCGATGGCCCGTTTTGCTTTTTCCTGTCCTTTAATTTGAGCGAAATCATCCGCGTAGTGAACTGCGCCTGAATGCGTGTTCGGAGTAGGTATGGATGCTTGGGACCGGCCGTGTAGAAAGCGAATCGTATCGCGCAAATTCGTCATGCCATAAATGTCAAGTCCAGCGATCAAGGCTGCCTCTGATGCATTTTCAAGTGGTAAGATGAGGGATTTGATTCCTTGTTTTTTCGCTTCGACCGCCATGGACAAAGCCCCTTTTATAGGACGGATTTCGCCGGTAAGCGATAGCTCGCCCATGATTAAGTAGTCGGAAAGTCGGATCATCTTCGTTTGCTCTGAGGCTTGCAATAAACCTAAGGCAATGGGAAGGTCGTAGCCGGATCCTTCTTTGCGGATATCAGCTGGAGCTAAATTAATGACGACTTTTCTGCGTGGGAAAAAATACCCTATTTGTTTGATGGCTGATTCAACACGTTGGATTGATTCTTTAATGGTAGAATCTGGCAAACCCACTAAGTAGCATTTAGATCCTTGTCCTACATGGGTTTCAATGGTGATAATGGAGGCATGAATACCCACAAGGGCACTGCCAAAAGTTTTCGCTAACATAGTGGTCATTTAAGTCACAATGTTAATCGAATGAACCTGAATTAAATATCAGTTAACTGAATTTCAAATGAATGCGATCAGCATTTACCAACATCTTGGCATTCTTGCCAAAAATCAATGGTTGGTTATTAGGTATATGACCTGCTGGAAAATCAAAGGCGATAGGATAGGATGTGCCTTCGGTGTGTTCTGCTACTAATTCAAAAGCGGTTTTCCCTATGGTCAAACTCGCCTCCTGGCAATCTGTGAACCCGCCTACTAATAACCCAGCTAGGTTTTGGAATAATCCAGCGCGTTTTAATTGCAACAGCATTCGATCCACGTGGTACAATCGTTCACCAATTTCCTCCAAGAATAAAATTTTACCCTCTGTAGCAGTAAACGTAGGAGATCCCAATAAGTGACAAAGTAAGGATACATTTCCACCTATAATTTCTGCAGATGTTTCTCCGAAGCGGTTCAATACATGTGGAACAGCCGTCACAGAATATACCCCTTCAAAAAGCGCGCTACGCAAGTTTTGTAGGGCAGATTCGCCCCCTATTTGGCCTAAATTATGAGGCATAGGCCCATGTATAGAGGCAAAACCTAAGCGATCTACTTCACATAAAAGGGCTGTTATATCTGAAAATCCAACAATCCATTTCGGATGCTGACGGAACGCATTGAAATCTAAGGAATCCAATAAGCGCGATGAACCATAACCTCCTCTAATGGGGAAAATAGCCTTGATAGACGGATCGTCTAGCATTTGTTGTAGATCAGCAAGTCGCTCAGCATCCGTGCCGCCTAAACCAAAATACCGTGACAAATAGTTAGGAGCCGTTTTAACCTGCAATCCCCAACTTTCTAACACTTCAACTCCCCGTTTCCAATTTTCGGTCGAGGGAAAAGAAGCAGGGGATAAAATAGCAACTTGATCTCCAGGTTGTAAATAAGGTGGTATAGTCCGAATCATACAATATATAAGTTTAAGATTCCCTAGGATTGTATTGCCTAAAAATGCTTAGATGAAAATAACTTCAGCAATGATTTCTTGTTGCGCTGTTTTATTTAATAGTTCCATCATTTTCTGCTTGGCCATCAGCAATTCCTTCTTTAGAGGGGCAGAATCTATGCTTAAAAAGAGTTTTTTATCCTTTATATATACCTTAGTGGTTCTAGCGGCGATAGGCTTTCCCATGATCTGCTCCCAATGAGCAATAATATAGGTTTCATCGTATTTATTCTGCAACTTATATACACGCAATAAGGATTCAATCGCTTCTTTTAAGCTCATATGATCCTTACTTCGCGTGGAAGCACGGGGTCCTTTCGGGTTATATGGAGAGTCGATCATTATCTTCATTTTATCTTCCAAAAGTAAGCCATTAATTAGGTTTAATTAGGAATTTCTCAACAAAGTTTAAATTTTTTTTATTTTTTTAATATTTCATTAATCCCAAAATAGTACCCTAAATTTATCTGTTATTAGTAGAAAATATCGGATTAGTACAATAGTCTAAAATCTGTGACCTGCTAGGAACCCTACAATGTTAATTTAAAGGATGAAAATTATATTAGAATTCTATTACTTTTGCCTTTAACGAAAAGAAAGCGAAAGTCATAAACTATGAAAACTACGATCGACGCATTTTCTACAAGTTTTATTAAAAAATAATTCTTTAACCCCAAATTACCAAACTAATGAGTACACAACAACCAAATTTGACGAAGCCGGCTGCTAAGCCAGCTGCAACCGAAAAAAAATCAGGTGGAATTTCTGCTGGTTTAATTCTAATTGTCCTATTCGCTATTGCGATTGCAATTTACACCCTTGTAATGGGAGATGGATCTCACTTTGAAGGTGGAACTAACGAAGGACACCCACTTCCAGGTGACTACTTTGGTGTAGTTTACAAAGGTGGTGTTATTGTGCCAGTTTTGATGACTTGTTTCTTAACTGCATTAACATTCTCAATTGAGCGTATGTTTACTATCGGTAAAGCAAAAGGAACTGGTGATGTAAACGCATTCGTTCGTTCAGTACAAGCTGCTTTAGACAAAGATGATGTAGAAGGTGCTTTGAAAGCTTGCGACAAGCAAAAAGGTTCAGTAGGTAATGTTACTTTAGCTGCTGTGAAAAAATACAAGGCTTTAACTACAGATAAGGCTTTAGATAAAGAACAAAAATTAGCTGCATTGAGCAAAGAAGTGGAAGAAGCTACTTCATTAGAATTGCCAATGTTAGAGAAAAACTTAACAATCATCGCGACTTTAGCATCTGTATCAACTTTGATCGGTCTATTAGGAACGGTAATTGGTATGATTAAGGCCTTCGCGTCATTAGGTAATTCTGGTGGATCAACTGATTCAACAGCTTTAGCAAATGGTATCTCTGAAGCCCTAATCAACACAGCATTAGGCATCGGTACTTCAGCGATCTGTATCATTGCATACAACGTGTTTACAGCGAAAATTGATGAGTTAACTTACAGCATTGATGAAATCGGCTTATGTGTTAACCAAAACTACGCTACGCATCACAATTAATATTTGAACTGATATAGGGGCTTAGCCCTTTCATTCAATTTTATTCACCGTTCAAAAAAATAATTGTTATGCCAAAAGTTAAAGCTAAACGACAAAGTGTCTCACTCGACATGACAGCGATGTGTGACGTGGCTTTCCTTCTTTTGACGTTCTTCATGTTAACCGCGAAGTTCCGTCCAGAAGAGGCTGTTACGATCACTCCTCCATCTTCTATTTCAGAGAAACCTTTGAATACTAAAGATGGAATGCTAATGGTTAGTGTTTCACCTGAAGGTGGCGTTTATTTGGCAACTGATGATCAAATGGCTCGTGAGTTTATGTTAGAGCGTATGGCTAATCGCTATGGTGTCGCTATAACTGCTGAGATGAAGAAGAACTTTATGGCTTCTGAAATCGTAGGCTATCCTCTAGGAGCAATGCGTCAGGTGTTAAATATGAAACCTGCAGATGCTAAGAAGCTAAGCAAGGGAATTCCAATTGATTCATCTAACAACGAGTTATCGTATTGGGTGGGTTATGCGAAATTGTCTAATCCAGAATTGAAAGTTGCTATTAAAGGAGATCAAAATTCGAACTACAAAGTGTTTGCTGATATCATCGGTACTTTGCAAGCTCAGAATATTAACATCTTCCAATTAGTAACTGGTCCGGAAAATAAACCGAAATAAGTTTTCATTTTAATTACGAAAAGAAATGGCAGAAATAGATAGCTCCGGTGGCGGGAAGAAAGGCGGCGGGAAGAAGCGTAGTAAGAAAATGTCGACCAAAATCGACATGACACCCATGGTGGACTTAGGCTTCCTTTTGATTACTTTCTTTATGTTAACAACGACGTTAGCAAAGCCCGTTACCATGCAATTAAACATGCCTGATAAAACGGATACTAAGGAAACATCACCTGTAAAATTATCGGAAACACTAACTGTGTGTCCAGATGAGAACAAGGTGTATTACTACCAAGGTATTCCTACAGAAGCAGGTACAGTAATGCAAGTTACTAACTATTCGGAGACAGGAATTCGCAAGGTTATCGCGGATCTGAAAGCGAAAGTGGGTAATAATTTTACTATCGTAATCAAGCCAACCAAAAATGCGAAATACCGCAATATGATTGACATGCTTGATGAGTGTGCGATTACCAATAACAAGCGTTATGCTTTATTGGAAATCGATCCGGATACGGAAGCATTGATTAAACGATCAGGAAAATAAGCTTATTAAATTAATTTTAAATTAAACGAATATTATGTCACAAGTAATAAGCCAAGATGCTACTTTGGACGATATTATCTTCAAAAACAAGAACCGTGAATTCGGTGCCTTCGTTTTAAGAAAGACGTATCCTAAAGTAATGAAGCGGTCCGTATTACTAGGCTCTGCACTCTTTGTCGGTGCTCTTTTGTTAGCAGCTTTCTGGAAACAGTTAACTGCCGCTGCAGAAGATAAGACTGAGGTGACTGCTGAAGTAATGAAATTGGACAAGCCTGCTCCACCTAAAAAGGTTGAGTTGCCTCCACCGCCACCGCCACCACCACCCAAGGAAATCCCTAAGGTGACAACGACGAAATTCTTACCTCCAGAAATCAAGCATGATGAGGAAGTAACGAAGCCAGAGCCTCCACCTGAAGAGGTAAGAGGAAACACTGCATCGGAGACGGTAAAAGGTGAGACGGAAACGTATGAGCCACCAGTAGATCCAGATGCTAAAGGTGCTGAGCCTGTTGAGCCTCCTAAGCCAGCTGAAGATGAAATCTTCACGGCTGTAGAGCAACAAGCAGAGTTCCCTGGAGGTCCGGGTGCATGGGGTCGTTTCTTGAATAAAACGTTGAAATACCCTTCTGCTGCTCAACGTGCAAACGTAGGTGGTAGAGTATTCGTCTCTTTCGTTGTTAACACGGACGGTTCTGTTCAAGACGTACAAGTTTTGAAGGGAGTAGGTTTCGGATGTGATGAGGAAGCAGTACGTGTGATCAAGTCAATGCCAAGATGGAATCCTGGTAAGCAATCTGGTCGCGCTGTTAGATCTCGTTTTACGCAACCAATTACGTTCGTTTTATCTGAATAAGAGTAGAACGATTAACCATAGACAGACCTGCTGAATGTATTTTTAGCAGGTCTGTTTTTTTAAAGAAAATGAAAAGACCTATCGCTGTTTGGATTAATGTTGGATTTCGTTTAATTGTTGCATTGGCGTACTTTTTCTTAGGTTTGTACGTTGCCTTTTTTTCGGAATTTGATTTAGGTACTTATTTTGGGGTGCCTACCATTATTTTGTTTGGATTACTATTTATGGTTTACGGCTTGTTTCGTATGTGGAGAGCCTACACCTATTATAACGCTACCGATGAAGATGATGAAGAATACCAGAAATATTAGTTTAGTCCTTCTTGGACTTTGTTTTTTTCAATGCTCGACGGATAAAAAGAAGGGGCCTACTGATACTGCGACCGTAGGAGAAATTACCTTAGGGGTGGATGAGTCCTTTGAGCCCCTGATGAAGGCGGAGAGGACTGCTTTTCAAGAGCAGTACAAATACACGAAAATCAATTACAAATTCAGTCCGGAGAATGAAGTCATTGCTGATATGTTAAATGACAAGATTCGTGGAGTGGTGGTGACGCGTGATTTGACAGCCAAAGAAAAAGAAATTTTCACTCGGGAAGCCATCACTTACCGTAGTTTTAATATAGCCGCCGATGGCATCGCTTTGTTAGCGAATAAATCTTCAAGTGACACCCTGATTACCCTAGCTGAATTGAAGGAAATGATGGTGGGAACTTCGGCAAAGTATACACTGGTGGTGGATAAGGCGAACTCAAGTAATCTGAAATTTTTGATCGATAAATTACAAATTTCAAATGAGCAGAAACTGCATGTCGTAGCCGCGGGTTCTAATCCTGAGGTAATCAACCAAGTTAAGAATGACCCGAATGCCATAGGTATTGTTGGCTCTAATTGGATAAGTGATGGGGATAATCCTACTTCGTTAGGCTTTATTCGTTCAGTACATGTGATGTCCGTTTCAGAGGGTAAAGGAATGCCTTATACTCAACCTTTTGGCTATAATTTAGCGTTGAAAAAATATCCCTTGAGAAGGGAGATAAAGTATATAATAAAAGAGGCTCACCAAGGATTAGGAACAGGATTCTTGAATTATGTTTCAGGGGATTTAGGTCAATTAATTGTTTTGAAGGCAGGTCTTATACCCTTGACCCGACCTATCACGATTCGCACCTATCAAATTAACTAATGGGTCATTTTTATTCGGCTTAAAGTAGGGAAAATAGAAGATTATTTTTATTTTTGTTGTTCTTACCAATTTAAAGTTATGTGTAAATAATTGGACAATTCTTTGTTCAATGCCTAAGAAAAAGATTGAAAGCTATTAATTAAAATAACAAAATGAAGAAAATGAAATCGTGGATATTGGCTGTGAGTTTATTGATCACCAATATGGCAATGGGACAAACTATCGCAGATGGATTACACTTAATCGATCGCGATCAACCGACTAGAGCGAAACAAGTATTTGAAGGATTGGTTTCTGCAGCTCCTACAGGTGAAAACTATTATTTCTTAGGGTATTATAACTTAACTCGCAGAGATTGGGCGGCAGCTGAGGATGCTTTCAAAAAAGGATTAGCTGCAGATCCTAAAAACTATTTAAATCAAATCGGTTTAGCTTCTATTAAAGTAGGTCAAAATAAGGTGAATGAAGCCAAAGTTGATTTTGACCGTATTTTGTCCGAAACAAAGTACAAAAATGGAGATGTACTTCACCGTATCGCTGAGGCGTATACCATGTTCTACAAATTAGGACGTGATCCGGAATTCAATGCACACAATAATGATCCAGCTGAGGCGATTCGTTTAATCGACTTAATGTTAGAGAAAACGAAGAAAGGTCCTAATCCGGAGCAAATGATTGTTCGTGGTGATGCTTTCTTGATCAAGAATGACGGAGGTAATGCTGTTTCTTCTTACGAGCAAGCTTTATTACAAGATCCTAGAAATGTAAAGGCGAAAGTGAAAATCGGTACAGTCTTTTTACGTGGTAAAAACTACCGTGAAACGCAAGCTCGTTACAAGGAGGCTATCGACCTAGATTCAAACTACGCTCCAGCGCACAAGCGTTATGGCGAATATTTAATCGTAGGTAGCCAATACAAAAATGCATCTCGTTATTTTAGAAAGTATTTAGAGAAAGCGGAAGCTACTCCTGAGGTGACTTTGGAAACGGCAAAATTATTATTCTTGTCTCAAGATTATGAAGGTGCGATGAAGTACACAGACGAGGCGGATAAGAAAGGGGTGAAGGACAACGATATCTTCCGTATGCGTGGGTATTCTCATGTGGAAATGAAGAACTACCAACAAGGAATTGATAACTTAGAAGGAATGGTTCGTTCAGGTGTAAAACCTTATTACATGGATGATTTGTACTTTGGTAAAGGATACCAAGGATTAGGAAAAGATTCTTTGGCAATTACTTACTTAGAGCGTGCTGCCCCTTTAGATACGAATAACAATGTTTATAATATCATCCATGATATTCGCTACAAGCAAAAGCGTTATAGCGATGCGGCAGTAGCAGCATTAGGCGGAATCGAGTGGAAGAAAAAGAAAAACCAGGCAGTTGGATCTGGGGACTACTTTAAAGCAGCTATGGATTATTACTTTGTAGCAGCATTTACTCCAAGAGCAGATACGTTAAATCGTCCACTAATTGCGATGAAGGCAGATACTCTTTTTGCGAAAGCGATTGCTGTAAACGAAAAATGGCCGCCGTTCTATATCAACCGTGCGCGTGCAAATAACTTGATCGACTATACAGGATTGAAATGGTTAGGTGTACCGCATTATGAAAAATACTTAGAAACGGTAATGAAGTTGAGAGAGGAAAAATCAACGGCTATAAAAGAAGATAAGAATCAATTATTCGAAGCCTATAAGTATTTAGGAGGTTACCATTTAACGGTGACCAAGGATGATGCCAAAGTAAGGGATTACTTTACGAAAGCACAGGAAATAAAAGCAGATGATAAGGATATCAATGATTACTTGAATCCTGCTGCGGCCGCTCCTAAGAAATAAATTGAAATAAGTCATCGAAAAAAGCTGCTCATCGGGCGGCTTTTTTCATTTAACCTACTACTATGTCATACGCAATTGTTACCGGAGGAAGTAAAGGGATTGGAAAAGAAATCGCCCTGCAATTAGCAGAGAGAGGATATAATCTCTTATTAGTCGCTAGGAATTCTTATGAACTCCAAATGGTGAAAGAAGAGATTCAGAAAAAGTATTCTCTAGAGGTTGATTATTTGGTGGCTGATTTAGCTGATCCATCCGCCGTTAATTCGATGTATGAGTGGGTGTTAGCGAAGCAGATTGATTTACGTATTTTAGTCAACAACGCTGGCTATGGTTTAGTGGGAGAATTTGAAAAATATTCCTTTGAAGAAACCCAGAAAATGATGCAGGTTAATATGAATGCCTTGGTGGAATCATGTTACCGTTTCTATCCGATGCTTTCAGGAAAAGGACAGGCCTATGTTTTAAATATTGCGAGTTCAACGGCGTATCAAGCGATTCCACTGATGAGTGTATACGCGGCGTCTAAGGTATTTGTTTTGAACTTCTCCCGTGGACTATTTCATGAGTGGAAGGACAAAGGAATTTCCGTTACATCCGTGAGTCCAGGCGCTACTACCACGAACTTCAATGAACGCGCGAATTTGCCAGCAAAAGCGAGTAAAGCGGCAGAGAAGATTACCATGACGCCAGCCGTTGTAGCAAAAATGGCTGTGGATGGCATGTTTGCAAAAAAACAAGAAGTAATTACGGGCTTCATCAATAAGCTAGGGGCTTTCCTAGCTTGGTTAGCTCCTAAATCAATTTCTGAAAAAATAGCTAAAGGGATTTACGAATAGTTTTTTCTTGACTAATTCCATCAGAGATTAGTCTAAGTACGTACATT
Source organism: Aquirufa sp. (assembly GCA_044236555.1). Classification (GTDB taxonomy): domain Bacteria; phylum Bacteroidota; class Bacteroidia; order Cytophagales; family Spirosomataceae; genus Aquirufa. The sequence continues at coordinate 37,790 of JBIIGE010000002.1, forward strand.
CCAGCAGGGAAACGGGATATGTTCCAATCCATCCTTCTGCTGGAATTTTTTATTTCTGTCGAGTCTAGTAATTTCCCTTTCAGGTCGAATAAGTAGATTTGTGCGTCCGTTATTTCATAGGCAATTTCGATGGAAAGAATTCCTTGGTTTGGATTCGGATAGAGAGAAAATTCATAAGTCGGTGGACTGTCTATATAAATGACATTGGAATAAGCCGAAAAGCAAGCTAGGCTTTTATACATCCATTTTGCCCGAACATAGAATTCACGACCAAGCGTGATCTTACGAAATGAGGCGGTGTCGGAGGATCGGTTTTGGTCAATCAGCCACTCAAGTATGCCCAAAGATTGCGTCTTCACAAAATAGGATCCGCTTTTTTCTAAGTGAGGGGCAAAAGGATTAGGACGTCTCTCTAAGTGTATTTTTTCAGAACGGTAAAAGCATCCGTTTTCTTTCATAACACTTACATATTCCCCGGCAGGTACTAAACCTGTGATTGTTTTTTCTTCAGAAAAGAGATGGCCTTCTTTTTCCCAGCCAATAAATTGGACTGTAGGGTCAATGGAGATACTCAATGAGCTACTGTCCGCGTCGCAAATGGGTCCCGTAAAGGATTTGCGGAGAACATAATTTGGTTGCTTTAAAACGGGCAAATCAATTACCATCGTATCCGTTTCTCCATCATTACAGAGGAAGGTATATCGTCCTCCGGAAAGGATAAAATCTGCAGACGCGGATTCAAAGCGTTTTGAAACTCCTAATGCAGAGGTTTTCAGCGGGCAACCACTGATCCGAATGCGGTAGTTGTTCATCAGGCAATTTGTTTCTGTGCGTGCGCTTAGGTGGTGAATGATGGGGCCATTTCGTAAATAATTAACCAGGGTAGAATCTTTTGTACTACAGCCGAGTGAATCAATTACGGCTCGGACTAAGTAGCCACTGGCGCTAAAGGGACCCAGTGGACTTTTAGCGGTAGAAGAATAGGTGATGCGAAAGGGTGGGGATCCTTGTGCGACAGAATACTCACCTACCACCAGCGTTTTTTCACCGGTTAATGAAAAAGGCAGAAGCGATTGAAGTTTTAGGCGAGGTTTTATTCGAATGGTAATGGGAGTGCGTGTGCTTTCGCAATCATTTATTTTAACGGACGCGAAACGGACGAGTAAGGAATCTGCTTGATTCTGATTTGGAATTGCTTTCAAGACTAAAGTCGTGGCTGTACTAACGCTCGATTTAGCTAGCTCTGATTCATACCAGCTATTGTTTAGTCCTCCACTAGCTTGAAATGAAATGACTACATCAGAACAAAAGTAGGCAGCAGAGGTATTTACAGGGGGTAAAGGAATGGGGAAAAGGGCTGTTTTAACCCCAGTGGATAAAGGCCCCTCGCAACCTGATTTAATGCAAGATGCCTGATAAAAAGAACTGTCAGTAGCTTGTAGGGGTAAACGACTACCCTCACTAAGTTTTGTGCCTTTGTCGCTATACCACTGGGTAATGGAAGGGGAGCAGCCGGTGGCATTAATTGAAAAAGGGAGTCCTACACAGGCTTTGACAAACTTTACAGCATGCGTAGGTGCAGCAGGAAGGGAAGTGACGGTCAAAGTGACTTCATTCGAGGCTAGAATGCAGGAACCTGTAGGAAAAGTGAGATGCCGGGCGAATGCCTTTAGTTTAGCGCCATGGAGGGAGGGGGCCGCAATAAGAGAATCGACGGGATTACGATTAAGTGTCCAAGAATACGCAGAGGAAAGGGGTACAAACGCCTTTTCACAAACGGTCAAGCTCGAAATGACAGGTGCTTTCCTTACTGTGATGAGTACGGAATCGGAGTAAATTATGCATTTACTGGTGGTGATTTTTAAGCGGTAAAAAGATCCTGAGGGATGAGTGGCTCCACCGGAAAGAAAAGTATATCGGGTGGCGCGCGCGTTTGTGATGCTCGTGAACTTTGTGTCTGTAGGTCTGCGCTTTTCCCATTGGAAGATGCCGCCTGAACTAACAGCCACTAGTCGAATGGAGTCCCCTTCGCAGCTAATTTGACGGAGGGGTTGCGTGCTGATGCTCGCACATTGTGCGATGGACAAAAAAGATAGAAGGAGAAAAAAGAGCGTTTTCATTGCTTAAAATTGGAGTGAAAAACGCAGTGGAACTAGGCAAGAAAATCGATTATCAACAGGCTGATAAATAAAAAACGCAAACCACTCCGAATGAGTAGTTTGCGTTTTAATCAAGCTCTTGGTATTCTTAGATATCGCAGATTTTTACCGCCTGCTCTAAGGACGCCATTTTGTCTTTACGGGCTGGAATAAATTCCTGTCCGATGAAGCCTTTATAGCCCGTATCGTAGATGGCCCGAATGATAGCTGCATAGTTTAATTCTTGCGTCTCATCGATCTCGTTACGGCCTGGAACACCACCTGTATGGTAGTGAGAGATGTATTGGTGGTATTTTTTGATGGTTGCGATTACGTCCCCTTCCATGATTTGCATGTGGTAGATATCGTATAGCAATTTAAATTTATCGGAACCTACCATTTCACATAGGGCAGCGCCCCATTCGGTCGTGTCGGCTTGGTAGTCTTTGTGATTTACTTTGGAATTCAATAACTCCATCGAGATCGTCACATCGTAGCGTTCAGCGGTTTTCATGATACGCTGTATGCCCTTTTTGCAATTGATTAGACCGTCTTCATCGCTCATTCCGTCTCTGTTTCCAGAGAAGGTGATGATATTTTTCACTCCGGCTTTCGCAGCTTTTGGGATAATATCTTCGTAGAATCCGACTAAAGCATCGTGATTTTTTATCCGGTTAAAGAAATTCGGGATATTCATGCCGTCTGGGTATTTTCCCCAGCCGATGGCCGCTGTCATGTCGTGTTTTTTCAGGATTTCCCATTCAGCAGGACCTGTTAATTCGATGGACTGTAAGCCGATTTTTTTTGCATTTAGGACTAATTCCTCAAACGGAATATCATTATAGCACCAGCGACAAGCTGAGTGATGTACTTTTCCTTTCAGGTCGAGGCCCGCTTGAATGTCTGCTTCTTGGAAACGGTGGCCCATCATACCAAGGCCAGCGAATCCGGCAGAACTTTTTAGGATGTCTCTCCGGCTGAATTTGTTTTCCATAGGTTTAAATTTTAATAGGTTTATTTAAGTAATTCGGTGACGAATTTTTCACTGAGCTCGAATAATAAGCCCGGGTAAACGCCTAGCAATATACTGATAATTCCTAGACCAAAAAGGCTAAGTAATTCTAATTTATTCAAATCGGGTAAAGACCAGTCCGCATTTTTCTGGTAGTGTTTTCCCAGGTAGATTTTTTGGAAGGTCCATAATAAATATCCAGCGCCTAATAATAGTCCCAAAGCCCCGAAAACAGCAATCACTGGATGTACAAACGGGCTGCTGAAGGCGCCTAATAAGCTGAAGAATTCTCCGATAAATCCGGAAAATCCGGGAAGGCCTAAGGAGGCAAAAATCGCGATTCCGGAGATGACTGTGAAGCGTGGCATCAAGGTCACTAGGCCGGAGTAGGAGTCGATTTCGCGGTTGCCGGTTCGAGAATACAAGACGCCTACGATTAAAAAAAGTAAGGCGGATAAAACTCCGTGGGAGATCGTTTGGAAGATGGCTCCTTGCCATCCTTCTGCCGTAAAGGCTGCGATTCCGAGTAAGACAAAACCCATGTGGGAAACAGACGAATAGGCTACTAGTTTCTTCAAATCCGTCATTGCTAAGGCGTTATAAGCGCCATAAATGATGGATAGGGCACCTAATCCAGCTAAAATGTTAGCAGCCATTAAGGCCTCTATTTGGAAAAAGGGAATGGTAATTCGCAGCCAGCCATAGGCACCAATTTTTAATAAAACCCCAGCTAATAAAACGGAAATAGGAGTAGGTGCTTCCACGTGGGCATCGGGTAACCAGGTGTGCAAAGGAACCATCGGTAATTTGATGGCAAATCCGATGAATAATAGCCAAAATCCCCACTCCCGAGCGCTCATTCCTGCTAATTGCCAGCCGGAACTGATGTGAAGAATGCTGGTGATTTGGCAATTTTTTAAATCCGATAAAGCCTGTATATCGAAGCTATGCACTAAAGAAGAGGTGGCTAATTCTTGTGACTGAATCAGTTGCTGTACCGTTTTCAGCGCCTCTACATTGAAGTCTTGTTCCGGGCGAATTAGGCCATTTAACAAAGCCGTTTCGTAAGGATCTACGTAAGCTATGCCCATTCCTAACATCACAATCAGGATCAAAAGGGATCCTACTAGCGTGTAAAGAAAGAATTTCAAAGAAGCATAGTTTCTGCGTGGTCCACCCCAAATTCCGATCAAGAAATACATAGGGAGTAGCATAAATTCGAAGAAGACGTAGAAGAGGAATAGGTCTTTGGCCATAAAACAACCCATAATCGAGGCGTTCAGTAGCAAGACTAAGGCATAGTAACCGCCTATTTTTTCCTTTATTTCAGTCGAGTTCCAAAGCGCCACCCAGGTAATTAACCCCGTTAAAAGTAGTAGGGAAATACTTAATCCATCGATTCCGAGCGTATATTTTGACATAAATTGCCCCATCGATCCGAGTGAAATCGAGAACCAATGATGTGTTTCGTTGAATTGAAATAAGCCGGAGGTTTTATCAAATGCGCTGTAGATATAGCCCAAAAGCGTTAATTGCAAAGTCGAAAGGCCAATAGCTATGTTTCTTGCTTGTTCTTTTAATTGACCTAGTCCAAGCACCAAAGCGCCTAGCAGGGGCAATCCAATCAAAAGCGATAATAGGGGTAAATTCGTCATTTAATAAATAGCGCGTAAAGTAAAAATAGGGCAAATGTCACAATAATCATAGTCCAATAGCTTTGGACTTTGGCTGATTGCCAGCGACTTAAAATTTTTCCAGTTCCTGCACTTAGGCTGGAGCTTCCTCCTACTAAAATTCCATCTACCAGGTGACGGTCTACCCAGGCTAGTAAGTGGGCAATGATTACTTGCAAGGTCGCGATTCCGTTCACGAAACGATCGATGAATTGCGTTTCGAAAACCAGCGCAGATCTGCTTTTCCAGCGAATTAAGCGGAATAAGGAGGGCCAAAAGCCAGGCAAAAACTGGTAATTAACAGCAGGAATCCACTTCCTGGTAAGAAACGCTCCGGCAATTCCTAGTACCCAAGTCGCGGCTGAGATGTATAACCAAAATGAGGGCGCATGGTACATCGTAAGGAATGCGAAGCCACGCATATCAAATGGATGGAGGGAAAGCCAGATAAACAAACTGGCAACAAGTAAGATCCAGATGGGAATAGAAAGGGAATAATCTTTTTCAGCAGAACCCTCTTTTACTGGCCCCATGAAAATCAAATAAAATTGACGACTGATGTAGAAACTTGTTAACACCATGCCCACGCCCAGAACGCCTAGGAGCTCAAATTGTTCATTTGCGAACAAATATCCAGCGATATTCTCCTTGCTAAAAAATCCACCTGTTAATGGTAATCCCATTAATCCGGCACCGAAAATCAGATAGGCCAAAGTCGCTAGCGGCGCTCTCTTGCGGAGACCGCCCATGTCGTTTAAGCTTTGGGAATGTACCGTATGAATGACAGCGCCGGCCGCTAAAAAGAGGCCTGCTTTGAAAATTCCATGTGTCAATAAATGGAATAGAGATGCATCCGAACCCATGGCCATCCACATTAAACCTAGCTGGGAGATGGTGGAATAGGCGAGTGTTTTTTTGATGTCGTTTTGGAAAATAGCGAAAATAGCTCCTGTTATAAACGAAATCGCACCGATGATCCCCATAAAAAGATGGGTATCTGGACTTGTTATATCATACACGCGTACGCCCACAAATACACCTGCCGCCACCATCGTGGCTGCGTGGATCAAAGCAGAAGCCGGGGTCGGCCCTTCCATCGCGTCTGGTAACCAAGACATGAAGGGGAATTGCGCAGATTTTGCAATACCTCCGGTGATAATGGCGATTCCAATCAGGGTAGGCGCGATGCCATGCATCGCTGAAAACTGCCACGTATTGAAATGCAAACCGAGAGCAATTAAGCCAAACAATAAGGCAATATCTCCGAATCGATTAATCAAAAAGGCTTTTTTAGCCGCTTGTGTAGCCGCCGATTTTTGATGCCAAAAACTAATCAACAAATACGAACACGCTCCCACTAATTCCCAAGCCCCATAAAAAAGAAGAATAGAATCCGTTAGGACTAAAAGCGTCATCGCACCCACGAATAGGTGTAAATAGATATAATAACGGCCAATCGACGGATCTTCTTTTAAATAAGATTTCGAAAACAGCTGTACACAAAACGAAACCAAAGCCACTAAACCCAATACGAGTTGCGCCGAGGTATTCGCCCAAAAACTAGCATTCATTTCTTGATTACCTAGACTAAACCAAGTGTAGGCGATTTTGAAATTAACGGTCGATGTAAATAAGAAAGAGATAGCTAAAAGGCTAAAAATAGCCGAGAGGGAAATCGAAAAAAGGGGTTTGGGAAAAAGAGCCACCAAAAGCGCGGATGCCCAAGGCAACAAGAGTACTCCAAGAAACAGGAGATTTAATCCCATATACTTTATATAGATTTAGGGACAAATATACGGATTATCCACCACTCACAGGTGGAATTAAGGCAATTTCCATCGATTCTGATAGGATAAATTCAGGTTCAGGGAAGCAATGTTCTGCTGCAAGTCGCAACGAGGGTAGATTTTCCAAAGCTGGATGCATCGAACGCAAGGTGTGTAACATTTCCTCCACGGTCACTGAGCCCTCTTTTTCGATCGAGATGGAGGATGATTTTAATAAATCCCGGCAAATACCGAACAGCAAGATGTGGTAGGTTGACATCGTTTTTTGTACCTTTGGTAACTAGTGAACAAATATATTGGATAATCCTCAGCTTTTAGATAATCACGGCCGCGAATTGACGTATTTACGTCTCGCAGTGACGGATCGTTGCAATCTGCGCTGCACCTATTGCATGCCGGCGGAGGGGATTAATTATATGCCGGAGCGCGAGTTGTTGAGTTGGGAGGAGATGTTTCGGTTGACCCGCATTTTGCATGAAATGGGGATTAAAAAGGTTCGCATCACCGGTGGAGAACCTTTTGTTCGGAATGGACTTCTAGATTTTTTGACGGAATTAGCCAGTTTGCGTGATCTCGAAATCTGCTTGACGACCAATGGCGTTTTTGTGGGGGATTACATCGAATCCTTACACAAGCTGGGTGTGCGTCACATCAATTTGAGTCTAGATTCGCTCGATCGAGATCGCTTTCAGCAGATAACGCGACGGGATGATTTTGCCAAAGTATATGAAAACTTGATCCGCTTAATTGATGCTGGTTTCCAAGTCAAGATTAATGCAGTGGTGATGCAGGGGAAAAATGAGGAGGATATTATTGCCTTGACGGAATTCGCTCGCGAGCACAAAGTTTCAGTAAGATTCATCGAAGAGATGCCATTCAATGGTTCGGGATTAGTGGAAGAAAAATTATTTTGGGATCACGCCCGTATCTTAGAGCGTATTCGCTCCCAATTCCCTGACTTAAAAGCGAGACCCTTTCTGTTCGGTGAAACAGCAAATACCTATGAAATCCCTGGATTTAAGGGCAATGTGGGAATCATCGCAGCCTTTACACGTACGTTTTGCGGAAGCTGCAACCGCATTCGCTTAACTGCCAAAGGTCAAGTCAAGACTTGCCTCTACGATGATGGCGTTTTTGATATGAAGCCGTATCTTCGTAGTGAAGTGAGTGATGAGGAGGTGAAAGCACAATTTTTGAAATTGTTTAAATCGCGTCCGTTGGATGGATTTGAAGCAGAAAATAAACGAAAAGGAGTCATCACGGAATCGATGACGACTATTGGAGGCTAAAATAGGAGGATACAAATGAGTCAATTATCAACTCTGATTGAGAAATTTTCAGACCTACGCGTACTGGTGATAGGTGATTTAATGGTGGATGCCTACACTTGGGGAAAGGTGAATCGCATTTCGCCTGAAGCGCCTGTTCCCGTGGTGAATGTGATCAAGCGCGAATCTCGATTAGGTGGCGCTGGTAACGTGGTATTGAACATCGCAAGCCTTGGTGCTAAACCCTATGTTTGCTCAGTGATAGGAGATGATTCCACCGGTGAAACTTTGCAAGGAATTCTAGAAGAATCGGGATTGTCAACGGCAGGTATTATTGTAGAAAAAGGTCGTCCTACCACGGTAAAAGAACGTGTTATTGCCGGATCTCAACAATTGATTCGGGTGGATTCGGAGACCGAAGCACCTATTTCAGCGGCCTCTTCTCAAGCCTTATTGGCGCAAGTGAAAGCTTGGTTACCGGAAGTCGATGTGATACTTTTTGAAGATTATGACAAAGGCGTTTTAAGTGCCGGTTTTATTCAAGAAGTTATTTCTCTGGCGAAGGCGCACCAAATCCCAACGGTTGTTGACCCCAAGAAGAAGAACTTTTTTGCCTACAGCGGAGCTACCTTATTCAAGCCAAATTTGCACGAATTAAGGGATGGTTTAGGTTTAGATGCCTCAGCCACTAGACCGGATAATATCGCTAAAACCATTGCCGATTTCAAAGCAGCGCAATCCTTCACGGGGCTTTTCGTGACGATGTCCGAACGTGGTGTGTATATGGATTATGCAGCAGATCAAATTCAAATTCCCGCACACATTCGCCAAATCGCCGATGTTTCTGGAGCCGGAGATACCGTCATTTCCATCGCTGCTTGCGCATTAGCCGCTGGCGGTTCTGCGAAGCAAATTGCAGAGCTCGCAAATTTAGGCGGAGGCTTAGTCTGCGAATCATTGGGAGTAGTTCCGATTGATGTGGAACTGCTGAAGCGGGAAGCCTCAAAAATATAAAAAAAGCCCCGAATTTTCGTTCGGGGCTTTTTTCTGCTTTAGCAAAAATTACCCCACCCAAGCCGTAAATTCAATTTCCACTTTGTACTGTGGAGCGATTAAAGCGGAAATTTCATAAATCCCCGTTGTAGGCTTTATGTTGCTAAAGAAGTGCGAATGAGCGCGTGCGATGTCTCCATTTTTAGACATATTCGTCGTGAAAATACGGGTACGAACTACGTCATTTAGAGAGGAACCTGCTTGCTCTAAAACGACCGCGATGCGTTCGATGATATTATAGGTTTGAGCGTATAAATCGTCAGCGGTCACTTTTTCGCCATCTATTAAGGCTACAGTTCCTGAGACTTCTATCAGATTTCCTTTTTTTACGGCGCGGCAATAACCGAAGGTATCTTCGAAAGTGGAACCGCTGGAGATGTTAATTCTATTGCTCATTTTTTTTGCTCATTTTTGTTATTTGTTGCCAAATTTCCGGCTTCGCATGACGCACCACCTCACCAATGACAATCACTGCAGGATTAGTTAAGCCTTCTTTGGATGCCATGGTGGCTAATTCAGCAGCTGAAGATACGCCGATTCGCTGGTTTTTCATCGTGCCGTTTTGGATAATCGCAGCGGAGATATCGCCTTTGCCATATTGCTGGCATAAACGGGAGATTTCATCTAATTTATTCATCCCCATCAAGATCACTAGTGTAGCAGTGGATTGCAAACCCAAGGCAAGATCTGAAGTCAACGAACCATCTGATTTAGTCCCTGTCATTACCCAAAAACTTTCGTTTACACCCCGAACCGTTAAGGGAATTTCAGCTGCACCCGGAGCGGCATAAGACGAGGAGATACCGGGAACATAATCCGTTAATAAACCGAATCCACGAGCGTATTCGATTTCCTCTTGGCCACGCCCGAATACAAACGGATCGCCGCCTTTTAATCGAACCACGTGTCCTAAGGCATAGGCTTTTTCCACGATTAAGGTGTTAATTGCCTCTTGAGAGTGGCTGGAGCCTGCGCGCTTGCCCACATAAATCTGCTCGCAGCTAGGGGAACAATGTTCTAATAAGGTTTGGTCTATTAATGCATCGTATAAAACCGCTTGCGCAGACGCGATTGCTTTAATGGCCTTCAGGGTAATCAATTCTGGATCACCGGGGCCAGCGCCCACCACTGTTAATTTCGGGTGAGGTTCTAAAGATCTAAAATGGCTTAAATTTTTCATACGATTAAGAGCGGGCTACTTTGGCGGATTGTAAAAAGGCATAAGCTTGAGCGGTATAGCGAGACGCAAACTCCGCGGAGGGCTCGTTTTGATTAATCTGTAATACTAATTCAGCAAATGAGGGGGCATCTAGTATAAAGTCGCCAGTCGCCACAAAGTTTTCATCGAACTTAGTGATTACGGAATTCTGTGTAGGTACAGATATAGACTTATCTAGAAGCAATGCTTTTGCAGCAGATACAAAGACACTGTAGGCATGGTAGATGGCATCCGCATAGCGTTTATCCTCTAAAGCAGCTTCCGTCCATTCGTATTTTTCGTCTGATTCGAACAATAAGGTGGCCACTAAGTCGATCACCACACCTGCACATTCGCCCACACCGATTTCGGTAGCGAAGTTTTCTGAAGCACCCCAATCGATGAAGTCATCGTTTACCAGAGTGCTCAAATCTGCGATCGGCTTTAATAGATCGTAGAAATATTTCTCACCTTGGCGATCATAGTAGCTGTGGAAATACTCATCAGCCTGCGCGTTTTCTTCGTAATTATTCAATAGCGTGCGCAATACCTGCGGACCTCTTTTAGAAGGAACTTTGATTACTTTATCTGCAATTTTCCCTTCGCCGTTTCCTAATGTCGCGCCGCCTAATAAGACTTGCAAGGCAGGTAAAACGCGTTTGTCTGCAGCCTTTAGAGATGATCCATGGAATCCGATGGAGGCCATACTGTGTTGTCCACAGGCGTTCATGCAGCCGGAAATTTTGATCTTCATCGCGCTGTCGTGGATCAAGGATGGGAATTCTTCGCTGATGACCGCCTCTAATTTGGACGTGATATTCGTCGAATCCGATATCGCTAAATTACAGGTGTCCGTTCCCGGGCAGGCCGTGATGTTTGCGATGGAATTAGCTCCAGGTGCCGCTAATCCGTGTGCGTCTAATACGGAGTAGACGTAGGCCAAATTCGCAGCTGGCACATATTTTAGCATCAAACCCTGATTAATGGTGATGCGAATATCATCTCCGATGTATCCGGTTAATGCGTCGATTAATGATCGAGAGGTAGTGCTTGAAATATTACCATTTAGGATGCGCACATACACGGCGTGGAATCCTTTTTGCTTTTGTTCGAAGGTATTCGTCGCTAACCAAGTCGCGTATGCTTCGGTAGATGGAGTTGCCACCGAGGCAACTAACGTAGGCGGCATAACATACCAGGCTGAAGCCGATGGAATCTCAAAAGAATGATTTTTCAAAGCTTTCGTCTCTGCCTTCACTAAATCCATGAAAGCCTCGAAGCCGATCTTTTGGATTAAGAATTTCATACGTGCCTTGTGGCGGGAATTACGTTCGCCATGGCGATCGAAAACACGCAAAACAGACTCGATGAACGGGATTACTTCGTTTTCAGCCAGGAATTCGTGGGCTACATGAGCGAGCATCGGTTGGGCGCCTAAGCCACCACCTACGACTACTTTGAAACCGCGAGTACCGCCCACGATTTTGGGAATAAAACCCATATCATGTAAATAGGCTAAGGACGTATCTTCATCAGTGTTCGAAAAAGAAATCTTGATTTTACGCCCCATCTCCTGACAGATCGGGTTACGCAAAAAGTAGCGGAATGCTGCATCCGCATGGGGACTTACATCGAATAATTCCTTCGGGTCTATTCCGGAAGTAGGGGAGGCGGTAATGTTACGCACTGTGTTTCCGCAGGCTTCGCGTAAGGTAATATCGTCCTGTTCTAATTTCGCCCAAAGTTCCGGCGTGCGGTCCAGCGACACATAGTGAATCTGAATATCTTGGCGGGTAGTCAAATGCAAGTTTCCGGTCGAGTACTCGTCTGAAATGTCCGAAATTCGCTTCCATTGGTGGAATTGAATCTTGCCATAGGGTAATTTTATGCGAATCATTTGTACCCCCTGCTGGCGTTGTCCATAGACACCGCGTGCGAGACGAAGACTTCTGAATTTCTCCTCGTGTATCTCGCCAGCCTTGAATTGAGCGATTTTCTTCGCTAAATCCAGGATATCTTTTTCTACAACCGGGTTTTCTATCTCAGAGCGGAAACTTTGCATAATTTATTCTTGATAAGTTTATAAAGTCTATATAATATATAGAGTAGGTGCAAATCTACGAAAATACCTTTTATTGCCAAAGATTTTTTATATTCGTTTTCAAAATCTTTGAACTATGAAAAAAATATTGACTCTCTTATTTAGTGTTTTAACACTTTCACTGAATGCACAAATCGGTAAAGACCCGGCTGGCGTGCAGGTAGTTAAGACGAAACACGCTATTACGATCGCCGGTAAGGTGATTAATTACACGGCGACTACCGGTTATATGCATATGAAGGCAGATACGGGTAAGGTTTTGGCCAAAATCTTCTTCACCTACTATTCTAAAGACGACGAGGACGGAGCCAAGCGCCCAGTCACTTTCACCTTCAACGGTGGACCAGGATCTGCCTCTTTATGGTTGCACATGGGTGGCGTAGGCCCTAAACGCGTTGTTTTAAAGGACGACGGAACAGCGACCGCCGCACCTTATTCTTATATTCCGAACGAATTCTCCTGGTTAGACAAGACGGATTTAGTCTTCATCGACCCCGTTTCCACCGGCTATTCCCGCGCCGTGGGCGAACCTGCTAGCAAATACCATGGCTATGTAGAAGATATCAAATCCGTAGGCGATTTCGTGCGCAACTTCCTAGGTCGCTACGATCGTTGGGCCTCGCCTAAATTCCTAGCGGGCGAAAGCTACGGAACCACACGTGCCGCTGGATTATCGAAATTCTTGCAAGACGAGCACCGCATCTACATTAACGGAGTGATTTTAATCTCTGCTGTCTTGAATTTTGGGACAAATGATTACAACGTCGGAAACGATCTACCGCGTGCTCTATACATTCCATCATACACCGCAGCCGCTTGGTACCACAAGAAATTAGCTCCTGCCTTACTAGCGAGACCTCTGGCTGACGTATTAAAGGAATCCGAGCAATGGGCCATCGGACCATATGCCACCGCCTTAATCAAAGGCGGCTGGATGTCTGAGGCAGAGAAATCAGCCATCGCTGAAAAAATGGCTTACTACACAGGACTTTCCAAAGAGCTTTGCCTTCAAGCTAACTTACGCGTAGAGGAGAACCGTTTCTACAAAGCCTTACGCCGCTCGGATGGACTTTCAGTAGGTCGTTTAGACGCTCGTTTCACCGGTCGTAACCTAGATGACGCCGGCGAATATGTCGATTTCGATCCATCCTTCGCTAACATTGACGGACCATTCACGGCCACCATCAATGACTATTTATCAAGAGAATTGAAGTTTACAGAGGAGAAAGGATACAACGTCTTCGGCGAAGTTTATCCTTGGTCATACAAAAACGTTCAGAACAAATACTTAAACGTGGCAGAAAGTCTTCGTGATGCAATGGCCAAAAACCCTAACCTCAAAGTCTACCTCGGCTGCGGCTACTATGATTTCGCAACCCCGTATTTCACGGCGGTCTACGACATCGAGCACATGTTCCTACGCCCAGAGCAACGTTCCCGCGTAGACATCAAATACTACGAATCAGGCCACATGTACTATATCCATAAACCTTCTTTAGTTCAATTCAAGAAGGATATTGATTCCTTTTTCGATTCGTCGAAATAATTTGCTAACTTCGCCATCCCATTCAGAGGGGTGTCCGAGTGGTTTAAGGAGCACGCTTGGAAAGCGTGTGTAGGTCTCAAGCTTACCGAGGGTTCGAATCCCTTCCCCTCTACAAAGCCTCCCAGCGTTAGCTGGGAGGCTTTTTTGTTTTCAATTGCGAGCCAAGCTTGCTTGGGCGAGCAAGGGAAAATGAAAAAGCTTCATCCTGAGCGCAGCGCAGGATGTTAGGCTTTGTGCTAGATGCCCTGCGGGCTGACAGCGAAACGGAGTGGAGCTGTCACTCCCTTTTGTGATATATCAATTACATGATAATCTGCGCGAAGCATTTTTATCCACGCTTATTCAAAGCTAGCTTGCTAAAGTTTCAATGGAAATATTAATTTCCTTTAAGGGAAACTAATACATTCGTATGTCGAAAATAAATTATCGATTTGAAGTCCGCTTTTTACCAGAAGCCATTTCATTTTTAGAACAATTATCTGAAAAAACGAGGGATAAAGTTTTATATACTATTTGGAAGTCACCTGCTCTTTTAGACCCAGAATTACATCATGCTCAGAATCTTAGGCTAAAATACTTACATAATGAAAACTATAAGCTTAGAAGAATTAACGGATGAATTCATTGGGCCTTTAGGTTCAATGAAGCGTGATGCTTTTGAAAAAGAGTTAAGGCTCGATATTTTAGGGGCGCAAATTAGACAAATTAGAAAAGATCGAAATTTAACTCAAGAGCAATTAGGTGATTTGATAGGTGTTAAAAAAGCTCAGATTTCTAAAATTGAGAATAGTTTAAGGCAGAATCGTTTTGATACAATCCTTAAAGTATTTGATGCACTTGATGCCAAATTATTCGTTTGAGTGAAAGCATCTTTATCGATACTACTATTTCATTTTTAAACTTAAAAGTTCATATTTACTTCCATAAATTAAACCTATCATGAAAAACCTCTTCATCCTCCTGTTGTTGTTAAACTTCTCCGCCCATGCCCAATGGGTTGAATTATTAAATGGTCGCGATTTATCTGGCTGGAAAATCAGCGAAAATCCGAACTCCTTTCAGATAAAAGACGGAGAACTACTTGTCGCTGGCCCCCGGGGACACCTTTTCTATGACGGACCTGTTGGAAATCATTCCTTCACAAACTTTGAAGTGAAAGCCCTTGTAAAAACCTACCCAGGAGCAAACTCAGGCCTTTATGTTTGTACGGCCTTCTTAGAAAACAACTGGCCTTCTCAAGGCTATGAAATACAAGTCAATAATTCACATACAGATTGGCGTAGAACAGCCAGCCTTTACGGCATTGTGGATACAGCGGAAAAATTAGTGCATGATGAGGAGTGGTTTGAATTGTATGTAAAGGTGGAAGGGAATCACATTACGACGAAAATAAACGGAAGAACGGTAGTCGATTTTGTAGAGCCAGCTGGTAAAACGGAAGGAAGACGTATTCAACCGGGAACCATTGCTATTCAGGCACATGATCCTAAGAGCAGGATTTCTTATAAAAGTGTTCAAGTAAAATTGAACTAAATAAAAAGGGGAGCCTTTCGAGCTCCCCTTAATTTGGACAATAAAGCCTTATAAATCTACCGCTTCTCCATATGCCGCTTCTGTCGCACCTTTGAAGGCCTCTGACATCGTCGGGTGAGGGTGAACCGTTTTCATAATCTCGTAAGCAGTACTTTCTAACTTGCGTACCACTACCGCTTCAGCGATCAATTCCGTTACGTTGTAACCGATCATGTGCGCGCCTAATAACTCACCGTATTTAGCATCATAAATAACCTTCACGAAACCATCGCGTGCTCCTGCTGCTGTCGCTTTTCCAGACGCTACGAACGGGAATTTGCCCACTTTGATATCGTAACCAGCCTCTATCGCTTTTTTCTCAGTCATACCAACTGATGCGATTTCTGGCGAGCAATAGGTACATCCTGGGATGTTTGTGTAGTCTAATGCCTCTGTCTTATGACCAGCCATTTTCTCTGCACAGATAATTCCTTCAGCTGAGGCTACGTGTGCCAAAGCAGGTCCCGGAGTCACATCGCCAATCGCATAATACCCTGGCATGTTTGTTTCGTACCAAGCATTCACTGGAATACGACCCTTATCTACGATAATGCCTACTTCTTCTAAACCAATGTTCTCTAAATTACAGGTTACACCTGCTGCTGAAAGAACGATATCACATTGGATTTCTTGGTTACCTGTCGGAGTTTTGATGCTCACTTTGCAACCTTTTCCTTTAATATCCACTGACTCCACGCTCGATGAAGTCAAGATGTCGATACCCATTTTCTTGTATTGCTTCGCTAATTCTTTGGACACATCCTCATCCTCAACCGGCACGATGTTAGGCAAGAATTCAACAATGGTTACTTTCGTTCCCATCGCTGCATACACGTAAGCAAACTCAACGCCGATCGCACCAGAACCGATAATCACTAAAGAATCCGGACGTTTTTCTAAGCTCATCGCCTTGCGGTATTCGATCACCTTTTCGCCATCGATAGGCACATTAGGCAATGCACGCGCACGCGCACCCGTTGCTATCATTATATTTTTTCCTTCGTAAACGGTTTTCTTGCCGTCTGCATCAGTTACTTCGACTTTCTTACCAGGTTGGATTTTTCCAAAACCCATAATCACGTCAATCTTATTTTTCTTCATCAAAAACTGAACGCCTTTGCTCATGCTATCCGCCACGCCACGAGAACGAGAGATAACCTTAGAGAAGTCAGCTTCAGCGCCTTTTACGGTAATTCCGTAATCAGCAGCATGCTTGATGTATTCGAAAACTTGGGCAGATTTCAAAAGGGCTTTCGTAGGAATACATCCCCAGTTTAGGCAAATACCGCCTAAGGATTCTTTTTCAACTACTGCACATTTTAAACCTAATTGAGAAGCTCGGATAGCTGCTACATAACCTCCTGGGCCTGAGCCTACCACGATCAAATCGTATTGTTGCGCCATTTTATTGCTTGATTTAAATGAATGAGGCCGCAATTTAGCACAAAATCGGGTATATTTGCACTTTATTAAGTAGAAAAACACATGACTAGAGACAGGTTCAATGACCTGAAAGCCAGAATAGAGGCTTTAAGGAGGTATCTTTGACTACGATCACAAGAAATATTTAATCTCTGAACTAGAGACGGTCACCTTGGATCCCGAATTTTGGAACAATCCTGACAAGGCTGAAAGCACGATGCGTGAGATGCGTGGGCTGAAGTTTTGGACGGACGGATTCGATAAACTCGCGAGTGCACAAGGCGATTTAGAAACCATCTGGGAATTTTACGAAATGGGCGAAGCGACCGAAGCGGAAGTGGATGCAGAAGGTGAAAAGCTAGAAGCAAACCTGGAGGCTTTGGAATTCCGCAAAATGATGTCTGACGAGGGTGATAATATGAGCGCCGTGTTAGAAATTAATGCCGGTGCGGGTGGAACTGAATCCCAAGATTGGGCATCTATGCTTCTTCGTATGTACCACATGTGGGCGGAGAAGAACGGCTTCAAAGTACGTCTAGTGGATGAAAATCCGGGGGACGTAGCGGGAATCAAGTCCGTGACTATCGAAGTAGATGGCGAATTTGCCTATGGAAATTTAAAATCTGAAAATGGGGTACACCGCCTGGTGCGTATTTCTCCTTTTGACTCGAACGCACGTCGTCACACCTCCTTTGCATCTGTTTATATCTGTCCTTTAGCGGATGATACGATCGAAATCGAAATCAATCCAGCGGACATCGATTGGGATACCTTCCGTTCTGGTGGGGCAGGGGGCCAAAACGTGAACAAAGTAGAAACTGCTGTTCGTTTGACCCACAAACCCTCTGGAATCATCATCGCTTGCCAGCAAGAACGTTCACAATTAATGAACAAGGAAGTAGCGTTGCGTTTACTGAAGTCCAAATTATACCAAATCGAAATCGATAAGCGGAATGCTGCACGTGCCGAAGTGGAGGCAGGAAAGAAGAAAATCGAGTGGGGCTCTCAGATCAGATCCTATGTTTTAGACGATCGCCGCGTAAAAGATCACCGCACTAATCACCAAACATCGAATACAGATGCGGTGCTGGACGGGGAGATTAATGAGTTTATTAAGGCGTATTTGATGGAGAATTAGTAGACGGTAAACAGTAGCCGGTAGTCGGTAATCGGTAGTCTAGTGTACGAGTTAGGCTTTTTCCGAAGAGGTTTCTTCGACGGTAGCGGCTGATTCAGTTTCTTGCTCTAGTGAAGCTAGGTAATCAACTAGTAAATCTTTTGCATACGAGAGTGCAAGCGCTAGGGCGTAGGACTTAATAGCATCACCCACAATAGAACCTTTTTTCTTTGAACCAGAGAAGGTCGAATACAAAAGGTAAGCGCCGGCTACAATGCCTCCAGCGATTAACATCTGGTTTCCCACTTTTTTGTATTCAGTGACGGTTTCCGTTAATTTTTCTTGAATTTCAGCTGCTTGGCTTTCTAATTCTTCTCTTTTCTCTTTATTCTGACTCATTTTCGCGTGGTTTTAAGGATAAGAAAAGAACGATGCTAGCTACGCCAATGATACCAGCCATGATGAAATAACCGATAAAACGGCTCTCTAAAACTTGATTGAGCCATTCAGATCCGCCTAAAAGAAGGAAGAATAAGGTAATTCCGAAACCAGTTGCCACTAAAAATAGTTTGAAAATCCGAACAAGGATCTCCTCTAGTTTTTCCTGAATATCTAACTTGATGATCTCAAATTGTGTTTTGAGATAGTTAGTTATTAATTCAACTAGGCGGTTGTTTTCGAAAAAACCCATTTTATTTTTGCTTTAACTTCGCTTCAATCGAGTGTTGCGTGTGCGGTACTAAGCGTAAACGTTCTTTGGAAATTAACTTTCCTGAATCAATACATACGCCATAAGTCCCGTTTTTAATGCGCATTAATGCATTTTCCAGATTAACAGCAAATTTTTGTTGACGAACAGCTAATTGGTTTAAGTTTTCTTTTTCTGCAGTATCAGCTCCATCTTCCATTACTTTCGAGTTTCCGGAAGTTGCGTCTGTTCCCGTATCGTTTTTCTTACTTAACGCTTCTCTTAAATATTTTAATTCTGCTTGGGTGTCTTCTAACTTCGCTTTGATGATCTGTTCAAACTCCTTCAATTCTTCGGCAGAGTATCTTTGTTTTTCTTCGTTCGCCATAATCTAAAATATGATTTTTTGTAATAGGGCACAAATATAATTAGCTCGATCGGAATAAGGTAATATAACGGATAAAATCTCTGACAAATTTTTTAATCGCTGTTTTTCAGGGGTTTAAGCCAGTCTAGGTAGCCTTTTATGGCTAAAATAATAAAGACCAAATAGAGGGCAGCCGTGCCCCATAATTCTTTCGTGGCATACATTCCTACGTAGGCGATATCGACCACAATCCATACGAGCCAGTTTTCGATTTTGCGTCTCGTCGCAAGCCAGGTGCCATAAATACTTAAGCCAGTTAAACTGGCATCTAAAAAAGGGAAGCTGACGGAAGGGAAATAGTTCAAATGTAAAAATCCAGATCCGGCACCGAAAAGTAGCGCTATGGCAAGACCTCCCATAAGTTGCGAATTTGAAGCTCTTTCAGGTTTCCAATTTTGCTCTGCGCGGGACCAAGTCCACCAGCCATACAGAGCCATTAAAATGAAGAATCCCTGCAATTCCATGTCAGAATAGAGCCCATTTTGCCAAAAAACATATCCATAAAGTCCTGAGGCAATGATATTGCAAATCCATGCCGCACTTTTCTTAGCCATACTAAGAAACACGCCGGCTAAAGAGGCAATAATGGCTAAGATCTCGACTAGGCTCATCCCTTGTTATTTTTCTGAAAAAACGCACAGAAATGGGTAATGTCACATTTTGCGCATTGAGGGGTTCTAGCCAAACAAATGTAGCGGCCATGTAGAATCAACCAATGATGAGCTGTCGCAATCACTTCGTCTGGTAAATTTTTGATCAAAGCCATTTCTACTTTTAGTGGTGTATTCGCCGTTTTTGGAACGAGTCCTAGTCGCTGTGAAACTCTAAATACATGTGTATCCACGGCCATTGCAGGCTGATTGTAGATGACCGACGCGATGACGTTTGCCGTTTTGCGGCCTACTCCCGGTAAACTTTGTAAATCATCCATCGTTTCGGGTACTTCGCCGGCGAATTGATCGGTGATTTTTTGGCCTAAACCTAAGAGATGTTTTGCCTTATTATTCGGATAAGAGACGGAGCGAATGTAGGAAAAAATCTCTTCTACACTAGATTCCGCCAAAGATTTTGCATCTGGAAATCGCTTAAATAGGGCAGGAGTGACTTGGTTGATGCGTTTATCAGTGCATTGTGCGGATAAAACCACTGCCACTAACAATTCGAAGGGATTCGTATAATGCAATTCGGTTTCCGCTTCGGGAAAGCGCGTTGAAAAATGATCCACAAAAGCCTGAAATCGCTCCTTTTTTAACATTATAATCCTTTAGCTATCGTCCAAATCCAATTCAACACCACCATCCCGATTAAAAAAGCCGCAAGCAAAGGCTGGCGACACTTTTTCTCCACCCAAAGATACATCCGAAATACCCGATCACCTCCAGTGAACAGGTCAAAAATTACACCAATGGGTAATAGCATAGCGAATCCTACGATGATACCAAGTGGGTTTCCATGGGTGAAATCCCCTAAAAGAAAGCGAGTCGTTCCGCAGGACGGACAAGGAATGCCGGTGATTGTTTTGAAAAAACAAGGGAAGCCTATTCCTGTCCACAAATAAATAAATCCAGCAGTGCAGGCTAGTAAGATAGTTCTGTAAAGCTGCTGACGGGTCATTAAACTAAATAGGGTTGTAATAGAGCAAAGTTTCTGGCGCGCGTTGCATCCATAATAAAAAACCAATCGATGATTGCCCAAATCCCTATTCCGCCGCAGGTAAGTAATTTTGCTATGCCTATTCCAGTATCGCCGATCAGGAATCGATCAATCCCTAAGCCACCAGCCACAATAGACACAATCAGGCTAAGAACGGGGTCTTTAATTTGCACATGCTGTATTATAATCCATTGGGAATCATCTAGCTCAAGCAGTTTCTCTCGAATATATGATAATTGATGCGTTTCAAAACTCTTACCATGGGTCATGATAAATAGGTCAACTTTAGCTGCGTCCATAGGATTTGATTTTTTTTAAAATTAGCGAGATTTTTTGAATAAAAAAGCCCCTAGTGTGCAAGGGGCTTTTTACTCTGACGAGCATGTTCGAGAATGTTCTCTATGCTCCTTTCGGAGGGCTCGGTATAAGCCAAATTCAGCAAATTTTGGACCTGTTTTAAACGAGCAAGCTCTTGCTTCTCGTCTTCATTTAATGTTTGCTGGAACCCTATTTCAGGCTCATAAAGGTGTTTAATCAGGTCATTCGGGGTAGAGTTTTTTGTCATAGGCAAGGTTTTGTTTCTCTAACATTTTACGCAGGTTAATGAGCGCATAACGCATACGCCCTAATGCTGTATTGATACTAACATGGGTTAAATCGGCAATTTCTTGGAAGCTTAATTCTTCGTAATGACGCATCACGAGCACTTCGCGCTGCTCATCTGGAAGTTTTTTTATCAAGTCCTTAATGTTAACGATCGAATCTTCTTTTAATTGTTTGTCCTCTGAACTTTCTTCAGAAAATTGAAAACTATTCCAAAGTGGTGAGCCATCGTCTAATACAATTTTAGGGTAACGCTTCTCTTTTCGGAAGTGATCGATCGCCATGTTGTGGGCGATGCGTACGATCCAGGGAAGGAATTTCCCCTCTTCATTATATTTGCCTTGGTTAATAACGTCCAAAGCTTTGATATAAGTTTCTTGCAAAAGGTCTTCCGCCACATAGCGGTCTTTCACAATTAAATAAATAGTCGTGTAAACTTTCGATTTACTGCGATTAAGAAGAGTCTCAAACGCTTTAGAATCACCTTGTATGTACGCGGAAATTAACGCTGCATCATTAACGGGTATTTTGCTCATAAAAAAGTAAAATGGTTAATGTAGAGGTTTATCTCATGCAGTAGGGGCTAAATGGGCGAATTGTTTGTGACGCAATATTAAATAAATCTTTTTTACATCCAAAATTTTATTTCTTTTTGAATAAATTTCGATAACAAAATTTGGAAGCTCATTTTAATCCGTAATTTTGAACACCTAAACTTTTAAGAAAAAATGAAAAATCTACGTTCAATTGTGTCAGCTATGGCCCTGACTTGTTTGGCCTTTGTTTCTACTGCTCAAAAAGCCGCTGATTATGCGGGTGAATACACAATGAGCGATAATCCTTATGTAAAAGTCTTGAAATTAGCGGACAAAGAAGGAAAATTAATCATGTCAGCGGAAGGTTTTCCAGACACAGAGTTAACTCCTGGTAGCAAGCCTGATGCTTTTGTGTTAGGTGGAATGGGTGGCGATATTAGCTTTACTCGTGTAGGTGGAGCGGTAACAAAATTGAAAATTGAAGCGCAAGGCCAAACGTTAGAAGGCGTTAAAGCGGGTGCTGCAGTTGCGTCTGCTGCTGGTGGGATTGCTGATTATGCAGCTACCTTTAAAATGGCAGATAACGAATATGTGAAGAAAATGATTGTTGTCGCAAAAGACGGCAAATTGATGATTTCGTCGGATTCGAATCCATCTGAAGCGGCGGTTTTAACAGCGGCATCTACGCCAGATACGTTTGCTACATCATTGCAAGGGTATGAGGCAGAGATCACTTTTGGTCGTGCGGCTGGTAAAGTGCAGACAATTAAATTATCAGTTGCTGGTGGTGCGGTTGTACTGACTGGTGCAGTTGAATAATTAATTACTACATAAAAAAGGGGCTTCGGTATCGATCGAAGCCCCTTTTTTTATTTCAGTTGTCTGCGGTAGAGTTGAATCGTATTCTCTAAGCCGTAATAAAGTGCATCGCAGATGAGCGCATGGCCGATGGAAACTTCGTCCAAAGGATTCACATTCGCTGCAAAGAAAGCTAAATTTTCTAGGCTTAAATCATGTCCGGCGTTAATGCCTAATCCGATTTGATGTGCTTTGAATGCTGCTTTGCGGTAAGAGGCAACGGCTTGCGTAGGATTCGAAGGGAAATCATGCGCGTAAGGTTCCGTATATAATTCGATGCGATCCGTTCCAGTGGTTGCAGCGGCTTCGACTATTTCTAAGACTGGGTCTACGAAGATGGATGTGCGAATACCTGCCTCTTTGAATGGGGCGATCAGGCTCTTCAACAATTCTTGGTGTTTAATCGTATCCCATCCGTGGTTAGAGGTGATTTGGCCTAAAGCATCCGGAACTAAAGTTACCTGCTCAGGTTTCACCGCTAAAACTAATTCGACAAAAGAGGCCTCCATCGGATTACCTTCGATATTAAACTCCGTTGTAACGCGCTCTTTTAATGCATACACATCCGCGTAACGAATGTGACGCTCATCCGGGCGTGGGTGAACTGTAATTCCTTGTGCGCCAAAACGTTCACAATCCAAAGCCACCTGAATGAGGTCTGGATTATGACCACCTCGTGAATTACGCAAGGTGGCAATTTTATTGATATTGACACTGAGTCTGGTCATTAGATCAGGTGATGAGCCGCTAAATATTCTGCGATTTGAACCGCATTTGTGGCAGCTCCTTTGCGCAAGTTGTCTGCTACGATCCACAGATTCAAGGTATTCTTTTGGGACTCATCACGACGGATACGACCTACAAATACCTCGTCTTTTCCGTGTGCCGTTATCGGCATCGGATATAAGAAGTTCTTCGGATCATCTTGAACGATTATTCCCTCTTCTTTTTCTAAGATCGTACGAACCTCTGCTAAATCAAAGTCGTTTTCGAACTCGATATTTA
Organism: Aquirufa sp.; assembly: GCA_044236555.1. GTDB lineage: Bacteria > Bacteroidota > Bacteroidia > Cytophagales > Spirosomataceae > Aquirufa. Next base: position 61,447 of record JBIIGE010000002.1, read on the forward strand.
CTGCCTCCGAGTGTCCGCCGATCGTAGGAATACGAACCGTCGTTGCGGTTACTTTGATCGAATCGTCCATCATGATTTTATTGGTCTCTAAAATCATCTTCATCTCCTCTTTCGTGTAGCCATTATCTTGGAAAACATCAATGTGAGGCAATACGTTTAAGTCGATTTTGTGTGGATACACTTTCGCATAATCCGTTTTTCCAGCGCGCTCATCGAATAATTGATCGACAGCTGCCTTTCCAGTTCCTGTGACTGATTGGTAAGTGGAAACGACTACACGCTTGATTTTGTATTTTTTGTGCAAAGGATTTAATACGACCACCATTTGGATGGTCGAGCAATTCGGGTTTGCAATGATTTTATCTTCTTTGGTCAACGTGCTTGCATTGATTTCTGGAACGACTAATTTTTTCGTCGGATCCATGCGCCAAGCAGACGAGTTGTCCACTACGGTGATGCCAGCAGCTGCAAATTTAGGAGCCATTTCTAATGAGCTGCTTCCGCCTGCTGAGAAAATGGCTACGTTTGGTTTCATCGAAATTGCAGTTTCGTAACCCACAATCGTGAAGTCTTGGCCTTTAAAATTTACCTTTTTACCGATTGAACGCTCGGATGCTACTGGGATTAACTCCGTGACAGGAAAATTTCTTTCCGCTAATACTTTCAAAATTTCTCCGCCTACTAGTCCAGTGGCGCCTACTACTGCAACTTTCATTCTATTTATTTTATAATGGATATGTGATTCCTACTCCTACTGCTCCAGTGGAGCTTACTTTAATCCCCATTTGGGCTTTACTCAATTCGTTATATCGTTTCAAGGCTTTGTTAAAATGCCTATTACTTACTGTTCCAATGTACACATTTGCGATAGCAATACCCCCTAATGCTGACCAATAAAAGCCGTCAGAAATACCGCCTTTGCTTATAAAGGTGGAAAAAGCGAGTGCGGTAGAACAACCGGCTAACCAGTTGGAAATTTTACGTTGACGTTTGAATTTCAAGAATTCGACGCTGATTTCTGGGTCTTTGGCATCAAGCAAAGGTATTTGTAATGCCAAAGGATGATCAATCACCTGCCTGTCATAAATAAATTTTCTACTCCACACCC